>CAJFNV010000053.1 GCA_904395805.1 Candidatus Gallispira edinburgensis | reverse complement strand
TTTGCTATGTCCGGCATTAAAGGATAAAACGGGAGGAAGTTATGAACAATATTGTATTTGAAAATGTTACTAAGGTATACGATAAAAATGCCATAGTTAAGAAATTGAATATGGAGATACGTGAGGGCGAAAGGCTTATTCTTTTAGGTGCGTCAGGCTGTGGAAAGTCAACAACACTTAGAATGATAGCGGGACTTGAAAATCTTACGTCAGGTAATTTATATATGGGCGGCAGAGTTGTAAATAATATACCATGCGGAGAGAGAGGAGTTTCAATGGTATTTCAAAACTATGCGTTGTTTCCTCATATGACTGTAAGGCAAAATATAATTTACGGCTTAAAAGCAAATAAAACAGATGAAAAGGAAATAGAAAAACGTCTTAAAGAGGTTATAAAAATGCTTGAACTTGACGGGCTGGAGGGAAGAAAACCAAAAGAACTGTCCGGAGGACAGCGTCAGAGGGTGGCTTTGGCAAGGGCGGTTGTGAAGCAGTCCAACTATTTCCTTTTGGACGAGCCTCTTTCAAACCTAGATGCACAGTTAAGACTGCGTGCAAGAAAAATGCTGGTCAGAATACACGAAATATACAATCAGACTCTTGTATATGTAACACACGATCAGATTGAGGCTATGACTGTAGGTCAGAGAGTTGCTGTTATGAATAATGGTAAAATGGAAATGGTAGATACTCCCAATAATGTATATAACAGACCTGCAAGCGTTTTTTGTGCTAAGTTTATAGGTTCGCCTTCAATGAATATAGTAGATGTAAATTACAGTGAGGGGAAACTGTTTATAGGAAAGCAGGGAATTAAGCTTCCGGAAATGTGGAACAGGCAGGTTGAGGCTAACAAGAGCAATGAGCTGTATTTGGGCATACGTCCGGAACATGTTATTTTAACAAGAGAGAAGAGGGAACATTCAATAGACGGAATTGTTAAGTATGTTGAAGATTACGGCAACAGCTATGGTGTATATGTTCAGGTGGAAGGAGATCCAAATGAGTTAATAACAGTTACAGAAGGAAGTGTGCCGGCTCCGGGAGAAAAAATATATATAAGTGCAGACTTTGAGAAAATACATATTTTTGACAGGAAAAGCGAAAAATCAATAGGGTATCCTAAGGAAATTACCAATACAAAGTCTGAGCTTCCGAACAGTTTTAAAAAGGAGGCATAGTATGGAAATACGTATAAGTACAAATATGTATGACATTGGAGAACTTTATAAATTAAATTCTTATCTTGACGCATATGCACAGGTGGGAGTTGAAGTGTTTCCCCTTTTCCATAGTGAGAAGTATGAAGAGGAGCTAAAAAATATATTGCCACGTTTAAAAAGCAGACCTATAGCTTTCCATGGACCTTATTACGGAGCAGAACATTCAGCAGAAAAAGGCAGTATTGAGTATAAAAGAACTATGAAAATGGCTGAAAAAACTCTTGAATACTGCAAATTGCTTAAAGCAGGACACTTTGTATTTCATCATAACAACTGTGTGGTATTAAAGGGTAAAAAGGAAAAAATGATTGAAACTTCATGTAAAAATTTCAGGGAGCTTGAAGAGATGTTCCATCCTTTTAATATTACCGTTGTTGTAGAAAATGCCGGAGTTATGGACAGGGGAAATATGCTCCTTGATATGGAGGAGTTTATAGAACTTTGCAAAAAGGAAAAATATAAGGTGCTTATTGACATTGGACATGCAAATGCTAACGGATGGGATTTAAACTATGTTATAAATGAGCTGAAAGACAGTATTGTGGCCTATCATCTGCACAATAACGACGGTGTTCATGACAGCCATTGCAGAATTCACGATGGAACCATTGACTTTAGCTCCTTTATAAGAGAAGCAAAAAAACTTACACCTAATGCCAATTGGATCATTGAGTACAGCAGGGAAATATCCGATGATGAGGAAGGAATAAAGAAGGATATTGAAGAACTGATTGAAATAAGGGAAAAAAACTAATGCCGTAGGGTGTTAAAACGTCAGATATTAATTGTTTTGTGTTTTATAAAGGGTATACCGCTTTTGTCAGGGTGGTATGCCTTTTTATGTTGTTTTGAAATAAAAATATTAAGGTCTTCTATATTTAATAAATTTATGGTAAAATCATTTGTATATAAACCTTGGTTTTTAATGAATTGAGGATATTTTAATTTTTTATAGATTTTGAATTTTGACTATATTTTATGAAAATTGATTTTTTTAGGAGGAAATTATGCTTTATTTCGACTGTGATTATATGGAGGGCTGCTGTTCTGAGATACTTAAAAGGCTTGCTGAAATCAATATGGAAAAGAATAGAGGATATGGAACAGACAGATACTGTAAAAGTGCTGAAGAGAAAATATTGAAAGCCTGCGGACTTAGTGAGGGAGAAGTGTACTTTATGACGGGAGGAACACAGACCAATTCGACGGTTATCTCAGCTCTGCTTAAAAATTATGAAGGAGTTGTTGCAGCAGACAGCGGGCATATAAATACCCATGAAGCAGGAGCTATAGAAAATTCAGGACACAAAGTTATGACAATAAAAAATAAAGATGGTAAAATTGCCGGTGAAGATTTAGAAAATTATCTTAAGAACTTTTTTAGCGATGAAAACAATGAACATATGGTTTATCCGGGAATGGTGTATATATCTTTCCCTACTGAGTATGGTACTCTCTACAGTGCAGGTGAGCTTAGTGAAATTCATAATATATGTATTGAATACGGCATACCATTATATGTAGACGGTGCAAGGCTTGGCTACGGAATTATGGCGGAAGAAAATGATGTTACACTTGAATATCTTGCTCACAACTGTGATATTTTTTACATAGGCGGCACAAAGGTGGGGGCAATGTTCGGAGAGGCTGTTGTTATACCAAATAAGGGATCAATACCTCATTTCTTTACAATGATAAAGCAGAAAGGTGCATTGCTTGCAAAGGGCTGGCTTCTCGGAGTTCAGTTTGATACTCTCTTTACCGATGATCTGTATTTTAAAATAGCGGAAAATGCTATTTTAAGGGCGAATGAAATTAAAAGAATTTTTGCTGAGAAAGGCTACAGGTTTTACATAAATTCACCTACAAATCAGATATTTATAATTATGGAGGATGAAAAGATAAGGGAGCTTAAAAACAATGTGTCCTTTGGTTTCTGGGAAAAGTACGATGAGAGATCTACTGTGGTAAGGTTTGCTACAAGCTGGGCTACAGCAAAAGAGGATGTAGAGAAACTTGAAAAATTTTTATAATAAAAATTCAACTCCAATGATTTTTGAAAAAATAAAACAGCATATGCATATGAACATATGCTGTTTGAAGTTATGAAACAATCATATTTTGTACCAAAACTATGGATAATGCCATACATACTCCCAGTAATATAACAACTATAAATAAAATCACAGCAAGAGTAAATTTAGAAACTGATTTTACAGGTTTGTTTTCCGGTGTAGTTTCTTTATCTAAATATTCTTTTATTCTGTCTTTATCATTTTGTGAGTTTTTAGCCATAATTTCTCCTAAGTATTATTATATTTAGTATATAGAGTGGTCTTGTGTTTGTTAATTATATATAATTTTTTGAATGATGTCAATGAGTATGTGATATTTTACATATGTTTTGTGCTTGATGTACAATTTTTTTACATTATGGCAAGGAGGTAATTTTATGTATTTCAGCGGCGTTTTTATAGGGATAGTTGCCTTTTTGTGCATAGGGCTGTTTCATCCTGTTGTAATAAAGGCTGAATACTATTTTAGCAGTAAAATATGGCCTGTGTTTGCTGTTCTGGGTATTGCTTTTATTTTAGCGGCGTTGTTTTTTGAAAATATTGTTTTAAGTGCATGTATGGCTGTTGTGGGGATCAGTTTTCTGTGGAGCATAAAGGAGCTTTTTGAACAGGAAAAGAGAGTTGAAAAGGGCTGGTTTCCAAAAAATCCCAAGAGAAAATAAATAGTGTAAATAAGAAATCCGACAAGGCAGTATGGTGTTAAGCCGGATTTTTTTATTGTGAACCGAATAAGAGTAATTTACACGGCGGAGCCGGTTTTTTTAAGGACATTTAAAAAGTTATTGATTAAAAGAAAAAATCCCCGCAGGTCTGCGGGGCATAAATCTAATGATTATTCAACTATATAGCTGCTTAAAGCAGACTTAACAGCATCAAATTCGTCATCATCATGAACATCAAGACGAAGAGTTGTGCTAACGTCTAATGAGAAGATACCCATAATAGACTTTGCATCTACAACGTATCTGCTTGAAGCTAAATCAAAATCACCGTCAAAAGTATTGATTGTATTAACAAAATCCTTTACCTTGTCGATTGAGTCTAACTTAATATTTAATGATTTCATTTAAACTACCTCCCTTTAAATTAAGCCCCTGGGGGCTTTTATTTTCTTACAAGTCTATAATAACTTGATTTTGAATTTTTGTCAAATATATTTTTTAAAGTAATAAAATGTAAAAAAATCATAAAAACATTTAATATACTATAAATTAATTGTGTAAATTGACTATAAAAATATACAAATTTAACATAAAATAAACATTAATTTAAAAAAATAAAATATATTGGAAGATATGTACAATTTATTTGTTTAAATTTTGTGAAAAAATAACAAGGGCTTTGGTCATAAAAAAAACAATTGACTCATATTATAGTGTAAGAATTAATATGGAGGTTAATTATGAACAGTTTCGATATATATAAGGAGATATCCAAACGTACAGACGGGGATATTTACATAGGTGTGGTAGGACCTGTAAGAACAGGTAAGTCTACTTTCATCAAAAATTTTATGGAAAAACTGGTTATACCCAATATAAAAAATGATTATGTAAAAACCAGAACTCAGGATGAGCTTCCACAGTCTGCGGAAGGAAACACAATTATGACTACAGAGCCTAAGTTTGTTCCCAATGAAGCTGTTAAAATAAGCCTTGACGGCAATATTGACTTAAATGTAAGGCTTATAGACTGCGTAGGGTACATAGTTGACGGTGCAAGCGGACATATTGTTGACAATCAGCCCAGAATGGTATCAACTCCATGGTCTGAACAGAAAATGCCTTTTGCCCAGGCTGCAGAACTGGGAACACAGAAGGTAATAAGAGATCATTCCACAATTGCTGTTGTGATAACAAGTGACGGCACAGTTACAAACATACCAAGGGAAAGCTACATAAACAGTGAGGCAAGGGTCATAAATGAGCTTAAGGAGATCAACAAGCCTTTTGTGATTGTTCTTAACAGTGCCGAACCTGATTCCGAAAACACCCTTAAAATTGCCGAGCAGATGGAGAACAAATACGGCAGCAGGGTAATTGTTACAGACTGCAAAAATCTGTCACAGGAAGATATCAATACTATATTTGAAGAGGTTTTATATCAGTTCCCTCTTTGTGAAATCGATATTACACTGCCTAAGTGGCTAGAGGCCATGCCTAAGAATCACTGGCTTAAGGAAAGTATTGTATCCTCCGTAAAGGAAATGGGACAGAAAATAAAGGGCATAAGAGATATTAATAAAAATATTTCGGTGCTTGAGTCAAATGAAAATGTTAAAAAAATTTATTCCGACAATATTAATCTGGGAGAGGGAAAAGTCAACGTTGAAGTAAGTCTTATGGATAATCTTTTCTACAATATACTTTCGGAAACAACAGGTATGGAAATAGAAAGCGAATATGAGCTTATATCAATGATGAAGCAGCTTTCCGAGGCTAAAAAGGCATATGACAAAATTAAGTATGCCCTTGATGAGGTAAATAAAAAGGGTTATGGAATAGTGACACCTTCCGTTGAGGAAATGACTGTGACAGAGCCTAAAGTACTTAAACAGGGGAACAGATACGGAATTAAAATTGATGCGGATGCTCCCAGCATTCATATGATAAAGACTAATATTAAAACAAGTGTAGCACCTATTGTAGGCAGTGAGGAACAGTCAAAGGAGCTTGTTTCCTATCTGAACGCTCAGTACAGGGATAACCCACAGAAAATATGGGAATACAGTATATTCGGCAGGACACTTAAGGATCTTATTACAGATGATTTAAATGCAAAGCTTTTGAGAATGCCGGAAGATACCCAGTATAAATTTAAGGAAACACTGCAGAAAATCATAAATGAAGGCAGCGGCGGACTGATTTGTATAATGCTGTAATTAAAAGCAAGCTCCCGAAGTTTTTTCGGGGGCAATTTTTATATGAGGTGTTGACAAATATTGTAAAAAGGTGTATATTAAGGTTAGCAGATACTAACTGAATTTGGAAAGAAGAGGATGAAATGGCAACGGTAATTATATGTGCTGTACTTGTTGTAATATGTGTTTATGCTGTAATAAGCTATAAGAAAAAACTTACAAGCGGCTGCTGCGGCGGAGGGGATTCCAAAATAAGGGTAAAGCCTGTGGATTCAGATAAATCTCATTATGAGCATAAGGCCCTTATTCACATAGGGGGAATGTCCTGCCGGAACTGTGCAATAAGGGTTGAAAATGCCTTTAATAAAAAAGACGGATATTATGCAAAGGTCAATTTACATAAGAAGAGTGCAGAAATCCTCTCAAAACAGATAATGACTGAGGACGATGCAAGAGAAGTCCTTGAAAAGTGCGGATATACTCTTACAGGTATGGAAATTGAAAAATAGTAAAAAGGCAGATAAATCAATTTCCTAAAATATGAAAAAAATGTTGACAAGTGTATAAAGGTATGATAAAATATCTTTTGTTGGTGTTCGAATTTTATATTTGACTCCTGAGCCCAGATAGCTCAGTTGGTAGAGCAGAGGACTGAAAATCCTCGTGTGGGCGGTTCAATTCCGTCTCTGGGCATTTTTTAAAATCTTAATAACACACTTCACTGATTGCATGAGTTTTGTACTCATGCAATTTTTTTGATTCTTTATAGATCAGGGGAAAACCCTCAGTCACCTTGCGGTGACAGCTCCCTTACAAGGGAGCCAAGAGGGCGGGCACGCCGCCTTTTTGAACAGTTAGGGCTATGTTAATCCTTTAAGTTGACAGTATTGCCCTTAAAAGAGAGCCGGAAACAGATAAGAAAAAATGAACTACATCAAAAAATTATTAAACCTTTTTTGTAAAAATTTAAATCCGATGTATATATTAGGCTTGACACAGGCATATTATAATGGTATATTATTAATACCGAGGCTTTTACTCGGAAATAAAAATAAGAGATGGTGATTTAAATGAAGATATCCACAAGAGGGCGTTACGGCTTAAAGGCTATGGTGGATATTGCAGCCAATTGTAAAGAGGGCTGTGTTTCACTTAAAACTATTGCTGACAGAAATAATCTGAGTGAAAGCTATCTTGAACAGCTTATTGCCCCCCTTAAAAAGGCGGGACTTGTAAAAAGTACAAGAGGTGCTAACGGAGGTTATATTTTAGCAAAAAGTGCAGAGGATATTTCTGTAGGGGATATTCTGAGAGTTGTGGAGGGTCCTCTGGAGCTTGTAGAATGTCTTTCGGGAAAGGAAACCTGCGGAACAGGAGACTGCAGTCACTGTGCCACAAAGGACGTGTGGGCTAAATTAAGCGAAAGTGTGACTGAAGCTGCCGACAATATAAGTTTATATGAAATTGTAAAAGGAATTATATAGAATAAAAGGAGTTTGATATATAATGGAATGCTATTTTGACAATGCTGCCACTACTCAGGTAAGACCTGAAGTTGCAGAGGCTATGATACCATATTTAACTGAGAGTTTTGGTAATCCTTCAAGTATATATAAAATTGCACAGAAAAATAAAAATGCCGTGGAGCATGGAAGAGAACAGGTAGCAAAGGCTATAAATGCGGGAGTTAATGAAATTTACTTTACTGCAGGAGGTTCTGAGGCTGATAACTGGGCAATCAAAGGCGTTGCGGAAAGCTATGCAAATAAAGGAAAGCATATTATAACATCCTGTATTGAGCATCACGCAGTGCTCCATACATGTGAATATCTTGAAACCAAGGGATATGAAGTGACTTATCTGCCTGTTGATGAGTACGGTATGATAAGCCTTGATGATCTTAAAAATGCAATTAGAGAAGATACGATACTCATAACAATAATGTTTGCAAACAATGAGATAGGTACTATTGAGCCAATAGCTGAAATAGGAAAGATCGCTCATGAGCACGGTATACTTTTCCATACCGATGCTGTGCAGGCTGTAGGTCATGTTGAAATTGATGTAAAAGCTATGAACATTGATATGCTTTCAATGAGCGGACATAAGTTTTACGGACCTAAGGGTATAGGTGCTCTTTATATTAAAAAGGGTATAAAGCTTAATCCCCTTATACACGGCGGTGCCCAGGAAAGAAGAAGACGTGCAGGCACAGAGAATGTTCCCGGTATTGTAGGTATGGGTCTTGCTCTTGAGCTTGCTGTAAAGGAACTTCCCGAAGAAATGCCAAGGCTTACGGCTTTAAGGGATAAGCTTATCAATGAAATTCTTGAAAAGGTACCTTATTCAAGATTAAACGGGCATCCGACAAAAAGGCTTCCAGGAAATGTAAATATTTCGTTTGAATTTATTGAGGGTGAGGGTATCCTTCTTCTTCTTGACTATAAGGGGATATGTGCTTCAAGCGGAAGTGCTTGCGCAAGCGGTTCTCTTGACCCTTCCCATGTACTTCTTGCGATAGGTCTGCCTCACGAAAAGGCTCACGGCTCTGTAAGACTTACAATAGGTCATTTTACAACAGAGGAACAGGTCGACTATGTAATTAAGGAGATACCGCCTATTATTGACAGATTAAGACAGATGTCACCATTATACGAGGAATTTTTAAAGGAAAAAGGAGAAAAGTAATTATGCAGTACAGTGAAAAGGTTATGGATCATTTTATGAATCCAAGAAATGTTGGTGAAATTGAAGATGCAAGCGGTGTTGGTACAGTAGGCAACGCCAAGTGCGGAGATATAATGAAGGTTTATCTTAAAATAGAGGACGGCGTTGTGCAGGATGCTAAGTTTAAGACTTTCGGCTGCGGTGCTGCTGTTGCTACAAGTTCAATGGCAACAGAAATGATAAAGGGAAAGACTATCAAGGAAGCTATGGAAATTACAAACAAGGCTGTTATGGAGGCCCTTGACGGACTTCCTCCTGTTAAGGTACATTGCTCATGCCTTGCAGAGGAGGCTTTGCATGCTGCTCTCTGGGATTATGCGGAAAAGAACGGTATCGTTATTGAAGGTCTTGAAAAGCCTGTAAATGACATCAGTGAGCATGAGGAAATCCCTGAGGAGGAATAAAATATGGCTAAGGTAGTGGTTGGTATGTCAGGGGGAGTGGACTCCTCTGTGGCTGCCTGGCTCCTTAAGGAACAGGGGTATGATGTTATAGGTGTGACTATGCAGCTCTGGGACGGTGAGGATGTGGAAGGTAACTGCTGCGGACTTACTGCTGCAGAGGATGCAAGAGCTGTGGCATACAGGATAGGCATACCTCATTATGTAATGAATTTTAAAAAGGTGTTTAAAGAAAAGGTCATAGATTATTTTGTTGAAGAGTATCTCAATGCCGAAACACCTAATCCATGTATTGCCTGCAACCGTTATGTCAAGTGGGAGGCTCTTTTGCACAGGGCTATGGAGCTTGGTGCCGACTATATTGCAACGGGACATTATGCAAACATAGTTAAGCATCCCGAAACGGGCAGATTTACTCTTAAAACTGCCGATAACAAGGATCAGAGCTATGCCCTTTACAATCTGACACAGGAACAGCTTTCAAGAACCCTTATGCCTGACGGAGCTTACAGCAAAAAGGAAATAAGGGCAATTGCCGAAAAAATAGGCTTGAGAGTAGCAGATAAGCCTGACAGTCAGGATATTTGTTTTGTGCCCGACGGTGATTACAGTGAATTTATAAGAAAGAATACGGATGTTGTTATAAGTGAAGGTGACTTTGTTGACAGTGAGGGCAATGTCATAGGAAGGCACAAGGGTATAACAAATTATACAATAGGTCAGAGAAAAGGACTTGGTATTGCCCTTGGTGTGCCTGCTTATGTTACGGAAATTGACAGGGAAAACAACAGAGTTGTTATAGGCAGCAATGAGGATCTGTTTAAAAAGCGTGTAATTGTTAAAAACTATAACCCTGTGGGACTTGGCGAAATCAAAGATGAGGTGCGATGCTGCGGCAAGCTGAGATATAATCAGAAAAAGGCACCATGTGTTATAAGACCTTTTGGTGAAGAGGGTAAATATATTGAGGCAATATTTGATGAGCCTCAGAGAGCTGTCACACCCGGGCAGGCTGCCGTTTTTTATGACGGTGAATATGTTGCCGGGGGAGGAGTTATTAAGGGCAGCTGATTTTAAGTTGATATTTATGTTATGAGGAGCTGTTTCTTTATACGTTTGTATAGGGGAACAGCTTTTTTGGTGAAAAAAATTTACTAAAAAAGCAAATCACAAGGGAACTTTAAAAGAAAAAAGCCCTAAAAAAGGGCTTAAAAGTGGAGGTGATGTAAGCTGATAACGGGAGTCGGACCCGTGACCTCAGCACTACCAATGCTGCGCTCTACCTCCTGAGCTATATCAGCAAATACAACAATAATAATATACTAAATAATTTTGAGTTTGTCAACATAATTTTTTTGGTTTGATATAAAAGTGATTTGTTAAAAATAGACAAGAAAAGACGTTGTGTGACTATTTTTAACAAAATAAAAGAGGTTGTATAGGTCAGTTTTTCCTGTGAAACAGAAAAATATGACAAAAATAACATTTGTGTAATATTATATGTGCGATTCATATAGTAAAATCATATAAATTATTTTGTTTTTGTGCAATATTTTGATAAAATTGAAAATATTTCTAAGTAGTTAAGCAAATGTTAAGAAATATTAAAAAATGATAAAATACTATATCTAGTTTTATGAAAATGTGGTATACTATATTTAGTCAAATGCTGGTATTATGAGTGTTAAGCAATATTAATATAAAACTACATAATTTTGTAAGAATTTTACCATTTTTACCTATTGATATTTTTGATTAAATAATGTAAAATAAGTATCAAGGTGGTTGAAAGTGGTTAAAAGTGGTTTCATGTGGAAACCGAGTGGTTTGAAAGTGGTGGTTTTATGTTTATAGGTGAATATAACCATAATATTGATGCTAAGGGCAGAGCTATTGTGCCTGCTAAATTCAGAGATGAGCTTGGGGACAAGTTTATTGTGACCCAGGAACTTGATAACTGCCTTGCACTTTACACCATGGAAAGCTGGAATGAGCTTGTTGCAAAACTTAACAAACTGCCTGCCACTAACAGAAAAGCCACTGCTTATAAGAGATTTAAACTTGCTTCTGCCTTTGAATGTGAGCCTGATGGCAACGGAAGAATAATGATCCCACAGAAATTGAGAGATTATGCGGGAATAACAAAGGAAATTGTAAGTGCCGGAAACGGCGATAAAGTTGAGATCTGGGACAAGGCCAGATGGGAGGAATATAATTCTTCCTATGATTTTGATGATGAAAGCCTTGATTCCTTAAGTGAATTTGGTATTTGATATAATACATAATTAAGAATATAAGGATTTGAGAATATGGATTTTGAGCATACACCCGTGCTGCTTAAAGAATGTATAAATGGTCTTAATATTGTGCCTGACGGAATATATGTGGACTGTACTCTCGGAGGTGCAGGGCATTCAAGCCATATAGTGTCAAAGCTTAATGACAAAGGCATGCTTATTGGTATAGACCAGGATGCAGATGCTATTAAGGCAGCAGGAGAAAGACTTGCAGGTTATAGCAATGTAAAGTATGTGAGAGACAATTTTTCAAATATTAAGAATATAGCAGAAGATCTTGGCTTAGGTCAGGAAAGTATTAATGGATTTTTACTCGATCTCGGTGTGTCCTCCCACCAGCTGGATGAAGCAGACAGGGGTTTCTCCTACAACCACAATGCTCCGCTCGATATGAGAATGGATCAAAGACGTCCTCTGTCTGCTTACGTGGTGGTTAATGAGTACACAAAAGAAGAGCTTACACGCATTATAAAAGATTACGGAGAAGAGCGGTGGGCAAAGAGAATTGCAGAGTTTATTATAAATGAAAGAAAAATAAAGCCTATTGAAACAACATTTGATCTTGTTTCGGTCATTAAAAAGGCTGTACCGAAGGGAGCCAGGGCTGACGGTCCCCATCCCGCAAAAAGAACTTTTCAGGCTATAAGAATAGAAGTGAATAATGAGCTTGGAATACTTGAAGATACAATAAATGACATGGCTGATTTACTGAAGCCGGGAGGAAGGATCTGTGTTATTACATTCCACTCCCTTGAGGACAGAATTATAAAAAATGTATTCAGAAATCTGGAAAATCCCTGTACATGCCCGAGAGATTTTCCTGTATGTGTATGCGGCAAAAAACCTAAGCTTAAGGTGATAACCAGAAAGCCTGTTTTGCCGGGAGAAGAAGAGCTTGAAAATAACAGAAGAGCGCACAGTGCGAAATTGAGGATTGCAGAAAAAGTTCCGCTGTGCTAAGGGGGAAGCCTAATGAGGTCAAACAGAACCGGTTACAATAATCATAATTACAGAAGGACCGGAAATACATATAACAGAAATATATCCGCTAACAGAAATTATGCCCCGGGAAACCGCAGCTATAACACAGTTAAAAATACTTCACAGAGAGGTTACACAAGGGCTTCAATGGGAAACAATGCTGCAAGAGAATATGGCTATTACGGCAACAGTTACTCAGGATATAACAATACCTCAGTTGCACATGACTTTTATTATGAAACAGAAACACCTGTTGAAAACAGAAGGAGAAAAGCCAGAAGTGCAGATAAAAAGGAGATAAGTCAATTGAATATGCCAAAAACAATAGCTTCTATTGCCGTTGTTTTTACGCTTTCTCTTGTGCTGCTCTGTGCATATGCTGTTAACAGCAGCTACAGAGGAGAAATTGCATCTAAACAGGCAGAGCTGGCTGAGATACAGGAAGAAAATCAATATTTAAAAACTACACTTGAAGATAATGTGGATTTGAATAAAATAGCGCGTGAAGCTGAAAAGCTTGGACTGCAGAAACCTCAGGCTTACCAGATCACAGAGGTTCAGGTGCCTAATGAAAGCTATACTGTTCAGTATGATGCTCAGATAGCCACACAGGATAAAAGTGTGTGGGAGTTTATAAAGGAACTTCTTAACAAGTGATTTGAATAATCGGAGAATACATATTGCCGGATACATCTTGTATCCGGCAGGTAAATGAGAGTTGTAAGAGCATATATGCTTATAAAAAGGGTTGATCAATTTGAGTAATAATAGAAAAAAATCTGTTTCATCAAATGCAGATAAAAAGGGAAAACTATATTTTTCAAGACTTACTATCCTATTAATCCTGTTTGCTGTAATAGTGGGATTTTTAGGATATTTTCGCGTATTTATGATAAAAATGAACGGTGCGGAACTTGAAGCAACAGCAATAAATCAGCAGATAAATAAAATACAGGATAAGGTTATTGCACCAAACAGGGGAGATATTGTAGACAGGAATGGTGAAACTCTTGCTGTGGGCGAGACTGTTTTTGATATTGTTCTTGATCCCTTACTCATAGTGGAGATAGATAATACAGAAAAGGATAAGGCTGCTGAGTCAAGAGCTGCGGCAGCGGAATCAGGTAATGAGTATACAGAACCTACATATACAAAGGACGAAGGTTTTGCACAGGTTTCATCTATTCTTGGTATAAGTGTGGAAACCCTTGAATCCTATGTTGCTCTTGATGCCGACGGCAATCCTGCTAAAAATAATCATTACTTTATAATTGCTCAGGATGTATCCTATGAACAGGGTAAGCAGATCAATGATCTGGGTTACAGCTGGATATACGGAGAGCAGGATACAAAAAGGTCATATCCTCACGGAAGTCTTGCGGCTCAGGTCATAGGCTTTATAAGAGGTGACAGCTATTGGGGACTTGAATCATATTATAATAATTATATGCTTGGTATTCCCGGAAGAACATTCAGAACTTATGAGGCTGACGGTTCAATTGTTACACAAAGGGAAAATCCCGTTAAGGGAAATAAGGTCGTGACGACCCTTGATGCTCATTTACAGCAGTATGCAGAAGAAGCATGTAAGGAGGCTTACGACTCATTTGCTCCCGAATATACAGCTTCAATAATTATGAATCCTTCAACAGGTGAGATATATGCTATGGCTCAGTATCCTACATTTGATTCAAATGAGCCTATGAAGCTTTCTACTATAACAAATGAAGAAGAACAAAAGGCTTTTGATGCTTTGAGCAGTGATGAGAAATATGAAGAAGCAAATAAGGTATGGAAGAATTTTAATATTTCGGAAACCTTTGAGCCGGGCTCTATATATAAGCCTGTTGTAGTTGCAATGGCTCTTGAAGAGGGTATTATTTCTCCTAATGATACATTTGTATGCGGCGGATATAAGAAAGTTGCGGATCAAGAGATTAAATGTCACCTTACAAGCGGTCATGGTACATTAAATGTTGCAGGTGTTCTTGCCCAGTCATGTAACGTGGGCATGATGGACATTATTGCTAAAATGAGCCCGGAGACTTATTTGAAGTATCAGCATGATTTCGGATTTGGTGAAAAAACAGGTATAGACCTTCCTGCTGAGTCAAGTGCCGCAGGTCTGCTTAATACACTTGATAATTTACATAGTGTTGAAATGGCAACAAATTCATTCGGTCAGGGCTTTAACTGTACAGCTTTACAGGCTATTAATGCTACAGCGGCAGTTATAAACGGCGGTAAGCTCATGAAGCCTTATGTAGTAAGCCAGATCCTTGATAATGACGGTAATATAATTGAAGAAAATGAACCACAGGTAGTAAGACAGGTTATTTCTCAGAGTACTTCCGATTGGATAAGACAAGCTCTTGAAACAACATATACAGAGGGAACCGGTAAACAGGCCCAGATAACAGGCTACAGCCTTGGCGGAAAGACAGGTACTGCACAGCAGTCGCCACGTTCTGCAGAGAAATATGTTCTTTCTTTTATAGGATACCATACTGTCGAAAATCCAGATATAATGGTAATGACTACTTTATTTAAGCCAAGGGATTACAATGATAACGGCGGTTCGGCTACTCCTTCACCTATGATGAAAGAAATATTTGAAAAAATTATAGATTATGAGGCATTACCGCCAGATTATGATGACGGGACTTCAAGTGCGGCAGCAACAGATACATCATATACAGTTAAGGATTATACAAACAGCAATCTTAAGGAAACTGTTGATCAGCTTATTGCCGAAGGTATAGATTTCCAGATATTGGGCTCAGGTGATACTATTATAAGTCAGTCACCTGCCGCAGGTACAAATCTGGATGAAAAACCAAGTAAAATACTTCTGACGATTGCCGAAAAGGGCAAGACGAAGCTTGTGCCTATACCTACTGTTGTTGGTCTTTCCGTAAGCGATGCCACCCAGATACTTGAATCGTCGGGATTCAAGGTGGATGTTACCGAGGAAAATGACGCTGATTACGGCTATGAGGAGCTTAATCCTATTGAAACAGAGGAAACTACTCAGAGCAGCAGCGGGGAAGAAACAACCGAAAGTTCGACAACTGCTTCATCGTCGACCAGCTCATCGGGACCGACTGTTTATGTGCAGATGCCGGAGGCAAATGTGAGGGTCGAAAGCGGTATGACAGTGAAAATAAGGGCACGGTAAGTATATACATTTATCTTTTTGAGGTTCTTTACCAATTGATGTAGTTTAGCCAAAACCCTCAGTCAGCACTGCACCGCAAGAATTATGCGGACGTCCGTTAGGACGGCTTTCAGCCTTTGGCTGAAAGTGCTGAATGCGGTGACAGCTCCCTTACAAGGGAGCCAAGAGGGCGGACACGCCGCCTTTTTAAACAGTTAGGGTTATGTTAATCATTTAAGTTGACAGTATAAGTAATAGATTTACATTTTTTAAAATAAGATATTGTAGTGGAGGGAATTCTTCATTGCAATATCTTTTTTTATAAGCTGAACAGAAAAGGGAGAACCCGGAATAAGGGGGAGGTATATATGAATAATCGTGTTCCTCTTGGGGCAAGGCGAAGAGCTGTTTTCGTCTGTGCCTGCATTGAAATTGTTCTTATGCTGTTACTGGTAAGACTTTTTTACATACAAATGTTTATGGCTCCTGAGCTTCAGAAGGCTGCCTATGAACAACAGACAAGGGACAGACTGATTGCTCCCGAAAGGGGAGATATACTGGACAGGAACGGTACGCCTATAGCCACTACCAAAACGGTGGCATCTGTAAGTGTTATACATGCACAGGTTGAAGAGCCTGAAAAGGTTGCAAATGTGCTTTCGGAAAAGCTTGATCTGGATTATAATGAAACTCTTGAAAAGGTAAACAAGAGAGTTGCATTAATGAGAATAAAAACAAAGGTGGATAAGGAAACGGCAGAGGAAATTGCATCTCTTAAACTTAAGGGAGTAATGGTTGATGAGGATATTTTAAGAGTTTATCCCTATAATACCCTGGCTGCCCAGGTCATAGGATTTGTAGGAAAGGATAATCAGGGAATAATAGGTCTTGAGTCTAAATATGAGGAATACCTTAAAGGGGAAAAGGGAAAAATAATGACGCAGACCGACGGAAGGGGAAGAGAACTTGAAAACAGTGAACAGACAAGAGTTGCTCCTGTGCCGGGATATGATCTTGTTACAAGTATAGATGTTAATCTGCAGCAGTATGCGGAACAGACAATTGAAAAGGTCGTAAGAGGAAAAAGTGCCAAAAGAGGTTCAATAATAATAATGAACCCTCAAAACGGGGAAATGCTTGCTATGGCGTCATACCCAAGCTTTGATCTTAATGAGCCTTATAAAATAAATGATGCTGAACTTGAGGCAAACTGGGATTCAATGTCACAGAAGGAAAAAAATGACGCTCTTAATCAGATGTGGCGTAACTTTAATATTAATGATACTTATGAGCCGGGCTCTACTTTTAAAGTCATAACTTCTGCAGCAGGATTACAGGAAGGAGTTGTGACAGAGGATTCTACATTTAATTGCAATGGTGGAAGAACTGTTGCAGGAAGATATATAAAGTGCTGGAGAAGCCCCAGAAGCCACGGAAGTGAAACCTTTGTTCAGGGAGTTCAGAACAGCTGTAATCCTGTTTTTATGGATGTTGCCGCAAGACTTGGAAGCGATAAGTTTTATGAGTATATGATAAAATTCGGCTTTGACAAAAAGACAGGTATAGACCTTCCCGGAGAGGCTGTGGGTATTATGCATAAAAAGGATAAGATAGGTCCTGTGGAACTGGCAACAATGAGCTTTGGACAGAGTTTTCAGATAACACCATTGCAGCTTATAAGAGCTATTTCAGCAGCTGTAAACGGTGGAAGACTTGTTACCCCTCATTTTGCCATGGAGCTTAAGGATGAAACAGGTGCAACCGTTAAAACCTTTGAATATGAGGATGCGGGAAATCCTATATCAGCGGAGACATCGGAGAAAATGAAGAAAATACTTGAAAGTGTCGTTGCAGTGGGAACAGGAAACAAAACCTACATACCAGGCTACAGAATAGGCGGAAAGACTGCCACAAGCGAAAAACTTCCCAGAAAAAGCGGAAAGTATATTGCAAGTTTTTGTGCCTTTGCTCCTGCGGAAGATCCACAGGTCATAGCAATTGTGTTGGTTGACGAACCACAGGGGGTATATTATGGAGGTCAGGTTGCGGGACCTGTAATGAAGGAGTTATTAACAAATGCTCTGCCTTATCTGGGGATAAGTCCACGGTATACGGAAGAAGAACTTGAAATGGATGGAGTTGCACCATTGACTGTGGCAAATTATGTTGGTATGACGGTGGGTAATGCAAAGAATGAAGCTGCCAAAGCTAAAGTTACCATAGAAGTTATAGGTGAGGGGGAAAATGTTAAGTCACAATTCCCTCCCGAAGGCACTGCAATTAATCAAAATAGTAAAATTCTTCTATATACAGATTAGGAAAAATGTAGTATAATAAATAATAATAGGCTTATTGTAATGTGTTGATAAATTAAAGAGATAAAACGGATAGGAAGTGGTATTTTGAAGTTAAGTGATATACTTAATGGTGTAAAGGGAAAGCTTATTAAGGGAAATACGGATATTGAAATAAAGGCATTGACCATAGATTCAAGAAAGGCGGGAGAGGGAGTCCTTTTTGTTGCCATGGTCGGTATGACAACTGACGGACACAAGTTTATTCCTTCTGCTTATGAAAAGGGATGCAGAGCTGTAATAACGGAACATTCCGTTGAAGATCTGCCTGAGGATCTGACAGTGTATCAGGTCAATGATGCAAGAGATGCCCTTGACGTTATGGCGGCTAACTTCTACGGATATCCAAGCAGAGAGCTTAATATGATAGGAGTTACGGGAACAAACGGAAAAACAAGTACGACCTATTTTATTGAGTCAGTTTTAAATCATATTAAGCACAAGACTGCAGTAATAGGAACAGTTGAAATAAGGATAGGTGGAAAGAAAAGAGAAATCGACTTTGCTACAAGTACAACTCCCGACACTATTGAGCTTAATCAGATGCTCAGGATCATGGCAGATGAGAAATGTGACGATGTGGTAATGGAGGTTTCATCCCACAGTCTGGAACTTAAAAAGGTAAAGGGTATCAACTTTAAGGTTGGTGTGTTTACAAACCTTACGCAGGACCACCTTGATTTCCATAAGACAATGGAAAATTACTGTGCTGCCAAGGCTAAGCTTTTCAGAATGTGTGAACATGGTGTTGTAAATATTGATGATGAATGGGCAGATAAAATTATGGAAAACGCCACATGCGATTTTCTGACATACAGTATTGAAAAGCCAAGTGACCTGCAGGCAAAAGACATTGAATACCTCCCTGACAGAGTCCATTTTACTGTAAATATAAAGGGCGAGGATGTAAGATTTGAGCTTATGGTGCCCGGAAGATTCAGTGTTTACAATGCTCTGGCTGCAATCGGTGCAATGGTTTCCATGGGTGTTGATACAGAGGATATAAGAGAGGGCATAAACAGTATTGAAGGTGTGCCCGGAAGAATACAGAGCATAAAAAATAATAAGGGCTTTAATGTTATAGTGGACTATGCTCATACCCCCGACGGACTTGAAAACATTATAAACGCTGTAAGGGAATTTACAAAGGGACGTGTAATAACCGTATTTGGCTGCGGCGGTGACAGGGATAAGACAAAAAGACCTGTTATGGGAAAAATAGTTGCCGAGCTTTCTGACATTGCAATAGTTACATCGGATAATCCCCGTTCCGAAGATCCTGAAGAAATTTTAAAGGAAATCGAAGTGGGTGTAAAGCCCGTAACCGATAATTATGAAATGCATACTGACAGGCGTGAAGCTATTAAAAGGGCAATAGAAATTGCAGAGCCCGGCGACAGTGTTATAATAGCAGGAAAGGGACATGAAAATTATCAGATACTAAAAGACAAAACAATACACTTTGATGATGCTGAAGTTGCAAAAGAAATATTGGGAGAGTAACAAAATGAAATTAACTTTAAAAGAAATTGCGGATAACATCGGCGGTGAGTTAATAGGTGCCGATGTCCAGATAAATTCAATATCAAGAGATTCAAGAGATATAGGAGACAACTGTCTTTATGTACCTTTAAAGGGTGAAAAATTTGACGGACACGACTTTATAGAAATGGCCTGTGCGGAAGGTGCCGTGGCTGTTGTAACCGAGAGAGGAAATGAAGTTTATCCTGTACCTTCAATTGTTGTTAAGGATACAAGGCTTGCTCTTGGTGATATTGCAAGGTACTACAGAAAAAAGCTTAAAAACCTTAAGGTGGTTGCAATAACGGGAAGTGTCGGAAAGACTACAACAAAGGATATTATGGCTTCTGTTCTTTCAAGAAAGTATAAAACAGTTAAGACCCAGGGAAATTACAACAATGATATTGGTGTGCCTCTTACTATTTTCAGGATCGAGGAGGACACAGAGGTTGCCGTAATTGAAATGGGAATGAATCATTTCGGAGAAATAGATTATCTTTCTTCAATTGCACTGCCTGATATTGCCGTTATAACAAATATAGGTGTTTCACATATTGAAAATCTGGGCAGCAGAGATGGAATATTAAAGGCTAAATGTGAAGTATTCAACCATATGTCAGAGGAAAGTTTTAAGGTGTTAAACGGTGATGATGATAAGCTTGTGACAATAGCAAGAAATTATAAGAATTTATGTTATTGCAGCTTAAATGAATTTGCCGAGGTTCATGCAGATAATATTTCCGAAAAGGGACTTGAAGGCATAAGCTGTACAATATATTTAGATGACAATAATGTTAAAATTCCGGTAAACATACCTGTTCCCGGAAAGCATATGGTAAGAAATTCTATGTTTGCCGCTGCAGTAGGCTATGAGCTCGGATTAAGCGTTGAAGAGATCAAAGAGGGTATTGAGTGTTTCCATCCTACTGCAATGAGAATGGATATTATAAAAGAAGGAAGATATACTATTATAAATGATGCTTATAATGCAAATCCTCAGTCTGTTAAGGCAGCCCTTGATGTTCTTGCTGCCTGCAAGGGTACTACCTGCTGTATTCTGGGGGATATGTTTGAGCTTGGGGAAAGAGCTCCCAAGTATCACGCAGAAGTAGGAAGATATGCTGTAAGCAGGGGTATTGATTATGTAATATGCATAGGTGAGCTTTCCGAAAATATGTATGAAGGTGCTGTTGCAACGGGAGGCAGTGAGGTTGCCTATTTCAGAACAAGGGAAGAATTTCTTGAGGATATGGAAAATATTCTTCCGCAAAAAGGGTGTACTGTACTTGTAAAGGCATCAAGAGGTATGCATTTTGAAAAAATAACTGACAGACTTAGGAGTGTGGAATAATGAAACCTGATTTATTTACTGCTATATATGCAATACTTGCTGCGTTTATTGTAACCGTTGTTATATGTCCTATAGTAATTCCGATTTTACATAGAATGAAATTCGGTCAGCCCATAAGGGAAGAGGGACCACAGTCCCACAAGAAAAAAGAGGGCACTCCTACAATGGGCGGTATTATGATACTTGTTGGATTTATCGTATCAGCTTTGCTCTTTGCAAGAGAAAGCTATGATGCTATGGCTGTTGTGCTCATTACCGTAGGATACGGCATAGTTGGATTTATTGATGACTTTTTAAAGGTTGTTAAAAAGCAGAATGAAGGTCTTAAGCCATGGCAGAAACTTTTGTTTCAGCTTGTTGTAACTGTAATATTCTATGTTTATATAGTTAAATCAGGTATGGGCACTGATATATATATTCCTTTTACTGACGGAATGTATATTGACCTTGGCTGGATATATGCACCTTTCCTTTTCTTTGTAATGGTAGGTACTGTAAACAGTGTAAACCTTACAGACGGACTTGACGGTCTTGCATCCGGTGTAACTGTTCTTGTGGCAATGTTTTTCCTTTTTATTGCCTATGCTTCCGGTATGGCAGGTCTTGTGTATGTATGCGGCGGTGTCGTAGGTGCTCTTATGGGATTTCTTGTGTTTAACTGTCACCCTGCAAAGGTGTTTATGGGAGATACGGGATCACTTGCTTTAGGAGGATTTGTTGCAAGCACTGCTATTCTTACAAAAATGCCAATAATGCTGGTTATTGTAGGGCTTATATATGTGTGTGAAAGCTTGTCCGTTATAATTCAGGTTACTTATTTTAAGGCGACTCACGGCAAGAGAGTGTTTAAAATGGCACCTATTCATCACCATTTTGAACTTTGCGGTATGGAGGGCATAAAGGTAGTGCAGCTTTTCTGGATCGTAACTGCCGTTATGTGCCTTATTGGCTTTGCCGCATGCAGAAATTTTATATAATCAGGGGGATATACCAAAATGGATTTTAAGGATAAAAAGGTACTGGTAAGCGGAATAGCAAAGAGCGGTATTTCTGCTGCCGGACTGTTAAAGAAACTTGGAGCTGATGTTACCGTTCAGGATGCAAAAACAGAGGATAAGCTGGGGGATGTTACAGATGAGCTGAGAAGTCAGGGCTTTAACCTCTATCTTGGTGCAAATCCCGATGCTATAATAGAGGATATGGATATTCTTGTTATGAGCCCCGGCGTGCCTGCAGATTTGCCTTTTGTCAACAAGGCAAGAGAAAAAAATATACCTGTAATAGGTGAAATAGAACTTGCCTATATGTTCTGCAAATCTCCTGTTATAGGAATTACAGGAACAAACGGAAAGACTACAACTACAACTCTTGCAGGTGATATATGCAAGGCTTATTTTGAAAACACTTTTGTTGTGGGAAATATCGGAAATCCTTTTGCTGACATTACTTTTGAAACAAAGGATGACGGTGTGGTTGTGGCAGAGCTTTCAAGCTTTCAGCTTGAAACAATAAATGAATTCAAGCCTAAGGTAAGCGCTGTGTTGAATATCACTCCCGACCATTTAAACAGACACCACACTCTTGAAAACTACATAGCTGCAAAGGAAAGAGTATTTGAAAATCAGGATGAAAGTGATTTCTGCATTTTAAATTACAATGATGAAATTACAAGAAAAATGGCAGACAAAACAAAGGCTGATGTTATATTCTTTTCTCTCGGAGGTAAGATCACAGAGGGGATATATTCAGATGAAAAGAGCATTTATATAAATGCTTTGGGATACAACGAAAAAGTTGTGGATATTGACGAGCTTAAAATACTTGGCGGGCACAATGTGGAAAATGCTATGGCGGCAATAGGCTGCTGTGCTGCAATAGGAGTGCCTCTTGATATTATAAGAAAAGTGTTAAAGGAATTTACAGCTGTTGAACACAGAATAGAGTATGTAAGAACAATAAATGATATTGAATTTTACAATGACTCAAAGGGGACAAATCCCGATGCATCAATAAAGGCTGTTGAGGCTATGAAGCGTCCTATATGTATAATTGCGGGAGGCTATGACAAGGGCTCTGATTTTACGGAGTGGATAGATACATTTAAGGGCAGAGTTAAATTTGTGGCTGTTATAGGTGCTGTAAAAGATAAGATAACAGCTACTCTTGACAAAGCAAGTTTTACTAATTACAAAATTGCCGATACCTTTGAGGAAGCTATAGATCTGTGCTATAAAAATGCTGTGCCCGGAGATTGTGTTCTTCTTTCCCCTGCCTGTGCAAGTTGGGATATGTTTAAGTCCTACGAGCAGAGGGGAGAAATATTTAAGGAGTATGTAAAGAAACTTGATTAATTCGGAAATTGGTGATTTATATGAATAATTATAGTAACAGACAGCCTTTGCCTCCCATAAGAAGGGGCAGTTATCAGGGAAGCAATTATGGGAGAGGAAACTTTGGGAACAGCTACGAGCCTGAACCGAAGAAACCGAAAAAGACTGTAAGAAAAACCAATAAAAAAATCATATACAGGGGTCAGATCGACTATGTTATACTTCTCTGTGTTATACTTCTTGTTGCAATTGGTATAATTATGGTATTCAGTTCCAGCTATTATACTGCAGGACAGGGTGAGGACGGAGATATGTATGCTTTCCTTAAGAGGGATATAATCTATTCTGCTATAGGTTTTGTTGCCATGTATATAGTTTCAAGAATTGATTATCAGTTTTTGAAACCATGGGTAAAATTTATATATTTCGGCTCTATTATACTTTTGCTTCTTGTTTTTACGCCTCTTGGTGTTGTACATAACGGAGCAAGACGTTGGCTTAACTTCGGCTTTGAATTTCAGCCTTCTGAAATTGCAAAATTTGCCCTTATTATTACTCTTGCGGATGTTCTTGACAGAAATCCCAATATGCTTTCATCATGGAAGGGAGTTTTCAGATATCTTGGAATAATGATACTGCCTACAGGTATTGTTGCCCTTGAAAATTTGAGTACGGCAATAGTTATAGGTGGTATAAGTGTTGTGCTTCTATTTGTCTATTCACCTAAAATTAGATATTCCCTTGCTATAGGAGCTGCAGGTATGGCAGGAGTAATTGCTATGATCTTTGGTTCGTGGAGAAGTGACCGTGTGGAGGCATGGCTCCATCCCGAATCCGTGTCTACAGAAAAGGGGTATCAGGTTTTGCAATCCTTATATTCCGTTGCAAGCGGAGGTATGTTTGGACTTGGAATAGGTGGTTCAAGACAGAAACTTGGGTATATGCCTGAGGCCCAGAATGATATTATATTTGCTATTATATGTGAGGAGCTTGGCTGGTTTGGTGCGGCTATAGTTGTGACACTTTTTATTGTGCTTATATGGAGAGGAATATACATTGCAATAAGAAATTCAAAGGAACCTTTTGCTATGCTTCTGGCAACGGGTATTACATCAATGATTGCAATACAGGTCATAATAAACATTGCCGTAGTTACCAATACTATACCGAATACGGGTATTCCGCTGCCTTTTATAAGCTATGGCGGTACCTCACTTGTTATGATGCTTGCAAGTATGGGTCTTCTGATGAATATATCAAGGTATCATGGTAAGGAAAGAGGCTGATATAAAAGGCTTCTTAATTAACAATAGAGTTATTGCGGCAGGGACAGTTTTGTGAGAAAACGGTCCCTTGCTTTTTGTTAGAAAAAATAAGTATAGTTTAATTTAAAAGGAATATATTTATTGCTTATATTTGGAAGATATTATATAATAAAGGCGAAAGGAAGATTAAAACAAAGAAGGAGTGAAAAATATGGAAAATCAAAGAGAAAAAAGAAGAAGAATAAAAAGCGAAGCTAAAGAAAAAATGAGACAGAGCAATACTTCACCTTATTTAAGTACTGTTATATATGGTGCAATAATTATAGGTGCTGTAATTGTGAGTATTTTATGTGTTATTGTTCCTGTTATTATAGGATTGGGGATATCAGGATTCAGAGAAGAAAGCTTAAATCCTTTTCTTTTAATGGGCATAAATGGTCTTGTATACATTATGCAAATTGTTTTAAGTTTGCTTGGGGCGTTTTTGAGCATAGGATTCAGAAGATATACTCTTAAGGTTTACAGAGGTCATGAAAGCAGGTATACGGATGTGTTTTCTGGTTTTACAAAAACAGGGGTTAAAGCTTTTCTTTCCGAATTTTTAAGCGGCATTATGGTAGGGGCGGTTACATGTGCTGCTGTATTGGTAATTCTTTCAGTATCATTTATAGTATTTGCACTTGTGGATGACATTTTTGTGGCAGTTGTTGCAGGAATTGTATTAACAATACTTGCACTTATCCCTATATATATGCTATATTACAGTTTTATCTTTTCTATTTACATAATACATGATGATGATAATTCAGGAATTGCTGAAGCTATGTTTAAGAGCTACAGGATGATGAAGGGGAATAAATGGGGGCTTTTTAAGGTTGATTTAAGCTTTATGGGTTGGTTTATACTTTGTACATTTACTTTAGGTTTTGCGGGAATTTATGTTTTTCCTTATTTATATACTGTCCGTGGAGGATATTATGAGGAGATCAAAAGGGAATACGAAAGTGCTGCAAAATAAAATATGATTTTATGAAGATAAGGACAGTTACCTTTAAACGGTAACTGTCCTTTATCTTTTAAAGAATAAAATATATTAAAACCTCTGATTTGATCAGAAACCGTTTGCCTGAGCTCCATACTGAGCTTGTTCGGAGGTGAAACCTTCAAATTCAAGCTGCTGTATTAAACTATCTCTTGAAAAAGAACCAAACTGTAAATAAGACTTTGCCTTTTTAGCAGCCTGTTCATTCCAGTCGGCTCCGCAGTTGTTTACAGCGTTTACAGCATCTTCATGAGAAAAGCCTTCAAATTCAAGCTGCTGAACAAGTCCGTCATAAGAAAAGGCTGAATAATTTAAATAGGACTTTGCCTTATCTACTGCCTGCTGACCTCCGTTAAGTCCGCTGTTGTCGGCACCGTATACTGCCTGTTCATGGGTAAAGCCCTCAAATTCAAGCTGCTGAATAAGTCCGTCATAAGAAAAAGATGAATAATCCAGATAAGACTTTGCCTTTTGTACTGCCTGCTCATTCCAGTCAGCTCCGCAGTTATTTGCACCGTAAAGAGCTTCTTCGTTTGTAAAACCTTCAAATTCAAGCTGTTTTACCAAACCGTCATGTGAAAAAGCTGAAAAGCTTAAATAGGATTTTGCTTTGTTAAGGGCGTTTTTCTGACCGGTTGTTGCAGCTGATGCGGAAGTATTATTTGCGGAAGCTGTGTCGGATACAGGTAAAGCTGTAGTTTCTTCTGCTTGTGTGATGCTTTCTTCTTGATGTGCTGCTGTTGTGTCCTGCTGAGATGTGCTTGTTGCGGTACTGCAGGCTGCAAGAGATAATACCAATATTGCAGCAGTTGTAAGTAATGAATATTTTTTCATTTTTTTCCTCCGTTCTTTTTTTATAGGTAATAATATTTTAAATTTCTGCATTTTGCAGATGTTTGTTACAAATTCACCATATATTTTTAATATATCATGGTATTGATAATATGTCAATAATCAAAGTGCACAAAAAGTATGGGATAAAATTAGACAAAATATTTATACATTTGTTGCAGAATATGTTTTTTCTTGATTAAAGGTTACTAATGAATTATAATAAATATATTAGTGCAATGATGTTTTAGTTAAAGAAAAGGAAAAGAGTTTATGGATAATAAATTAAATTTTACACATTTACATGTACATACGGAGTTTAGTCTTCTTGACGGCTCTGCTAAAATAAAGGAACTTGTTGCAAGGTGTAAGGAGCTTGGAATGGACTCTCTTGCAATAACTGATCATGGTGTAATGTATGGCTGTATAGATTTTTACAAGGCTTGCAAGGCTGAAGGTATAAAGCCTGTTATCGGCTGTGAGGTCTATGTTGCCTCTAAGTCAAGGTTTGATAAGGAGGCTTCTGATGATAATTTTTATTATCATCTTGTGCTCCTTGCAAAGGATAATAAAGGGTATTCAAATCTTACAAAGCTTGTGTCTTATGGCTTTACAGAGGGTTTTTACAAAAAGCCAAGAATTGACTTTGAGCTTCTTGAAAAATATCATGAGGGAATTATTGCTTTAAGTGCCTGCCTTGCGGGACCTGTTGCAAGGACTGTATTAAGAGTGGGATATGACAAGGCCAAGGAAATGGCTTTAAAGTACAGCAATCTTTTTGGCGAGGATTTTTATCTGGAATTACAGGACCACGGTATGCCTGAACAGAAACAGGTGAATCAGGCTCTTATGCGTATTCACAATGAAACGGGTATTCCTCTTGTGGCAACAAATGACTCCCATTATATAAGGGAAGAGGATGCGGAAGCCCATGATATACTTCTTTGTATACAGACAGGGGTAACTATAAATACACCTAACAGAATGAGATATGAGGGGGGACAGTTTTATTTAAAATCCCCCGAGGAAATGTATTCCCTTTTTCCTTATGCAAGGGAAGCATGTGAAAATACAGTAAAAATTGCGGAAAAGTGTAATGTGGAGTTTGAATTTAACAAATATAAACTGCCACATTTTGATGTTCCGGAAGGTTATAATCCCCTTGAATATTTAAGAGAGCTTTGTGAAAAGGGAATAAATGAAAGATACGGTGAAATTAGAGATGAATTGAAGGAAAGACTTGACTATGAGCTTGATACCATATCATCAATGGGATTTGTGGACTACTTCCTTATTGTGTGGGATTTTATAAAGTATGCAAAGGACAATGGTATTGCAGTAGGTCCCGGAAGAGGTTCTGCGGCAGGTTCTATCGTTGCCTATGCTTTGAGAATAACAGACATTGACCCTATCAAGTTTAATCTTATTTTTGAAAGATTTTTAAATCCCGAAAGAGTTACAATGCCCGATATAGACATTGACTTCTGTTATGAAAGACGCCAGGAGGTCATAGACTATGTTATAAGAAAATACGGTGCCGATCAGGTAGCCCAGATCATAACATTTGGTACAATGGCTGCGAAAAATGCTATAAGGGATGTTACCCGTGCTCTTGATCTCCCCTATTCAGAGGGTGACAGAATAGCAAAGATGATACCAAATGACCTGCATATCACAATAGCCAAGGCTCTTGAAAAAAATCCCGAACTTAAGAGCGCTTATGACAATGAGCCTCAGGTAAAAAGAGTAATTGACATGAGTATGAAACTTGAAGGACTTCCAAGACATACATCAACTCATGCGGCAGGGGTTATTATATCAGATAAGCCTGTAGTTGAATATGTTCCTCTTAACCTGAACGTAAAGGATAATTCTGTTACAACACAGTATATTATGACTACATGTGAGGAACTTGGGCTTCTTAAAATGGACTTTCTGGGGCTTAGAACACTTACTGTAATACAGAATGCCTTTGAAGAAGTAAACAGAAAATACGGTACTGATTTCAGCGGAGATAATATAGATTATAATGACAGGGCTGTTTATGACTTAATATCAAGCGGAAAGACCCATGGTGTGTTTCAGCTTGAAAGCCCGGGAATGACTTCCTTCATGAAAGAACTTAAGCCTGACAGTATTGAGGATATTATAGCGGGAATTTCCCTTTACAGACCGGGTCCCATGGACTTTATACCCCAGTATATAAAGGGGAAAAATGACAAAAATAATGTCACATATGAGCATCCTCTCCTTGAACCTATATTAAAGGAGACCTACGGCTGTATAGTTTATCAGGAGCAGGTAATGCAGATAGTAAGAGAGCTTGCAGGATATTCTCTTGGAAGAAGCGATATGGTAAGGCGTGCCATGTCAAAAAAGAAAGTTGACGTAATGGCGAGAGAAAGAGAAAAGTTCATAAACGGTGATGATGAAGTACCGGGCTGTGTTGCAAATGGTATACCTGCGGAAACGGCAAACAAGATATTTGACGAAATGACAGACTTTGCAAAGTATGCTTTTAACAAGTCTCATGCTGCCTGCTATGCTGTTGTTGCTTACCAGACTGCATGGCTTAAGTGTCACTATCCTGTTGAGTTTATGGCAGCCCTTATGACAAGTGTAATAGGAAATCCCGACAAGGTGTCTGCGTATATAGGTACATGCAAGCAGATGGGGATTAAGGTTCTTCCTCCTGATATAAACAGAGGATTCGGCAATTTTTCAACTTGTGATGAAGGTATTTTATTCTGCCTTTCTGCTGTTAAATCAGTGGGTAAACAGGTAATAGAGGATATTGTGAATGAAAGAAGCAAAAACGGAGATTTTGTATCTCTGAATGACTTTATAAACAGAATGTATCAGAGCATTAATTCGAGAGCTATTGAAAATCTTATACTTTGCGGTGCTTTTGATTCCCTTGGAGGCAAAAGATCACAGTATATGAATATATATCTTGCAATATACGACGGTGTAAAGAACAATGCGAAGAATAATATAGCGGGGCAGATGGACCTCTTCGGAATGGCTGAGGATGTGCCTAAGGCTGAGAGAGATAAGGATGTATTGCCTGAAATGGATGAATTTCCAGACAAGTACAAATTTTCAAAGGAAAAGGAAATTCTGGGAGTTTATGTAAGCGGAAATCCTCTTGATAAATACTGGGATAAGCTTAAAAAGCATATAAGCAGGATAACTGTTGACTTTCCTGTGGAGGAAGAAGATTTCAGCGACAAGGGAAAAGTCAGGGATAAGGAAAGTGTAGTAATAGCCGGTTTTATTTCGAATGTTGTTACAAAGTTTACTAAAAATAACAAGGTAATGGCTTTTATCACTGTTGAGGATATTTTCGGCTCTGTTGAAGTTATAATTTTCCCTGATTCCTATAACAAATTTTCATATATGCTTAAAGAAGAGGAAATCGTTATTATCAGGGGCAGGGCTTCAATTGCAGAGGACCAGCCCTCAAAGGTAATATGCGAAGAACTTAAAACAATGGAACAGATAGAGGAGTTTACAAAGACGCTTTGGGTCAAGATACCAAAGGACAGCAGTGTTGAACTTAATGATATAACAGGCATAACATCAAGGTATAAGGGAAATTCAAAGGTTATTGTATACATGGAGGCGACAAAGCAAAAATTCAGTGCAAATGCCGAAAACTATGTAAATATAAGTGATGAGCTTATGGGTGAACTTAAAAAACTGGTAGGGGAAGGCAATGTTTTGTCGAAATAAGATGAAAAATTAAAATTTAATTAAAAAGTACTGGACTTTTTTATTATTTCCTGTATAATAGAACTTAGATAAGCAGTGTATATTGTAAAAAATATATGCTATATAAAAGGGGTTTTTACTTGAAAAAATTTGTGTCTTTAACTCTTGCGGCTTTAATGATGGTAACAAGTGCTTACGGTGCCGGTATAAGTGTAAATCTTGACAATGAAAATGTTGAATTTGAAAGCCAGCAGCCTGTAATTGTAGAGGGGAGAACACTTATACCTTTAAGAGGGGTTTTTGAAAAGCTTGGCTATGAAATTACATGGGATGCTCAGAGTAAAACGGCTGTCTTTGTGAAAGAGGGAACGGAAGTAAAGGTTACGGTAAATGCTGACAGCTTTACAGTAAACGGTGAAGAAAATGTCCTTGATGTACCTGCTCAGATAATAAACGGGTCAATGATGCTTCCATTAAGAGCTGTGGGAGAAGCAACAGGTCTTGAAGTAAACTGGGACGGGGATAGTAAAACAGTAAGCCTTTTTACAGACGGGGCTGAAAGTACAACAGAAATAACAACGGAAATAACAACAGAATCAGTAACAGAACAGGAAACAAGTGCATCGGTTTCAAAAACCTCTGATATCCCGGAAGATGAGCTTGAGATCTTACAGTCTGCTGCAGATTTTTATGTTACATACTTTTCAATTGAGGCTATGATAGGAAGTATGGCATATGCAGAACACTATCACTCTTATAAGATCGGCGGAGCAATGGAATATTCCTATTCTGAAAATGAATTAAAAGAACTTATTGAAGAGGCTATAGAAGAATGTAATATGTATAAAACTGCTGCCGAGAATATGAATAACAGCGAACTTAGTGAGGATATTGTAAAAAAATATATTTCGGCAGTTGATGCGACCATAAATTATTATGAATTTATGAGAGACAGTATTTTTACGTCAAAGTATGATGATTTGAATGAAAAGCAGTTTAATGCAAAGATCGAGAGTGCTTCAAATGCAATTGAATCTTCAATTTACAATCTCATAACTGTTATGATGAAAAGTGAAGAGGATGTATGGGAAACAGTAGGAGAGAGCAGGTACAATGCAGGTGATATTGATAAGCTTGATTCCGACGATAAGGCTGCAAGGGATAAGTACTGCAGTGAAATAGGAAAGACTGTTGAAAGTGCAATGAGCTTTTTGGATGACTATTCAACTGCTGTTGAAAGCTCCGGTAAATTTAAAAGTGCTGCAGGGACAATAAGAAATAAGCTTCAAAGTACAGAAACTCCCGATATATACGTTTTTGACAGGGAAATCATGATATCATGCTGTGATCTGCTTGAAAAGGCGGGAGAAAGTGTTGACAAGGGAGCTTTTACAAAGGATGGAAATAATGTGGAATATATAGAATTTGAATATTCCATGTTTACCTTTGATGTTTTGTATAAGGCTATACTGGGCGATGAATATGAAATGAAGTTCTTTGATGAGTATTCGGAGGACTCTGATACAGAAATACTTGATGATATAGAAAGCAGATTTGTATAAGAAAGGGGCAGTTAATATGAAAAAATGGTTTCTCTCGGGCTTGCAGCACTTATGATGTGTTCAAGTGTTTTTGCCGGGGATGTAAGTGTCAATCTTGACGGTGAAGCTGTTGAATTTGCAGGACAGGAGCCTGTAATTACAGAGGGCAGAACGCTTATACCTTTAAGAGGGGTTTTTGAAAAGCTTGGCTATGAAATAAGCTGGGATAATAATACTAAAACTGCTGAATTTGAAAAAGAAGGAACTAAGGTGAGCGTGACTGTTAATTCAGATGAGTTCAGTGTCAATGGCGAAAGTGTAAAGCTTGATGTGCCTGCACAGATAATAAACGGTTCAATGATGCTGCCTTTAAGGGCAATTGGAGAGGCCACGGGACTTAGTGTTGAATGGGACAATGAAAGTAAAAGTGTCAATATTGACAGTGGTGCGGACAATGTCTCTGCAGAAATAACAACAGAAGAAACGACCGAGATAACTACAGAGGAAAGTACGGAAGCAACAACAGAGGCTGAAAAGACTTTGACCGATGAAGAAATTAAAAATCATGTTGACGGGTATATTGCATACACAAGAGCATCAGTATTATCTGCATCTGTAGTTTCAAATGAAGCCGCTATAGATTCTCTTTTAAGGGAAGCGGAGAGTAATGAAGAAATGTATATTCTGCTTAACAGAGCTGTTGAAGCGGAAGAAATGTTCCTTGAGAAGGCTGATAAACTTACTGTTAATGAATATACAAAGGATATGATTACAGACCTTAAAGAGGTTATAAATGTGTCAATGGATCTGCACAACCTTCTTATAGATGTATTAACGGGAAATACAGGCGGAGCCGGTGACAGTAAAATTGAAAATGATATCAGTACTTCACAGGATAATTACAGCGATACAATATATGATTTCCAGATTAATCTTGGAAAATATGCGGAAGAATACGCTGCATCTATAGAGGAAATAGATTGGAGTTTTGATGATCTGACCGATGAACAGGCAGCGGAAGAAAGAGCATATCAGAAAAAGGTTGGAGATCTGCTTGAATCAGCTCTTGATATTCAGATAGTAGATAATGAAAATAATGAGTCTATGGCTAAAAAGATAAGAAATGCCGCTGAAAAAATAAGAAGCGGTTTAGCTGAGCTGACACCTCCGGATTTTGCGGCAGCAGATGATGATGTTCTTATTGCTGGCTGTGATTTCCTTGATGAGGCCGCAGATATTTATGAACGATCAGATGATCCAAGGGAATATCTCTATGTATCTTCACTGTTTGTGGCTTTTGATGCCTGTGCAAAGACTTGTGCCGGGGATTATTACGTATCCAATTATATAGGCTGAGAAAGAATGGGGATTTATAATAAGTATAAAAATATCCGTAAATATTCTTTTGGGAGTATTTACGGATATTTTGTTTTTTCAAAAATCAGCCGGGCTGAATTTTGTTATGAATTTTATGCCATTTTAACTGCACGTTCAATTGCTGTTTCCATAACCTGACAGGCAAGAGTGCCCACAACATTTATATCGGCAATGACATTTCCAACGGAAAGGGCATATATACTGTCGCCGTCTGCCATTGTGTGAACAGGGGATATGCGTCTTGCAAGACCGTTTTGTGCCATAGAGGCAATTTTTGAAAGCATTGATTTTTCAAACTTTGCATTTGTTATAACCGCACCTATTGTTGTGTTGCCTGTAAACTGATTTTTAGGTGTAAGGGACTTATACATTTCTTTCTTAAAGTCAAGGAATCCTGTTCCCTCTGTATTTGTAAGTCCTGCAATTTTATTGCCCTTGTCATCAAAAACATCTCCGAAAGCGTTGACAACAACTATTGCACCTATCTTAAGCTCACCTATCTGAAGAGCATATATTCCCATACCTGATTTCTGAGACTGTTCCATACCGTAAAGCTTTCCCACTGTGGCGCCAGTACCTGCACCTATGCTGCCCTCCTTTGGAATATTAAGCTCCGAATCAATACAGGCATCATAACCCATTTTCTTGTCGGGGCGGACTTTGGGATTTTTATAGCCTAAGTCAAATATACAGCTCTGGCACACAAGAGGAACTTTTGCAACACCTGTGTCAAAGCCGATATTTCTTTCTTCCAGATATTCCATTACACCTGCAGATGCATCAAGACCGTAAGCTGAGCCGCCGCTTAATACAAGGGCATTTATATAGTCTGCCTGCATAAGGGGATTTAAAAGGGGAGTTTCTCTTGATGCAGGACCGCCTCCTCTTATATCAATGCCTGCCCCCATACCTTCCTTTGATATTATAACTGTAACTCCCGTTCCGTTTAACTGATCCTGTGCGTTTCCTATGTTTATGTTTCCTATGTCTGTTATTTTTATCTCTTTCATTTTATCTCTCCCAGCCCTTGACTGTAAATAAATATTGTGGTATTATAATTATACAAGACAAGAGGGAGCAACCTAAGCGGTTGCATGCCCCCAAAACTGTAGTTATAAATAACCGTCTAACTTTGGGGAGTGAGGGCGGTTATTTTTTTATGTATCCTAAAATAATTATTATCAGAGTTAAAACTAAAATATACTCGTAATAATCCATAGGCAAACACCCCTTTCGGGGCATTATTTACAACCGTCCCGGATGCTTGGCTAGTAATATTGCACAGCAATATGACAAACCTAACTATTCCCTCTTGCGGGCTGATATAAATCAGCTTAATGAAATTATAACATAATGTTGTGATTGCCGTCAATATTGCAGCATTTTGAAATTTTAAATTAAAAAATTAAATTTATGTTTTTATGTTTTAAATTAAAAAAATTAAATTTACCCCTTTACAAGACTAAAATTCTGTGATATAATAACTTCAATTTCAAATAAATGTCGATGATTAAGAAGAGTAGTCTTAAATCGAGGTTACAGAGAGCTGACGGTTGGTGCAAGTCAGTGCTGAGGTTTTTGATGAATGGACTTATGAGACTTGCGGCGAACGGTTTTATCAGTAGACTTATTAGCTTGCAACGGGTTCTCCCGTTACAGAGACAGGATATGTTAGTATCTGGGATTGGTGGCTTAACTAGGCGTATTTTCGACCTTGTCCAATTCGGGCAAGGTCTTTTTTTTATTTAAAAATCTCATTAATTCTCCATCGGCAGACTGAAATTAATACAATGAAAAGGAGAATTTGGCTATGAGAAATTTAAGGACTTTTGTAAGAGAGTTTTCGGGAGATACGGAAACACCTATTACCATTTTTTACAAGTATGTGGGAAATGAAAAGGGATTCCTCCTTGAAAGCCGTGGTGAGGGAAAAACAAACTTTTCCATAATGGGTAAAAATCCTATGGCGGTTTTAAAGGGAGATGATGAGCTTACAATTGAGGAAAAGACGGGAACAAGAACTGTTAAGGGCAGACTTCTTGACGGTGTAAGGGAATACGTTAAAAGTATTAATGTTACAGATGATTATGATCTGCCTTTTACAGGAGGTGCCGTGGGAGCAATAGATTATGACATTATAAGGCAGTATGAAAAGCTTCCCGATGAAAATAAAGAGGTTGTAAATACACCTACTGTTCATCTTATGGTTTTTGACGAATTTATAATTTATGACCACTTACACGACAGGATAAAAATCGTTGTTCTCTCTGATGATGAGAAAAGTGCCGATAAAGTACTTGACAGAATGGAAAAAGAGGTCAAATCCTCAGTTCCTGCTGAGCATTACGCAGTAAAGGAACAGACGCCTATTAAGTTTACGTCAAATATGACGAAAGAGAAATATGAAAACATTGTTGAAAAAGCAAAGAAATATATATATGAAGGTGATATTTTTCAGGTAGTGCTTTCACAAAGACTTACTGCCAGAACAAATGACAAACCTATAGATTTATACAGAAGATTAAGAGCTATTAATCCTTCGCCTTATCTGTTTTACTTTAACTTCGGTGATTATTATGTTGCAGGTTCCTCTCCCGAAATGCTTGTGGAAGTAAAGGGAGATACAGTGAGGACCTGTCCTATTGCGGGAACGAGAAAAAGAGGCAGAAATCCCAAAGAGGATATAGAAATTGCAGCAGGACTTCTTGATGACCCTAAGGAAAAGGCTGAGCATACAATGCTTGTTGACCTTGCAAGAAATGATATGGGACGCGTGGCTGAAATAGGAAGTGTTAAAATAAAGGAATTTATGCAGGTACACTATTACTCACATGTTATGCACCTTGTTTCACTTGTGGAGGGAACAAAGAGAGAAAATACAGACAGCTTTGAAGTCCTTTCAACATTTCTTCCGGCAGGTACTCTTTCAGGTGCTCCCAAAATAAGGGCTATGGAAATTATTGAAGAACTTGAGGACGAAAAGAGAGGCTTATACGGCGGTGCCGTTGGTTACTTTGACTTTAACGGAAATATGGACACCTGTATTGCCATAAGAACAATGATAATAAAAGACGGCAATGTCTATATGCAGGCGGGAGCAGGCATTGTTGCAGACAGTATTCCTGAAATGGAATATGAAGAGAGCCATAACAAGGTAAGAGCACTGGTCAAGTCAATAGGAGGGGAAGTATAATGATAGTTTTGGTTGATAATTATGACAGCTTTACATTTAATCTGTATCAGTATATAGGTGAGTTTGACAGAGATATAAGAGTATTCAGAAATGACGAGATCGACGGAAAGGCAATTCTTGAAATGAATCCTGACCGTGTTATAATATCTCCCGGTCCCAAAACTCCCGGGGAGGCAGGAAACTGTATAGAAATAATAAAAACCGTAGGCGGGAAGATCCCTCTTATGGGGGTGTGCCTGGGACATCAGTCAATAGCCGCTGCATACGGTGCTGTGGTCACAAATGCAAAGGAGCTTTGCCACGGCAAGTATTCATTTATGGAACACAACGGAAAAGGCGTATTTGAAGGCTGTCCCCAGCCTATGCAGGTGGCAAGATACCATTCTCTTTCCGTAAAGGCTGATACACTTCCCGATTGCCTTGAGGTTACGGCTATGGCGGAAGGGGAAATAATGGCTTTAAAGCATAAGGAATACGATGTGATAGGATTGCAGTTTCACCCCGAGAGCATAAATACTCCCGAGGGTATAAGGATAATTGAGAATTTTGTTAAGGGCGGATTTTAAGTCAATATAGCAGATTTAGAAAAACCCTCCACCGGCGAAGCCGGTCCCCCTCCCTTGAAAGGGAGGCAATAGAGGTGTGTTGGCCGTTATTTCTTTAAGTCTGCAAAGGTTTGAATTTATGACATTTAGTTTTTGGAGGTATTACCATGATTTTAGATAATATAGTTGAGGTTAAAAAGGAATATCTGACAACAAGCAGTTACAGATTTGATACAAAAAGACTTTATGAGGCAATGGAAAGACCTGTTGCGGATTTCAGAGAGGCTATGGCAAAGCCCGGACTTTCAATAATAGGCGAGGTGAAAAAGGCTTCTCCTTCAAGAGGACTTATAAGACCTGATTTTAAGCCTGTTGAAATTGCAATGGAGTATGAAGGAGCTGTGGACGCCATATCGGTGCTGACAGAAGAAAAGTTCTTTATGGGAAGTTCCGAATATTTAAGGGCTATTCACAGAGAAGTAAGCCTTCCTCTTTTGAGAAAGGACTTTGTTGTAAGTCCTTTACAGATATTTGAGGCAAGGGAAATGGGAGCTTCAACTATTCTTCTTATTGCTGCTATACTTAAGAGTAAGAGAGTGTTAAGGGAATATATAAACATTGCAAGGGGTGTAGGCTTTGAACCTCTTGTTGAAACTCACAATGAAAAGGAAATTGATCTTGCCCTTGAGGCAGGTGCTGATATAATAGGAATAAATAACAGAAACTTAAAGGATTTCAGCGAGGATATTTATACAACGGTAAGATTAAGAGAGCTTATACCAAAGGATAAAATTGTTCTCAGTGAAAGTTCTATTCACACAACGGACGATGTAAAAATACTTAAACAGGCTGATATTAACGGAATACTTGTAGGAGAAAGCTTTATGCGCTGTGATGACATAAGAGCTAAGGCTATGGAGTTTAAAATGGCTTATGATAATTAAAATTTGCGGTTTAAGGCGCGTTGATGATGCCTTTATGATAAATGAATTTGAAAATATAAAGTATGCGGGACTTGTGTTTGCCAATACAAAAAGAAAGGTAACAATAGATGAGGCGATTGCAATAAAAAAGGCTTTGAGAAAGGATATTAAGACTGTAGGTGTTTTTACGGAAACAAAGCCCGATGAAATAAACCAAATTGCAAAAGCTGTGGGACTTGATATTTGTCAGCTTCATTCAGATGAAAGCAATGAGGACTGCAGGGCTGTCTGCAGGGAAGTGTGGAAGGCCGTAAGAGTGAGAAACAAAGAAAGCTTAAAAGAGGCAGATGCCTTTACCTGTGCAAATGGTTTTGTACTTGATAAATACAAAGCAGATGCATACGGGGGAACGGGTGAAGCTTTTGACTGGAGTATTGCAGGGGATTTCAGCAAAAACCACTTTACAGTTTTGGCAGGTGGTCTTAACAAGGACAATGTTCCGGATGCTGTAAGAATTGTCAAGCCTCATGTTGTGGACTTAAGCTCATCTGTTGAAGCAAACGGTTACAAGAATTACGAAAAAATAAAGGAATTTATGGAAAGGATTGAATAAAATGGAGTTAAACAAGGATTTTGGTATATACGGAGGACAGTTTGTTCCCGAAACCTTGATGAGTGTTCTAAAGGTGCTTGAAAAGGAATATGAAAAGTACTGCTTTACAGAGGAATTCAAAAATGAATATATGTATTATATGAAACAGTATGTAGGCAGACCTTCTGTTCTCTACTATGCCGAAAGGCTTACAAAGGAGCTTGGAGGAGCTAAAATTTATCTTAAGAGAGAGGATCTGAACCATACAGGTGCCCATAAGATAAACAATGCCATAGGTCAGGCTCTTCTTGCTAAGAAAATGGGCAAGACAAAGGTTATTGCCGAGACAGGAGCAGGACAGCACGGTGTTGCAACTGCAACTGTTGCAGCTCTCTTTGGTATGGAATGTGAAGTTTACATGGGTGTTGAGGATATTGAAAGACAGAAGCTCAATGTTTTCAGAATGGAACTTCTGGGAGCTAAAGTTGTGCCTGTTTCAAGCGGTACGGGAACTCTTAAGGATGCCACAAATGAGGCGATAAGAACATGGGTTGCGAGAGCCGAAGATACTTTTTATATTATAGGCTCTGCCGTGGGACCTCATCCATACCCTACAATGGTAAGGAATTTTCAGAAAATCATAGGTGAGGAAACAAAAAAGCAGATGATGGAGGCAGAGGGCAGACTGCCTGACAGAGTATATGCCTGTGTGGGGGGCGGTTCAAATTCAATAGGTATGTTCTATCCATTTATAGAGGATAAGGACGTTGAGCTTGTAGGCGTTGAGGCTGCAGGTCACGGTATTTCAACAGGTGAACATGCTGCAGCATTTTCTCCCGAGTCAAGAGTAGGCATTCTCCATGGTATGAAAACTTATCTTTTACAGGACGGTGACGGACAGATAAAGCCTGTTTACTCCATAAGTGCAGGACTTGACTATCCCGGCGTAGGTCCCGAGCATGCATATTTACATGATATAAAGAGAGTTGAATATACTTCTGTAACAGATGATGAGGCAATTGATGCATTTAAGGCTCTTTGCAGACTTGAGGGAATTATGCCTGCAATCGAAAGCTCACATGCTCTTGCTCAGGCTATAAAGGAAGCACCTCATATGGATAAGGACAAAATTGTTGTTGTAAACTTATCAGGTCGTGGGGACAAAGATGTACACACTGTTGCAAAGTATCTTGGAAAGGAGATTTAATGTATATGAACAGAATAGATAAAAAATTCGCAGAGCTAAAGGCTGAAGGTAAAAAAGCACTTATACCTTATATCTGTTCGGGAGACCCTTCCGCTGAAATGACCGAAAAGCTTGTCTGTACTCTTGAAGAGGCAGGAGCAGATATTATTGAGCTTGGAATACCTTTTTCAGACCCTCTTGCTGACGGTCCCGTAATACAGGCGGCAGGATTGAGAGCCTTTGCAGGAGGATATAAGGTTGACGATACATTCAAAATAGTTGAAAATGTGAGAAAGAAAAGCGAAATACCTCTTGTGATAATGGTATATTACAGCACCATATTCGGATATGGCAAGGAAAAATTTATTGAAAACTGTATAAAGGCAGATGTTGACGGACTTATTATACCCGATCTGCCCTATGAGGAATATGACGAGATAAAGCCATTGATTGACGAAACCGATATATATATGATACCTCTTGTGGGACTTACATCAGGGGACAGAATACCTATGCTTGTTAAGGAGGCTAAGGGCTTTGTTTACTGTGTGTCATCAATGGGTGTTACAGGTGAGAGAAAGGAATTTGATTCAAGAGTTGAAAGCTTTGTAAGAGAGGTTAAAAGGAATACTGATACTCCTGCGTGTATCGGCTTTGGTATATCAACCAAGGAGGATATTGAAAGGTTTGATGATTATGCCGACGGATGTATTGTAGGTTCTGCTATTGTAAGGAAGATTTTTGAGAGCGGATGTGATCAGGAGAAGGTCAGGGAATTTGTAAAAGGGCTCAGGTGAAATTTTCTTTTATGAGGTAAATTAGAAGTTAGAAAAGTGTGGAGTTAGGAGTTGAATCCCTCAGTCAGCCTTTGGCTGACAGCTCCCTTTAGGCAAAGGAGCCAAGTGGCGGGCACGCCGCCTTTTTAAAAAGTTAGGTGTATGTTAATCCTTTAAGTTGACAGTATTGCTTTAGGCAAGGGAGGCACGCCTTACGGGCTAAACTTTGATAGGGATTACTGTGAGAATACGACTTTTGCATCGCAATAAGTATGCGGACACACCGTAAGTGTGGCTTTCGCCAAAGGCGAAAGTGTTGAAATTGCACCGAAAGATTTATCGGACAGCCCGAAGGGCTGGCTTTCAGCGGAGCTGAAAGTGTTGAAGCTCTTTAAGAAAGGGAGTCTTTGTTTTGTGGATTTAAAAATTAGTTTAAAACTCCTCATTCCTTCAAATTTTAACTTAGCTGAATTTTGAAATATCTCTAACTTCTCACTTTGCTTAAAATATAAACTGAACAAGGAGCATATAGCATATTGTACCACATGCTATTGATATAAGCATTTGTCTTTTCCAAAGGTGGAGAAGAATTACAAAAGCAATTGAAATTGCTTCGGGAATGCCGTGGCTGCCAGTAAAAATGCTGACATTTTTTAAGCAGTATATTACAAGAAGTCCGAACACGGCAGAGGTGAGGACTCTGCCTAAATACTGTATATATTTTGGTGTTGGTTTATTTGCAGGGAAAACAATGAAGGGCAGAAAACGTGTGATCATTGTTCCAAGGACCACCATTGCAATTGTTATGATTTGTTGTGTAAATGTCATTGTGCTTCCTCCTTTTCCTGTTTTTCAAGAGGTTTTCTCAGCAATGTGAGAATTCCCAGCAGTGCAAACATTGAGGGAATAATGAAATTATCGGCACCGAAAATAATAAGGCATATAAGTGAAACACCTAAGCCCAAAAGAGAGCTTATGTGATTTTTTTCTTTAAGCCACTGGTCCATAAATATGACAATAAACATGGCTGTCATTACAAAGTCAAGTCCCTCTGTGTTGAATTGTATTAAAGAACCGAACAGGCTGCCGAGAACCGCTCCCGTTACCCAGTAAACATGATTGAGAAGTGTAACAAAAAACATAAACCAGCCTTTGTCCACACCTTCGGGAATTTCTGCAGTGTAGTTAATTGAAAAGCTTTCATCACACATTCCGAAAATAAGATAAAGCTTTTTTAAGCCTGTGCCGTTATACTTATCGAGCATTGAAAGTCCGTAAAAAAGATGTCTGGCATTTATCATAAGGGTCATAAAAAGTGCCTGCAGGGGATTAAAGGGACTTAAAAGCATATTTACAGTTACAAATTCTATTGAGCCTGCAAATATTGTGACACTCATTAAAAGAGTATACCAGACGTTGAAGCCTGATACATTCATATAAATACCGTATGTAATGCCTAAAAACCAGAATCCCGCAAATATAGGTATAGTGTAGGGGAAGGCTGATAAAAAGGCTCTTTTAAGTTTATGTGCTTTGGTGTGCATTGTTTTTCCCTCCGTTAAATAAAAACAATTAATTATAGCATAATTTGTCAGCATATTCAATAAATGAATTTTTGCTTCTTTTTTGTGCAACAATACCCTATTGCATAATTTGCCATTATGTGTTATAATACCCCTAAGTTAATTTTGAAGGAGGATATTAAAATGAAGCATGTTAAGACTTTAAACACAAAGTTACTCCAGAACACTGTTGCAAAGGGTGGCTGTGGTGAATGCCAGACTTCTTGCCAGTCAGCTTGCAAGACTTCTTGTACAGTAGCTAACCAGGCTTGTGAAAACAGATAATTTAAGCTTTTTCGGGTGCCGTTAATACCGGCACCTTTAAAGGGATTTGAGGCTAAGCAATTAATTGCTTAGCTTAATTTTTGCGTACAAATTATGAAAGGTGAATATTATGATACATAAGTATAGTATGAACGGTCTTTTTATTGTACTTGATGTAAACAGCGGTGCTGTACACGTGGTTGATGAGATCGTTTATGATATATTGGATTTTTATAAAGAACTGCCTCTGGATGAGATTATATCGAAGCTTAAGGAGAAGTATTCAGCTGATGCTGTAAAAGAGGCATATGGTGAAATAAAGGAACTTGAAAATGAAAAGCTTCTTTATACAGAGGATATTTATAAGGAAGTTATACCTCTTATAGAAAGACGTGACCCTGTTGTTAAGGCGCTGTGTCTGCATATTGCCCATGACTGCAATTTAAAGTGTAAGTACTGCTTTGCGGAAGAGGGAGAATATCATGGCAAGAGAGAATTAATGAGCCTTGAAGTTGGTAAGAAGGCAATTGATTTTCTTATTAAGGCATCAGGCAAGAGAAAAAATCTTGAAGTGGACTTTTTCGGCGGTGAGCCTTTAATGAATTTTGATGTTGTTAAGGGTATTGTGGAATATGCCAGAAGTATTGAAAAGGATAATGGCAAGAATTTCAGATTTACTATTACAACGAACGGTATTCTTTTAAATGACGATATTATGGAATACATAAATGAAAATATGCACAATGTTGTGCTGAGTATTGACGGACGCAAGGAAGTACATGACAGAATGAGACCAAGAGCGGGAGGACAGGGCTCTTATGACAACATTGTTCCTAAATTTCAGAAGCTTGCCGAAAGCAGAAATCAGACAGATTATTATGTAAGAGGTACCTTTACAAGACATAATCTTGATTTCGGAAAGGATGTCCTTCATCTTGCTGATCTGGGATTTAAGCAGATATCCGTGGAGCCTGTTGTGGCTGATCCAAGTGAGGACTATGCTATACAGGAAGAGGATCTTCCTGTAATATTTGAAGAGTATGAAAGACTTGCAAAGGATATTATAAAGAGAAGAAAAGAAGGCAAGTGGTTTAATTTCTTCCATTTTATGATAGACCTTACAGGTGGACCTTGTGTTACAAAGAGACTTGTGGGCTGCGGTTCCGGTACAGAGTATCTTGCGGTCACTCCTACGGGAGATCTGTATCCATGCCATCAGTTTGTGGGACAGGAGCAGTTTAAAATGGGTACCGTAGACACGGGTGTTGTGAATACTGATATAAGAAAAGATTTTGAACAGTGCAATGTTTACAACAAGCCTGTCTGTCAGAATTGCTGGGCTAAGTTTTACTGCAGCGGCGGCTGTGTTGCTAATTCATACAATTCTCACGGAGACCTTATTACACCTTATGAAATCGGGTGCGAAATGCAGAAAAAGAGAATTGAGTGTGCAATTATGATCAAAGCAGTAGAAAATGAAGAATAAACTGTTAAGGATATGTATGTAAAATGAAAAAAATATTGACATATTTTTGCCTTAATACTATAATATTTTTAGACATTTTTTAAGGAGGAAAGATAAATGAAAGGTAAGAATGTTTTTATTCTTTTGTTAGTGCTTATAGCAATTGCAGCCCTTACCGCTGTGGCATTACTGGGCGTAGGTAATGTTCCGAGCACTGACAGTGCATCATCAGATGATGAGCCTCAGTTTGAGCTTATGACTGATGAAAACGGCGAACTTGTAACTGACGAAAACGGAAGTGCGCAGATTGTTCCTATTGCAACAACTGAGGCCGCAACTTCTGCAGAAGGGGAAACTTCAGAAAGTGAATCTGCTACTGAAACTACCACTGAGGAAAGAATCGGCTACGGTGGTTACAAAAACATTAAGCTTGGTCTTGACTTAAAGGGAGGCGTTTACATAGTATACGGTCCCGAAGAAGGTGTAACACCTTCTGATGATGAAATGGCTGCTGCTATTTCAATGCTTCAGCAGAGAGTTGAGTACAAGGGATACTATGATGCAGAGGTTTCACAGGAAGGTACAAACAAAATAAGAGTTGAAATTCCGGGCGTTGAGGACGCTGCAGCTGTTGTTGAGGAAATCGGTGAGGCAGCACACCTTACATTCAGGGCAATGAATGATGATGGTACACCGGGTGAAGTACTTGTTGACGGTACTAATGTTGCTGATGCGGACAAGGCATATCAGAATAATACAGTTGTTGTTACTCTTACATTTGACGAAGCGGGCAGACAGGCCTTTGCAACTGCAACTCAGAATAATATAGGTAAGCAGATAGGTATATATATGGATGATATGCTTATTTCAGCTCCTACAGTTAATCAGGCTATAACAGACGGCAATGCTGTTATCACAGGCGATTTTGACGCTGAAAGTGCAGAAGATCTGGCAGCTAAGATCAGATCCGGTTCTCTTCCTTTCAGCTTAAGAGCTCTTGAATACAATGCTGTAGGTGCAAGACTTGGTGCGGATTCATTGTCTACATCAGTTAAGGCAGGTGCGGTTGGTGTAATCCTTGTACTTTTGTTCATGCTTATTGTTTACAGAGTACCGGGCTTACTTGCTGACATTGCTCTTGTTGGATATACAGCTATTAATATAATTGTTTTAAGTTTGTTTGGTATAAGTCTTACACTGCCGGGTGTTGCAGGTATTGTGCTTGGTATCGGTATGGCGGTAGACGCAAACGTTATTGTTTTTGAAAGAATCAAGGAAGAGATCAGAGCAGGTAAGTCTGTAAAGACTGCTATACATAATGGTTTTGACAGAGCTCTGTCAGCTATCCTTGACGGTAATATTACTACCCTTATTGCTTGTGCTGTTCTTTTATGGCTTGGTACAGGTCCTATTAAGGGATTTGCACAGACACTTATTTTAAGTATTGTTGTTTCAATGTTCTCAGCTCTTGTTGTTACAAGAATTCTTCTTAATTTGTGTGTGAATATTGGTATTAAGAGCCCTAAGCTCTACGGCGGCAAGTAAGGAGGTTAATGTTATGAAAATCGTTAAATATAGAAAAATATATATGGCTATATCTATCGTTGTTATCCTTATCGGCTTTGCTGCTATGATCTTTAATTCAGTTAAGGGTAACGGTGCCTTTAATTATGATATACAGTTTACAGGCGGTACATCAATTCAGGTCGATCTTGGCACAGAGGTAACGGATGATGAGGTATCTCGGATCGTTCAGGATGTAACGGGAGAAGCTCCTGCACAGATACAGTCATTAGAGGGAACAAGTAAGATCATAAAGACTAAGTCTCTTGATATGGAAACAAGAAATGCTGTTCAGGATGCCTTAAAGGAAAAGTATGGTATTGAAAATGACAGCTTTACTATTCAGGATGTAAGTGGTACAATAAGTGCTGAAATGAAGAAGAATTCTGTTATTTCAATTGCTCTTGCATGTATATGTATGCTTATTTATGTAAGCTTAAGATTTAAGAACTTTAATATTGGTGCAAGTGCTGTTCTGGCTCTTTGTCATGATGCTCTTATAGTTACAGGAAGTTATGCTTTGTTCAGAATTCCTTTTAACAATAACTATATTGCAGTTGTACTTACAATACTTGGTTATTCAATTAATGCTACAATAGTTATATTTGACAGATTAAGAGAAAACAGAAAGATCATAGGAAGAAATAATTTTGAGGCTCTTGTAGATTCATCTGTTACTCAGACTCTTACAAGATCAATATTTACTTCTCTTACCACATTCTTTACTGTAGCAGCTCTTTATATCTGGGGTGTTGACTCAATTAAGCAGTTTGCTCTTCCTATTGCTGTAGGTATAGTATGCGGTGCTTACTCTTCAGTATTTATATCAGGCAATCTCTGGTACATGATGTCAACTGCTGAATTTAAGAGAAAACAGGCTAAGCTTGGTAAAAAGTAATAATGTTTTAAATTATGGCTGCCTTTTGGCAGCCTTTTTTAAGGAGTTTTATATGTTAAAGTGGCGTATTAAAAAATGCAGTGTTGATGCCGGTGATCTTGTGAGGTTTTACGGTGTCAGAAAACCTCTTGCTTATGCTCTGTATAACAGAAAAATAAGAAACAGAGACGAATTAAAAAGGTATATAGATGTGGATTCTTTTGCTTTTCAGAACATAACCGATCTATCGGGGGTTAAAGAGGCTTTTGATATTATAAAAGAGGCTCTTGATAAAAACAGTAAAATATATATTTATGGTGATTATGATGCTGATGGAGTTATGAGTACTTCAATTATGTACAAGGGACTTTATGGACTTGGTGCCGATGTGCATTATTTTATACCAAACAGAGTTGAGGATGGGTACGGACTTAATGATAAGGCTGTGGAAAGACTTATTGATGAAGGGGCAGAGCTTATAATTACATGTGATAACGGAATTACTGCAGGAGCACAAATTGAACTGGCAAAAAAACATGGAGTGAAAACGGTGATACTTGACCATCATGAGCCGCCTTTTGAAGAAAAAGACGGTGTGAAGTATGATATTCTGCCTGACGCAGATGCTGTCGTGGATGCTAAAATTCAGAACTGCGGATATGAATATACACAAATGTGTGCAGGGGGGCTTTGCTATCATTTTATATGTGGCTTGTATGGTTTTCTTGGCAAAAAACTTGATAACAAAGATGAACTCTGCGAGCTTGCGGCAGTTGCAACAATATGTGATGTTGTGGATCTGACAGGTGAAAACAGAGCTATTGCCTCAAGAGGATTGGAAATTATAAATCACGGCAGTAATAATTTAGGGTTAAAAACACTTATAGAACTTAAAGAATTAAAAAGTATAAATTCATACAGTGTAGGATTTGTAATAGGTCCCTGTATCAACGCCAGCGGCCGTCTGGACAGTGCAAAAATAGCTGTGGAGCTTTTTGTTACGGGCAGCACAAAAAGAGCAAGAGAACTTGCTGTGATGCTGAATGATTTTAATGAGGAAAGAAAAGCCATTACTCAGGAGTGCCTTGAGAGAATAGCTGAGAATATAGAAAAATCTTCAATAGTAAATGATAAAATAATTGTTGTTTATGATAAGGATACTCATGAAAGTGTTGCGGGGATAATTGCGGGCAGACTGAGAGAAAGATACGGCAGACCTTCGATCGTGCTGACAAAGGCTGAAAGAGGAGCAAAGGGCTCGGGAAGATCTGTGGAAAGTTATGATATGTTTAAGGGGTTATATGAAGTAAAGAATTTAATGACTAAGTTTGGCGGGCACACAATGGCTGCAGGATTGAGTATTGATGAAGAGAATATTGATAAGTTGAGAAAAAAGCTTAATGAAAATTGCAGTTTAAGTCTTGAAGATATGAGTCCTGTGCTCAGAATGGAGGCTGTTCTTGATCTTGAGGATGTTTCTGTTGAAAGTGCGGAGGAATTGAATATTCTTGCGCCTTTTGGAAAAGCTAATGAAAAGCCTTTGTATGGTATAAAGAATGTTACTGCAGAAAATATAAGATTTGTGGGCAAGGATAAAAATATTGTATCCTGTGTGCTGGATAATGGGGAAAGACGGGTAAGAGCGGTAGATTTTGATAATTACGAAATATGGCGAGAAGCCCTGGATAAAGAAGGGCAGATGATAGAAAGTGTTAATGTGGATGCTGTATTTGCGCTGGAGGTAAATGAGTATAACGGATACAGAAATCCGCAGTTAGTGATAAAGGATATAAGGGTAAAATAAGTGAATGGGGCAGTAAAAGAGGTGTTTTGCTGCCTTTATAAATAAGAATGAAGAAATTTGAAAATTTCTGAAAAAAGTTCTTGACAAAGATGAAAAGCTATGATAAACTATTGTTTGTCGCTGAGCTGATGAGCAAAAAGCGGATAAAAAAGAGGATTATGACATATGATATGACTTATGAGCAACGAAATGAAAGCTTGCTTTCAATTTTGTGCGAAAAGTCACCGAGGCGTCAGCGGAGGTTGTTATATTGGCAGTCCGAAGGGATGCCGCCGTGGTACACGGCAATCGGAACAGAGTTCCGATAATATATGTTGTTTGATCTTGATTGTGTCAGCTTTGAAAAAAAGCTGATAAAAATGTAAAAAAGCTGTTGACAAATGGTAAAAGCTGTGTTAAAATAAACAAGCTGTAACCAAAGAAAACAGCGAAAATGAGAACTCAAAAAAACTTTGAAAAAAGATGAAAAAAGTTCTTGACAAAAGCTTGAAGGTGTGATAGAATGAATAAGCTGTCACAGAGATGGCGAAAATAATTAAGTGTTAGAGATTGCACGGTGTGTAATTACTAACTTGTATGTTAAAATTCCACGATGCGGAATTTCAACAAATTAGAACATTGAAAACTAAATAACTTAACGAATAAACTCAATCCCAAGTTAATTCCTT
>CAJFNV010000052.1 GCA_904395805.1 Candidatus Gallispira edinburgensis | reverse complement strand
TACAAAGGAGGCTGATTGCGGGCGAGCAATGCTCGCCCCTACAGGTGGTGGATTGTCAGATTGTTGGTGCATTAAATAGGAATTTAGGGAATCCCTCAGTCAAGCTTACGCTTGACAGCTCCCTTTAGGCAAGGGAGCCGAGGGCGAGCAATGCACGCCCCTACAGGTGGTTGGTCGTTAGCTGTTAGTGCGGTAAATCGGGATTTAATTGATAATTCATCATAGTTGTGTTCAGGTAACTTTAACTCCTCATTCCTCATTCCTCACTCCTCACTTTGCTAAATCGGGATTTATATCTTTATAAATTCAGGCTGCTGCTTTCTGAATACGGTAATGTATTTAAAGCCTGCCTCCTGTATAAGTGAATAGGCATAGTCTATGTGGTCCGCAACATCTTCCGGCTTGTGGCTGTCGGAGCCAGCCGTTATTATCTCACCCCCAAGTTCCTTATATCTTTTAAGTATTGTAAGTGAGGGATATGTATTGTTTATGCCATATCTGAAGCCTGATGTATTCACTTCGATACCCTTGTTTTTTTCTATAAGAGATTTAAGGGCTGTGTCTATTAAATCGGCATAGTCTTTATATTCAATACTGTTGTCATCATACATTCCGTATCTGCTTACATAGTCAATATGTCCGTAAACATTGAATTTCGGGCATGTTTCAATATTTTTTATTATCTCTTCAAAGTAAATTGTATATGCTTCCTTTTTTGTTTTTGTACCGAAATATTCTTTCCGGTCAAAATACAGATCCAATGTCTGTGTTCCGTGGGATGAGCCTATTATAAAATCAAAATCATATGCTGATGCAAATTTGTTTATGGTTTCGCTCCATTTGTTTTCAAGTCCTATTTCAACTCCAAAAGTAATTTCGATTTTATCCTTATATTTTTCCTTTAAATTATTGAAAAATGGTATATAGTCTGTGTAGTCGGGAACAGGGTAATATTTTGTGTCAAAATCTGCATGGTCTGTTATGGCTATTTCATTCATACCCTTATTTATTGCCGAATTTATCATATCCTCCATAGGTGCTTCACTGTCTATTGAAAAGTTTGTGTGCATGTGGTAATCTGCTCTGAACATATTTTAACCTCCCTGTGTTTTATAAGTTATATATGATAGTATCACTTAAAGGGTGAGATGTCAAATGCTGAAACAATTATATTTGTTATTATAATAATTATTTTTACTCTGATTGACTTTAATTTGACTGTGTAGTATAATAATTTAACAAAAATATGAAAGGTGATGGCTATGGAAAACACAAAAAATATTATTCTTGAAATTTTGGAGAAAAACAGCAGGGTGAGCATTGAGGATATGGCCGCCATGCTTGGTATGAATGCAGATGATATTGCCGCCGCCATGGACGAAATGATAAAAGATCAGATTATTTGCGGATATACAACTCTTGTAAACTGGGACAAGACTGACAGACAGTTTGTTACAGCTATGATAGAGGTAAAGGTTACACCTCAGAGGGACAGAGGTTTTGAAAAAATAGCGGAAAGAATAAGCGGATTTGACGAGGTCAAGGCTGTCTATTTAATGGCAGGGTCCTATGATCTGCTTATAATGATGGACGGAAAGAATATAAGAGATATTTCTTATTTTGTATCAAATAAGTTATCTACACTTGATTCGGTACTGAGCACCGCAACTCATTTTGTACTTAAAAAGTATAAGGATCACGGTGTGGTACTTGAAAAGAAGGTCGAAGAAGATGAAAGGATGATAGTAACACCATGATGAAACCACAGGATTACATAGCTGAAAAGGTAAAAGTTATGCCTTTTTCGGGTATAAGAAAGTTTTTTGATATAGCAAATGAAATGGAAGGAGTTATTTCATTAGGCGTTGGTGAGCCTGATTTTGATACTCCATGGGCAATAAGAGAAAAGGGAATTTATAACCTTGAAAAGGGGAAAACCGTTTATTCTTCAAATGCGGGGCTTCTTGAACTGAGAGAGGAAATAAAAAAATATCTTAAGAGGACAATAGGTGTAAGTTACTGTGCCAAAGATGAGATCATTGTGACTGTAGGTGCAAGCGAAAGTATAGACCTTGCCTTAAGGGCTCTTATGAACCCGGGAGATGAGGTACTTGTGCCGGAGCCTTCCTATGTAAGCTACAAGCCTTGTGTGTCTATGGCTGACGGTGTGCCCGTTGTTGTGAATACAAAGGCTGAAAACAGATTTAAGCTTACTGTTGATGATATTAAGGATAAAATTACAGACAGGACAAAGGCTCTTATACTTCCTTATCCCAACAACCCTACAGGTGCCATTATGGAAAAGGAAGATATTGAAAAGCTTGCTGAATTTTTAAAGGATAAAGATATTATTGTTATAAGTGATGAAATTTATTCTGAGCTTACATACGGGGGCAAAAAGCATGTTTCAATTGCTTCTATCGACTATATGAGAGACAAGACAATTGTCATAAACGGCTTTTCAAAGTCCTATGCCATGACAGGCTGGAGGCTTGGCTATGCGGCAGGTTCTAAGGAAATCATATCTGCTATGACAAAAATTCATCAGTACTGCATAATGTGTGCTCCTACCACAAGTCAGCAGGCTGCTGTTGAGGCGCTCAGAAACTGTGATGATGCAGTTGCCGAAATGCGTAAGGAATATGACAGAAGAAGGCGCTTTATGAGAAAGGGTTTCCTTGATATGGGACTTGACTGTTATGATGCAGAGGGAGCTTTTTATCTGTTTCCTTGTATTAAGTCTACAGGCTTAGGTACAGATGAATTCTGTGAAAGACTTCTTTTTGAAGAAAAGGTGGCTGTTGTGCCGGGAACTGCCTTTGGTGAATGCGGTGAAGGCTTTATAAGATGTTCCTATGCTTATTCCATTGATGAAATAAGAGTTGCTCTTGAAAAGATAGCAGCCTTTGTAAAAAAGGTAAAGGCTGAAAAGGAAGGTAATTAAATGGCTTATGAAAAACTGGCTGAAATAATTATAAACAGTGATAATATTGTGTTTTTAGGCGGTGCGGGAGTATCAACGGAAAGCAATATTCCCGATTTCAGAAGTGAGGACGGGCTTTATGCTGCAAAGAATGAATACGGCTATCCCCCTGAGGTGCTTATAAGCAGAAGCTTTTTTGACAGGAATAAGGAAGTTTTCTTTGACTATTACAAGAAAAATCTTGTCTGCCTTGATGCAAAGCCTAATCCTGCCCACTATGCCCTTGCAGAGCTTGAAAAAATGGGTAAGCTTAAGGCTGTTGTAACACAGAATATAGACGGACTTCATCAGATGGCGGGAAGTAAAAAAGTTTATGAACTTCATGGAAGTGTACACAGAAATTACTGCATGAAATGCCATAAGTTTTACAGTGCAGAGGAAATAATGGCTATGGAGGGTGTGCCCCGCTGTCAGTGCGGCGGCATTATAAAGCCTGATGTTGTACTCTATGAAGAAGGTCTTGACGATGATGTGTGGAATGGTGCCTACAGTGCAATAAGAAATGCCGATGTGCTTATTGTAGGGGGGACTTCCCTTGTGGTATATCCTGCGGCAGGGCTTGTGGGAATATATAGGGGAAATAAGCTTGTGCTTATCAACAAGAGCGAGACTCAGTATGACAGTGAGGCTTCTCTTGTTATAAATGATAAGATAGGCGTTGTGCTGTCACAGGTCATGGAGGAAGTAAGGAAAGAGTGCAAATAACCTCCTTGACTGTGAGATGATATTGTGGTATTATAATTATACAGGAGGGAGCAACCTGACGGTTGACCTCACAAATGGTTATTTAATGAATAACTGCCCTTATGTGAGAGTATAGGGCGGTTATTTTTTTATGTAAATTATGATTAGCAAAATTAATAACAATGTTATTTGTATGTCAGTCATAATATCAATCCCCCTTTCTTTACAGAATAGGGGAGGAACAACCGCCCTGGTTGCTTGGGCGAGCAGTATTGCACAGCAATACGACCAGCCCCGTCATTCCCTCCTGCAGGCTGAACTGATCAGCCTGATATGATTATAGCATAACAATGTGATAACCGTCAATATACAACAGTATATGACAATATATAAATAATTATGACTAAAAAGGCAAAACTGCCGTATAGTTCTTTTGAAGAAATGAAACTTTTTTTCGGGAAAGTAATATATCTTGATTATTTTTGTTTGTTGTTGTATAATAAAGTGAATTATTATGTAATGTGAGGGCTTGAAATGGACTTTATCAGAAGCAAGGATTTGAAATATGAATATGTGAGATATGACGATGAAAAGGACACAAAAGAAGTCATAGAGGCTCTCAAGGGCGTGGATATTACAGTAAAAAAAGGTGAATTTGTGTCAATTCTCGGGCACAACGGTTCAGGCAAGTCTACATTTGCAAAGCTTGTAAACGGGCTTAACATGCTTACAGGCGGCACCCTTTATGTAAAGGATCTTGACGCATCTAAGGAAGAAAATATATGGGATATAAGAAAAAGCGTGGGAATGGTTTTTCAGAATCCCGATAATCAGATAATAGCTACCGTTGTGGAGGAAGATGTTGCCTTTGGTCCCGAAAATATCGGAATGGACCCTAAGGATATTGTCAGAAATGTGGATATTGCCTTAAAGGCAGTAAGTATGGAGGAATTCAGAAAGGCAGCTCCCGCATACCTTTCAGGGGGACAGAAACAGAGAGTTGCTATAGCGGGAATACTTGCCATGAAGCCTGAGTGTATTATACTTGACGAGCCAACGGCAATGCTTGACCCTCTGGGAAGAAAAGAGGTAATGGACACAATAACAAGGCTCAACAGGGAAGAGGGTATTACTATTGTGCTTATTACCCACTATATGGAGGAGGCTGCTCTTTCAGACAGAATAATAATAATAAACGACGGAGAGATAGCAGGAGAGGGAAGCCCCAGAGATGTATTTAAAAATGTTGAAAAAATGAAAGGACTGCATCTGGATGTACCCCAGATAACAGAGCTTTCATATCTTATAAATAAGGAAAACGAAAATTTCCCGGGAGATATGCTTACAATAGATGAATTTGTCAAAAAAGCACAGGAAATCGGCTTTAATGAGGGTTTCAGCTATGTAAAAAAGGAAAATAAGGAAAGAACGGAAACGGAGCCTGTACTTGAGGTCAAAAATCTCACCCATATATACGGTGAGGAAACTGCCTTTGAAAGAGTTGCCCTTAAAAATGTAAGTCTTACTATAAACAGAGGTGAGTTTATAGGTCTTATAGGTCATACAGGTTCGGGAAAATCCACACTTATACAGCACCTGAACGCTCTTGCAAAGGGCAATGAGGGCGGCGTGTATTTCAAGGGCATGGATATAAATGCAGATAAAAGCAAGCTTAAGGAAATAAGACAGAAGATAGGTCTTGTGTTCCAGTATCCCGAGCATCAGATATTTGAAAGTACCATATATGACGAAGTCGCCTTTGGTCCAAAAAACTGCGGACTTGAAGGAGAAGAACTGGATAAGAGAATAAAAGAGGCTCTTGCCTTTGTAGGCATGGGAGAGGAGTTTTACAAAAAATCTCCCTTTGACTTGTCGGGAGGACAGAAGAGAAGAGTGGCAATAGCAAGTATACTTGCCATGAAGCCCGAAGTACTTGTACTGGACGAGCCTATGGCAGGGCTTGATCCCTACGGCAGAGATGAAATCCTTGGTAATATAAAGAAAATGCACCATGAACTTGGCATAACGATTATACTGGTGTCCCATTCAATGGAGGACATAGCAAACATTGCCGACAGAATAATCGTTATGAACAAGGGAAGTGTTGCAATGTTTGATACTGTTGACAATGTGTTTGCAAGGGCAGATGAACTTACGGATATGGGACTTAATGCCCCTCAGATGACTCTGCTTTTTACAAGGCTTAAAAAGCTGGGACTTGATGTGCCTGCAAACATATACAATGTAAAGGAAGGGGCAGAAATTATGATTTCTGCTTTAAGGAAGTAAGTATGAATCTGACAATAGGACAATATTATCCTTGTGATTCCGTGATACACAGACTTGATGCCAGAACGAAGATAATGGCTACACTTATATATATTGTGGCTATATTCTGTGCAAAGGGTATTGTGGGTTATGTATTAAGCGCAGCCCTGCTTATAGCTGCAATAAGGCTTTGCAAGGTGCCTTTCAAAATGATGCTTGGAGGGCTTAAAAGCATTATAGCTATTATTATATTTACTGTTGTGCTTAATATGTTTTTTATAAGAACGGGTAATGAAATTGTAAATTTTGGAATAATACACATAACTACAGACGGTATTATAGTGTCTGTAAGACTTTGTATAAGACTTGTCATGCTTATACTGGGGTCCTCTGTTCTTACTCTTGTTACATCACCTATTGCACTGACAGAGGGTATTGAAAGCCTTTTAAAGCCTTTTAAGAAAATAGGCGTTCCTGCCCATGAAATTGCAATGATGATGTCAATTGCACTGAGATTTATACCTACCCTTGTAGATGAGCTTGACAAAATAAAAAAGGCACAGATGGCAAGAGGTGCCGATTTTGACACGGGCGGACTTGTGGCAAAAGCCAAGTCTATGATTCCTCTCCTTGTACCACTTTTTATATCTGCTTTCAGAAGAGCCGATGAGCTTGCAATGGCAATGGAGGCAAGGTGCTACAGGGGAGATGTGAACAGAACAAAAATGAAGAAGCTTGAATACGGAAGAAATGATTATATTACCTATGGTATAGTGACAGGGACTACGGTTCTTATAATACTGTCCAGAATATTTTTAGGAGTTTAAAATATGAAGGTTTTACTTACTGTTGCCTATGACGGCAGCGGATATTACGGCTGGCAGATGCAGAATGATTTTGTTACGGTACAGCAGAAGCTTGAAGAGGCCTTGTCTGCACTTCTCAAAAAAAAGGTAAGTGTGAGAGGTGCTTCCCGTACTGACACAGGTGTACATGCCATGGCACAGGGTGCTGTGTTTAATGAGGAAATGACTATACCTGTTGAAAAGCTGCCCTATGCTATAAACTCCTTTCTGCCTGATGATATAGTTGTGACAGGAGCAAGGGAAGTAAGCGAGGAATTTCACCCTCAGTACAGCGTTATAGACAAAACATATGAATACAAAATATTAAACAGTGAATTTAAAAATCCCAAGCTTGTAAGATATACGGAATTTATAAGAGGAAATATCGATGTTGACAAAATGAAGGATGCCTGTAAATATTTTATAGGTGAGCATGACTTCAAGGCTTTCTGTGCAAGCGGCTCTACGGCAAAGACCACTGTAAGGACCATATACAGCCTTGAAGTTGAAAGGGAAAAGGATATTATTTGTATAAGAGTTAAGGGAAACGGATTTTTATACAATATGGTAAGGATAATTGCAGGAACACTGGTGTATGTTGGCATAGGCAAAATAAAGCCTGATGAAATAGCTGAAATTATAGAGTCAAGGGACAGAACAAGGGCAGGAAAGACCCTTGGTCCTAACGGCTTAACTTTAATGGAGGTACACTATGGAGAATAACAGAAGAAAAAAGAGAAGAAAGAAAAAAAGCAACAAGGCTGTTCTTATATTCCTGGCAGTCCTTGTTGTAATAGCCGCAGTTGTAACATTTATGGTATACAGAATGGTTTCAACGAATATGGGCGGAGGAAACAGCGTTACTGTTGAAATACCCCAGGGCTCAACTGTAAATGATATAGCTGAAATACTTGAAGAAAACGGTGTTGTAGACAGTGCTGAACACTTTATTTTCCTGTGCAAAAGCAAGGGTGAAGGCTCTCTTTTCAAGTACGGAACATATGAATTTAATGCAGGTGATGATTTTTATACCATTACTGAAAAGCTTAACAGCGGTGATTCTTTAGATACCTCAATACACATAACAGTAAAGGAAGGTATGTGGCTAAGTGAAATTGCCCAGGCTGTGGCAGAGGCAGGACTTTGCGGTGTTGACGAATTTATGGCTGCGGCGGACAGCAGGGACTATGACTATGACTTTGTTAAGGATATTCCCGAAAGGGAAAGCCTTCTTGAAGGATATTTATATCCCGAAACTTATCATATTCAGCCCGGTACATCAGCTCATGACATTGTAGATACGATGCTTGCTCAGTTTGACAAGGTATGTACAGAAAATGACCTTTACAGCAAGGCTGAAAAAGCAGGCAAAAGCCTTGATGATATTGTTATAATAGCTTCACTTATAGAGTCAGAGGTTAAAGTTGAGGATGAAAGACCTCTTGTTTCCTCTGTTATATACAACAGACTTGCTCAGAATATGAAGTTACAGATAGACGCATCTGTTATATATTCACTGGGTGAGAGAGTATCAAGGGTTTATTACTCAGACCTTGAAACAGAGAATGAGCATAATACCTATTACGTAACGGGACTGCCTGTGGGACCTATATGTTCACCGAGAGCGGCATCTCTTGTGGCTGCGGCAGAGCCTGAAAATACAGACTACCTCTATTACGTTGTAGAGGATCAGGAAACGGGAAAGCATTATTTTACTGCCGATTATGATGATTTCCTTACAGCAAGTGAAAAATACAGAAGTACACTTGATAATCAGGAGAGTTAAAATGAGTTTAGTTGAGGATTATATTTCGGAATATTTAGACAATATGCTTACGGACTGTGAGGGGGAGCTTGGCGAGCTCCAGAGAAGGGCATATAAGGAAGGTCTGCCAATAATACCAAAGGATGTTGTAAAGCTCCTTGGATTTATTATAGGTATAAAAAAACCAAAGGCAATACTTGAAATAGGAATGGCTGTAGGATTTTCATCAAGCTATATGGCACAGTTTCTTTCTGAGGACGGGTATATCAAGACAATTGACAGATACCCTATGATGATAGAAAGGGCAAAGGAGAATTTTAAGAAATTCGGTCTTGAAGATAAGATAACTATCTTAGAAGGGAACGCAAACGATGTTCTGAAAGGTCTTGATGAAAAATTTGACTTTGTGTTTATGGATGCTGCCAAGGGTCAGTATATAAATATACTTCCCGATATTTTAAGGCTTACAAAAAAGGGCAGTATTATTATGGCTGACGATATTTTCCAGGAAGGCAGGGTCGCTCAGGATTATTATTCAATACCAAGGCGACAGAGGACAATACACAAAAGGTTAAATGAATTTTTGTATGAAATAACACATAATGATAAGCTGAGGACCACACTCCTTACCGTTGGTGACGGGGTGGCGCTTATTGAAAAGTTAGAGGACTAGGGGATAGAGTGAGGAATGAGGAGTTAGGAGTGAAAACCCTCAGTCCTTCGGACAGCTCCCTTACAAAAGGAGCCAAGAGGGCGGACACGCCGCCTTTTTGAACAGTTAGGTTTATGCTGATCCTTTAAGTTTACAGTATTGCTTTAGACAAGGGAGCCTAAATAGTTGGAGAAGTTAAAGGTTTTGTTATCGTGTTGGTGCGGTAAACAGGAATTCATAGAAGTTGTTTTTGTGGTAACAAAGAGGGGGTATTAAAATGAATAAGTCATTAAAGCATGCACTTTGGTTTTTTATGGCTGTAAATATAATAGTGTATGGTTTTATAACTGTTATAGACGCCGGAGAATTGATCAGTGTCATTTTTTCACGTCTGTTCAACATAAGTGTATTGGACGGGGACTGGTTCTGGATATTTTTTGCACCCATGCTCATTACAAGTTTTTATATAAGAGGTTTGAATTATGTACTGTTTATTTTCCTTGCGGTTATTCAGATATGTTATATACATAAGTGCAGGGAATGGAAATTTAAATACGCTTATAAAATGCCTGTAAAGGAAAAAATCATTTATATTATTATATGGATAATTATAATGATAGGTCTTATGCAGATTCTCTGTGCTGATATTACTGCTCTTATAACGGGCAGATACTGAAAGATATTAAAGCTGAGAAAGAGGCAGCTTTGTGACAGCTTTTTTAAAACAAAAGACGGAGGAACTGAATGAGTAAAACATTGAGAAAAGCATTATGGTTTTTTATGGCTGTAAATCTGTTGCTGTATGCTCCCTGTGCTATTGTGGGAACAGCGGATATCTTTGATCTGATGTTTGAGAGTGTTTACAGAATATATATCTGGCAGTATAGTGGATTTATGATGCTTACAATGCCTTTGGTACTCACAAGGTGTTTTTATGTAAATTATTTATTGTTTGTTATACTTGCTGTTTTACAGGGCTTTTATATAAGTGAATGTAAAGAATGTAAATACAAATATAACTATAAAATGCCGGGGAAAGAAAAAATTATTTATATTGTTGTGTGGGTAATACTGATAATTGGTGTTTTATCATGTGAGCATGTGTTTTGGGGTGCTATGTCAGTATAATCATACTTGGAGGTTAAGTTATGAACAGAAAAATAGAATTGCTTGCTCCTGCGGGAGATCTTGAAAAACTGAAAATAGCCGTATTATACGGTGCCGATGCTGTTTATCTCGGAGGTACAAGCTTTGGCTTAAGGGCAAAGGCTAAAAACTTTGACTATGAACAGATGAAAGAGGGCATTGAATTTGCCCATGAACACGGGGCAAAGGTTTATGTAACATGTAATATTTTTGCCCACAATGAAGATTTTGACGAGTTGCCTGCATATTTAAAGGAACTTGAAGAACTGGGAGCCGATGCTATACTTGTTGCAGACCCGGGAGTATTTGCTGTTGCCAGAAAGACTGTGCCCAATATGGATATTCACATAAGTACACAGGCTAACAACACAAATTATCACACTGCTCTTTTCTGGAAGGATATGGGAGCAAAGAGAATAGTTATGGCAAGAGAACTTTCACTTAAGGAAATAAAGGGCATTTCCGAAAATATTCCCGAGGACCTTGAAATTGAGGCTTTTGTACATGGTGCAATGTGCATAAGCTACAGCGGAAGATGCCTTTTAAGCAATTATTTGAGCGGAAGGGATGCAAACAAGGGGGCCTGTTCACATCCATGCAGATGGCAGTATTATGTGACCGAAAAGACAAGACCAAATGAATATATGCCTATTGTTGAGGATGACAGAGGGACATATATTTTCAATTCAAAGGACCTGTGTATGATAGAGCATATTCCCGAGCTTATAGATGCAGGCATAATGAGCCTTAAAATAGAGGGCAGAATAAAGACATGTTTCTATGTAGGTACCGTTGTGAGAGCTTACAGAGAGGCTATTGATGATTATTTAAAGGATCCTGCTCTTTATGAAAGCAAGAAGGAGTATTATCTCAGAGAGGCTGCAAAGGCAAGCTACAGAGGATTTACAACGGGATTTTATTACGGCAAGCCAAATGAAAATGAGCAGATATATACAACAAGTTCTTATATAAGGACTTATGATTTTATAGGTATGGTAATGGATTATGACAATGAATCGGGCTTTGCTGTAATTGAGCAGAGGAACAAGTTTGTTGTGGGGGATAAGGTCGAGTTTTTAAGACACAACGGTGAAATATTTGAAATGACTGTTACCGAAATGTACAATGAGGAGGGGGAAAGGATTGAAAAGGCTCCTCACCCTCAGCAGATAGTAAGACTTAAGGTGGATAAGCCTGTTGAAAAGTTTGATATGATGAGGAAGGAAGCTGAAAATCCTGTTACTTTAGAGTAAGGGCAGGGTTTGCTTTAAAAAGTAAGGAAAAATTGATTTTATGTAACAGAAAGTTTATGTATTTATCGGAAAATGATAAAAGCGCGGGAGCTGTTGAAAAGTTCCTGCGCTTTGACTTTTATAAGTAGGTATATTAATTTGTTTGTTATTGCGGTAAATTGGAATTTAGCAGAAAACCCTCCACCGGCAAAGCCGGTCCCCCTCCCTTGAAAGGGAGGCTTAAATTAGCTTTTTG
>CAJFNV010000051.1 GCA_904395805.1 Candidatus Gallispira edinburgensis | reverse complement strand
CGGAAACGAAAAAGGGTGTTTTAATATTATTGTTCAAGTTGAAATATTGGCTTAAATACTGGGATTTTTGCAAAAGTATCGTTACAATTTTTGAGTATTAAAAATACTTAGTGGTTGAAAAGTGGTTGAAGTGCTGTAAAATATTGTTGCTGAAATTGTAACATTATGATATAATTATCACGTTACCGCTTCCATTCTGGTGACAGGGGGGAGGTGTTAGCTTGGACGTATTAATCTCTTTCTTGGTTTCTGTCGTGGCGAATATAATTTGTTATTATATTTGCAAGTGGTTAGACAGTGACTGAAACGGTAACTAGCCCGACATTCTCGCATAGGTGAGAGAAACCCCCGGCAGCGGCAACTACCGGGGGTTTTTGTTAGCTTGGAACTAACCTCTTTCTTTGTCAAATATATTTTAGCATATATATCTGACAAAATCAAGTATATGTTGAAAAATTTTTTATATTCCTAAAAATCAATATGAAAATCAAAAAATATCATTTAATTTTTCGACTGCTTTTTGTTTGTCATCATCAAGGATATGTGCGTATATCTTTGTTATTTCTGTTGAACTATGCCCCAGTAATTCAGCTATAATTTCAATAGACACTCCGCGTCTGATAAGCTGTGTTGCGTATGTGTGCCTTAAACTGTGGAAGTCTCTTTCTCTGATATTATTTCTATGAAGCATACGTTTATATGATCTGAGTAATGCCCTTGCGTCAACATAGGATAATTGACTGTTGGTGAATACATATACATCATCATTAAAAGGCTTACCCAGGGCGGCAGCCTTTTCAATTGTGCTTGCTTTTTGCTTATTCAGCACTGTAACAAGACTTTCGGGGATCGGGACAACTCTTATACTATGCTTGCTTTTTGGTGTCTGGAGAGCTGTTACAAGGCTTCTTGTGCCGTCTGATTTAATGTCGCTGTATGTTTTAAGTGTCTGATTTACTGTGATAGTCTTTTTATCAAAGTTTATGTGTTTCCATTGGAGCCCTAGCAATTCTCCTTGTCTTAAGCCTGTACCGAGAGCAACAAGTATCAAATTTTCGTGAATATAGCCCGTGAGGGCTTTTTTTAATTGGACTATCTCATCATCAGTATATACATCAAGCTTCCTGTCTTTGGTCAATTCTCCTGCATTTGAAGGTATTGTTGTACCTTTTAAGGGGCTTTTGACGATATAATCCTGTTCAATGGCAAAAGTAAAGAAGTTACGCAGAAGGCTGTTAAGGGTGCGAATAGAAGCGGAAGTGTAGCCCATTTCAAACAGATCATTGTAAAACCTCTGTATTACAACGGTTTTGACTTCTGATAATTTAAGGTTTGCTATAGGGTAGGGTTGTATATATTTCCTGTAAATGCCTTCATATCGGCTGAATGTTGCAGGCTTTATATTCTCTGATACTCTTTTGAAGTCATATAGCCAGGAATGCATTAAGTGCCCTAAAGTTGCTTTGTCAAAGTCAATATTTAGTCCGAGCCTTAATTGATAAAGGTATTCGTCTCTTTTTTGCTCCGCTTCCTTTTTATTTTTGCCGAGGAAAGCTTTTACAATAGGGGTTCCGTCCGGCTTTTTGCCTACGGTTGCCCGTACTCTGTAGTATTCCTTCCCGTGCATAATGCAGTTGGTTTTGTTTGCCATTTAATCACCTTGATTTTAGAACCCAATTTCCTTATTTTTACATTCTTTTTTTAAACTCTCAACGACTGCTTGTAACACATCAATATCTACAGTTTGATTTTTATATAATATATATGTTTTGTTGAATTTATCCAATAAAAAGGCAAGAGAGCTGTCATTTATGCTAATGTAAGTATCTGTTTTAAATTCTTCTTTTTCGTTAATTGTAACTCCTTCAAAGTCAAACTCCAAGTCATTTAAGCTTATTGCTAACTGAAAAATATTTTCTAATACGTCTGAATATGTCTTCAATTCAGTTGTTGTACTGTTATCACTCAGTCCAAGTAACCAGTCAACAGAAACATTATATTTTTTTGCTATTGCAATTAATACGTTGATTGAAGGATTTGCAATTTCACTTTCATATTTGGATAAAGCTGCGGCTGTTATGTCTAAATCTTTTGCCATTTCTCTTTGTGTTAAATTTAAATTTTGGCGTAATTCTTTAAGTCTTTTGCTAATTATTAGTGTATTCATTTTCTCACCTCTATATAAATATAACAAGATTTTACTATGAAGTCAATAAAAAAAAATTAAGAAAAAAAAATAAAATTGATAATTTAATAGAAAAATAGTTGACAAAATATAATATAAGGTATATAATATGAAATATATTCAATAAAAAGAATGTGAGGTGATAAAATGAAAGTAAAAGGATTACAAATTGACATTGCAATAGCTGAAAAAGGCTACAGACGTGCTGAATTTGCCAAAGAATGCGGAATACTTCCACAAACATTAGGTAATATTATCAAAAGTAATAACACAACAATGTACACAGCGGTAAAGATTGCAAAGGCTTTAAATGTACCTGTAACTGATTTAATAGCGGAAGAATAGGAGGTTTTACAATGCAGATTATGACAACGAAGCAATTCGCAGACTACTACAAGCGTGTTACAGGGTTATATATAAGCCCTGAAAGTGTTGCCCACTTGTGCAGGAAAGGCGAATTAAACGCCTACAAAGAGCCTGAGGGCAAGCAGTGGTTAATTAAGTTTGACAAGGCAGCAGTACCGCCGGAAGAGGTAAACGAGCTTAAAAATGAGCTTGTCAAAGCACGCACAACTATTGAAAATATAGGCAAATTGGTGCTGGGCAGGTGATTAGGTGACACAAGATTATCTACATACTTGTATCGGTATTCTTAATAGTCTTTTGTGTCAAATGCAGGAAGGCAATAAAAAGTATTTGTTTGTGGTTGATAGTACGGACCTATTCATTGAAATAATGAAAGAGGGCTATAATTCTATTGTAATAAACAGTATGGAAGATGTTGCAGCTATAGCTGATACATTAAGCCGGGCGAATATGGCAGCAAATAACATTATAACAATAGGCTGTTGCAAATCCTCTGTAAACGAAACAATTAAAAAGGCTATTGATGATACAAGATACATAGACGGTTATAAGATATTTGAGGGGAAAAAGGAGTATTATGCACTCAACCCTAAAGAAATCAATGAAAATATTAAAAGGTTTATTACTGAAATATCAGCAGAAAAACCAAAAAGCGATATTATAGCACCTATTAGAAGTTTTTCCGATATTGAGGAAAAAGCTGTTGACTGGTTGTGGTACCCATACATACCATTGGGTATGCTTACGGCATTAGGTGCAGACCCAGGGACGGGGAAAACATTTTTTTGCTGCTATGTGGCGGCGAAGGTGTCAAATGGTCAAATTGATGACAACCCATTTGAAAAGCCGATACAGGGTAATGTATTAATGTTTAATGCAGAAGACAGCCCCGAAACGGTGATAAAACCACGATTAAGAAAATTAGGGGCAAATATGGACTATATTTTTGCACCTGAAAATACATTAGATCCGAACTTTATACCTTATTCATTTGCTGATGAAAGGCTTGAATTTTTGTTTGATATGTACAAGCCTATATTGGTGTTTTTTGATCCTATACAAGCTTATTTAGGTGCTGGTATTGATATGAACAGAGCTAACGAAACAAGACCTTTATTCGCAAGATTACAGGGATTAGCCGAAAAACATAACACAGCTATAGTTATTGTATCTCATTTGAGTAAAATGACTACACAAGACGTATATTATAGGTTTTTGGGTAGTATTGACTTTATGGGAGCTGTGAGAAGTGCTTTATTTTTAGGTAAGCACCCGAAAGACAGAGATACTAAAGTAATGTTTCATATTAAGCAGAACGGGACACCTGCAGGAGATACCTTAGCATATAGGATAAATAACGGCGTGTGGGTGCCTGATGTTGTTACTGACGTATCAGAATTGACTCCTGAGGACTGCACGGGACAGAAGCAAAGGAAAGCTAAAACAGGTACAAAAAAAGAAAAGGCTGTTGAACTGATAAATAAAGCTTTTGATGAAAGAGCAGACCGTACAAATGCTATAAATGTATCAGATTTAAAAAAGATTGCTGATGATAACGGTATTGATTGGCAGATATTCGCAAGGAATAGACCTGATAACGTCATTGTTAAGCATTATGGATATGGTGGGGATAAAATATATTTTTGGGAAAGGCAAGAGAAAGTCTAAAACAATGTTTTTTATTATACATACAAATAAAAAATGGCTTAGATACTATATATTGCCTTGAATGTAATTATACATACAAAGCAACATATAAATAAATCTTGAATGTAATTATACATACAAAGTATCTATAGTATTTAAGCGGTATAGTACTTTATATGTATAGATATATACATTGTTTTAGACCGGTACTAAGTTAAAAATTAAATTTAGGAGGTAGGTACATATGAAGAAAATAACAAGTATAACAGAATATCCGTTCATTAATAGACTTTTATGTGATGTAATGGAGGATAAGGTCAGCGAATGGGTAAAGACAGAAGATACTGAAATTATGGAGAAAGATTTTTTAAACAGGTATGAGGGTGATAACCTTGAAATAGCTGACGATCTGAATGATGTTGCTACAACATACCTTAACGAAGGATTTTTAAACGGTTACATAATTGCAACTAAAATGTTAAAAGGTGAATTGATGTAAAGGGGGTGTACATAATGAAAGATATGAACGTATTAGTGGAAATTGACGATATAGAAACATTGGTTAATATTGAGCGTGAAAATGTTCATTGCCTTTATGCTGCACTCATAGAAGCAGAGGACGAGCCTGAGAATTACGGTACGATGATGTCAGGTATTGTGATCAGGTTAGGGAATATACAGGACAGGTTAAATGCTCTGTCTGACGTGGTAAAAGAAAAATCCCTTTGATACGCTACCAACATATCAAAGGGAAAGCTTTTGACTAAAGCCAAAAACAGCTTAAATACAGACATATAAATTTTAGCTGTTTTTGGTCCGATAGTCAAGGGGTAAATTAAAAATAATATGACAGGAGGCTTGAAATGCTTAAATTACAGGTGACATATACTACAGAAGCGGAATTTAAAAGACTTTTGTATTTCCTTGAAATGAGAGAAGCACAGTACAAGGTGAAACCGCCCGAGGACGAGCCTAGCAGGGTTACAAGAGGCGGTAATAAAATAAGATGGATCGATATAAAACAGATATAAAACAGGCTTAAAACCGACAGAATGGGGGTAAAATACCCCCTTTTTTGAACAAAAATTATAGCTAAAATATGGCTTGAATGCTGATAAAATCAAGGTTTTACTTGAAAATACCCCCTATTTGTGGTATAATATATATAGCAAACAAAATATTTTATAGTACCCCCTATGTTTTTCTTTATTTTTTCATAGGGAGCTTATAAGATAAGCGAGGGAATATATAACGGACCACCTACCGTTGTGTATTCCCTTTTTTGTTTGCTTTTAACCTTTGTTTTTTTAACTTTTTATTTCAGCCTCTTAGCTGAAAATCAATTGTGCCTCTAAAAATTTACCATATAGAAGGCAGCACCCGAGCAAGTGTTTAAACTGCTCTGCCACTAAATGTTATTATAAAATACTCTGAATGGAGGGTCTGACAATGGACAATGAAAATATTAACAATGAAGTTAATACCGACCTGCAGGAGCAGGGGAAGGGCTTAAATGAAGCCTATAACAGCAATGCCGAGGTTAAAGAAACGGCAGAGGGCGAAAAGACGTTCACACAGCAGCAGCTTAATGACATAGTCGAAAAGAGGCTTGCAAAGGAACGTAAAAGACTTATGGGAATGATTGCAGATGACGAGGCTACAAAGGCGGAGCTTACAAAGAATAGGTTGCAGCTTGAAGTAACAAAGAAGCTGACCAGAGACGGGCACCCGATAGAATTAGCCGACTTAATGGATTATTCCGATGAAGAAAAGTGTAACGCCTCATATAAGCAAATTACAGAGGTGTTTAATATAGCAGTAAGAGCAGAAGTAGACAGAATATTTAAGGCGAACGGAAGAACACCGCACCCGTCAAATCCCTACAGTGGAGGACAAGGGGGCGCACTGCGTTCAGCCTTTGGACTGAATAGAGGTGATTAATAAATGGCTATACAGTTAGCTACTAAGTTTTTGCCTTATGTTGATGAGATATTCACAACAGAGAGCAAGAAAAGTGTTTTGACTAACAGTGATTTTGACTGGACGGGAGCACATACAGTCAAGGTCTATAAAATTTCAACGGCTTCAATGAATGACTATAACAGGAACGGAGCAAATACAGGCTCACGCTATGGCACTGTACAGAGCTTAAACGCTACTACAGAAGAGTTTATGTTGACAAAGGATCGCTCTTTTACATTTGAGATTGACAAGCTTGATACAGACGAAACAGCTTCACAGCTTGAAGCAGGTGCAGCACTTGCAAGACAGCTTAGAGAAGTAGTAGTGCCCGAGGTCGATACTTATGTATATAGTGTGATGTGTACCAAGGCAGGGCATAAGCCTACAGCAATAACCCTTACAGCTGATAACATATATACAGAGATTATCAAGGCTAATGCCGCACTTGATGAAGCAGAAGTAACAGAAACGGGCAGAGTTATACTTGTGACACCTGCTACATACCTGCTTATGAAGCAGTGCAAGGATATAACAATGGAAACTGAAATCGGTAACGATATGAGACTTAAGGGTGTTATATCAAATCTTGACGGCTGCAATGTTATAAAGGTGCCAAGTAACAGACTACCCGAAGATTTTGGGTTTATGATAGCTCACCCTGTGGCTACTGTCGCACCGACTAAACTGGAGGACTATACAACACATAATAACCCTCCTGGAATAAGTGGCAGCCTTGTAGAGGGTAGAATATGTTATGATGCCTTTGTGCTTGATAATAAGGCTAGTGCGATATATTACCAGGCTGTAGAATAACAGAGTTTTGCTCATTTTTGAGCAATAGATTGATTGAATAGCTCCTACTTTTTTATGTGGGGGCTGTTCTTGTATAGGAGGATGAAAATGAGTAAAAAAAATAGAATTAAGATAAAAACAAAGACGGTTAAAAATAAAATACCTGAAATGGTAAAAGCCCTTGAAGCTATAAATGGGAAGAAGATTGAGGTTGGAGCGTTTGACGGAGAAGCTGCCTGGCTTGCAGGAATACATGAATACGGTATGACTATACACGCTAAGGAAAAGAAATATTTGACTGTACCTCTTTGCCCTGAGGCGGCAGGGAAAGAGGTGCGTGCTAGAAATTTTAAAAATACTTGGGTGTATACGTCTAAAAAAGGCGAAAAATTTATAGTGCAGAATAAGGGTAAGGATATAAAATTTCTTTATTGGCTTACCGAGTCTGTTGTAATTCCTGAGAGGTCTTTTTTAAGGGCGGGGTTTGATACTTATATTGATAATGTAAATAAGCAAATTGACTTGTCTTTGCGACCTCTTTTAAATGGGCATATAACACCAGAAAAGTTTTTAGAAATTGCAGGAAATGCGATGGTTAGTAAGATTAAATTGTACATGAGGGATTTAGATAATCCTAAAAACTCCGACATCACTATTGAAAATAAGGGTGAAGATAACCCGCTACATAAGACAGGACATTTGAGAAGTCAAATTAGGTATAAAATAACTGATTAGAGGTGTTGAAGATGAAAGAAATAGACAGAATAGCGAAAAGAGTAGGAGCATTGCAGGGTAAGAAAGCCTATGGAATGCTTGCATTTATACGTCCTTACGATGAAAAGATAGGAGGGTACCGTTTAGATGTTAATTTTATACAGCACGGTAAATTTATAGATACGGATCAGGACAAGGGCGGCGTATTTCCAAGCAGGAAGCACGCAAGCGACTATGCAGATGCCTTGATCAAAGAATATAACATTGCGGAGAATGATGTTAAAATCATTAATATAGTATCACCCCTTGAGACCTTAGAGACTTAAAGGGGGAGTGGTTGAAATAAGCAAGTTGCATTTCAGATTTAAAACCCCGAAAGATATACGCAACAGCATAGCAAGGATAAACAATATGGTTGCAAACGGTGAAATGGATACAAAGACCGCTAATGCTATAATATGCGGTTGTAACACTCTTTTAGGAAGTATAAGAGCTGACGAACAGCAAAGGCAGATCGATGAATTAAGGGCTGTTGTTGAGGAACTGGAAGAGAGAAAAGATTAAAAACTGAGTGGTTGAAAAGTGGTTGAAATAAAAAATAAGAGGGCTTAAAACCCTCTTAAATACTGATAATAGCTAGGCTAGCAGGATTCGAACCTGCGAATGACGGAAACGAAAAAGGGTGTTTTAATATTATTGTTCAAGTTGAAAT
>CAJFNV010000050.1 GCA_904395805.1 Candidatus Gallispira edinburgensis | reverse complement strand
CCGGCTAATCTTGCCGGTGCAAATGTCAAAAGCAGCCTTTCAGGCTGTCGAATAATTCTTTCGATTCAAGAAATGCAAGCATTTGCTAAGTTGAAGCGGTTAGGAAAAAATTCCTCAGGCTGTTCAAATCAGCTTTACTGATTTGAACAGACAGCTCCTTGGTTGCTTATTCAGAACTTTTGACTACGTCAAAAGCGGCATTAGAAATGCCGTCGGGTAACTTCTCCCGATTCAATAGCGAGCAGCATTGTTGAGCCAGAACAGGAGAAAATCCTCCACCGCTGATGCGGTCCCCCTCCTTTAAAAAGGAGGCTTAGTTACTTGCGAAATAATGCGACTATAGCACAGAAAGATATCTGACGACACGAAGTGTCGGCTTTCAGCGGAGCTGAAAGTGTTGAAGCCCTTTAGGCAAGGGAGCCAAGTTTGAAGCAAAAGAATATTTGCCGACACGAAGTGTCGCTTTTGACGAAGGCAAAAGTTCTGAAGGGCGGACACGCCGCCTTTTTGAACAGTCAGGTTTATGTTAATTCTTTAAGTTGACAGTATTGCATAATACATAAGGTATATAGATCTGTTTTAAATTTCTATATAAATAACTGCAGTATATAAATGACAAATAAATGAGCCGGATAATAAATATAGAAAAACCATTTTGAAATTTTAATATTGGATTTAGTATGTATATAAATAAAGGGCAGTGCCAGCAAAGCAAAAATTTCAAATCCAATGGCATGACTGCCTATTTTTAATGCAAGAGGATCTTCCATATATCCATTTAATGCAGGCAGGTAAGTTATTGTATATATGACTGCGCCTAACCATGGCTTATTTCTGCAGAGGTAGAAAATCATCATTAAAATAAGTCCTGTCATAGCATAATCAAAATTAATTACATTCAGAAGTATAATCCCTAAGGCAAATAACCACCACTTTTTTTCTTTAAAGCCCCATGCTGCTAAAAGACTTACTACTAAAGTGAAAAATATATTCAAATTGAAAATGTTTCCCATAATATCGTCAGAATTAAAAGCCAATATCCAGAAAGGCTGAGAAATCAGTGCAAAAGCTCCAAGACGAAGGACATATTTCTTAATGTCATGAGTATACAGCATACCTACTGTCAGGCAGTAACAAAAAAGAGGAAAAGCAATTCGCCCTATCCATCTGAAAACAGGATATTCATAAAAAATACCTGCTCCCATATGATCTATTGTCATAGAAATGACTGCTATAAGTTTTATAAAATTTGTGTCAAGATTTGTTTTTAATCTTTGTTCCTGCATATTAATATCTCCCTGTATGGTATTTATATGGGAAATTATTATATCATTTGGGATAAAGTATGTCAACGATGCCTTTACAATATTGATATATGGAAATTAATATGTTGCAATAATATTTAATATGTTGTAAAATGTAAATATAGTGCCGGAAAGGGTGATAGTATGATAAAAAATGCCGGTATACTGGGACTTGGTGCTCTGGGTGGTATGTACGGAAATTTTCTGACAAGGGCTATAGGCAGTGAAAATGTTTACATATTGGGTGACAGGGAAAGACTTGAAAGGTACAGGGATAAAGGTGTATATATAAACGGAGTGAAAGCGGACTTTAACTATGCCTTTGAAAGTACCAAACTGGATCTGCTTATAGTTGCCACTAAATTTCATCATTTGAGAAAGGCTCTTGAATCTGCAAAGGCTTTTGTAACTGAAAATACAATTGTAATTTCTCTTTTAAACGGCATTACAAGTGAAGAGGTCATTGCCGATGTTCTGGGAAAGGGCAGAATTCTCTACTGTGTAGCCTATGGTATGGATGCACAGAAGTATGGAAATCATATTGAATTTAAAAATTACGGCACTCTTGCCTTTGGTGAGGCTGAAAATGAAAAGCTTTCAGATACGGTAAAAGAATTAAAAGAGTTTTTTGAAAGTATTAATTTCAGCTATGAAATACCAAAGTCAATGCTTAACAAGCTGTGGAGCAAGTTTATGCTCAATGTGGGCATTAATCAGGTATGTGCCGCCTATGGCCTGCACTATAAGGATGTGCAGACAAAGGGTGAGTACAGGAATAAAATGATAGGGGCAATGAGAGAAGTAATTGAGGTGGCAAACAAAATGAATATACCTTTGGGAGAAGAAGATATTGAATACTGGCTTGGAGTTACAGACAGACTTGATCCCGAAAGTATGCCTTCAATGGCTCAGGATATTTTAAATAAAAACAAAACAGAGGTTGAAATATTTGCCGATACCGTGATAAACTTAAGTAAGGAATATGGTATTTCAGCTCCCGTAAATGAGGAACTGGGCAAGATTATATATAAAAAGGAAAGCAGTTATGAACTATAAAATAGTGCTAGAGTATGAAGGCACAAGATACAACGGATGGCAGCGGCAGGTGTCAACGCCAAATACAATACAGGGAATTATTGAAGAGGCAATAAAAAACGTAACAGGTGAAGAAATTGAAATAAACGGTTCAGGCAGAACAGATGCTGGTGCCCATGCTCTGGGACAGGTAGCCAACTTTAAACTTAATGGTGAATACGATGAACTGATGGACAGACTTAATGAGGCTTTGCCTGCCGATATAAGGATATTGAGCTGTGAAGCTGCTGATGAAAGATTTCATGCAAGACTTAATGCAAAAGCCAAGACATATGTGTATAAAATCGATACAGCAAAAAAGGTAAATGTTTTTACAAGAAGGACTGTAAATCACTTTCCTTATGACATTGACATAGAGAAAATGAGGGAAGCTGCGGAAATGTTAAAGGGGAAAAAGGATTTCAAGGCTTTCTGCTCAAACAAGAGAACTAAAAAATCTACAGTGAGAAATATATACTCAATTGATATTGAAAAAAGGGGCAGCGAGATCACATTTACATACAGGGGAAACGGATTTTTATACAATATGGTAAGAATACTGACGGGTACTCTTCTTGAAGTGGGTATTGGCAAAATAAATGTGAATGAAATCGAAGATATAATAAAATCAGGGGACAGGAGCAGGGCAGGAATGACAATGCCGCCGAGAGGTCTTGCTCTTGTGTCCGTAGAATATGAGGAGAACAAGTAAATGGAAAATTTTTATAAGAGAATAAGAAAAAGAAGCGATGATAAGCCTGTGCTTATGGCAGTGCTTGTTGCTGTATTTTATTTATGCATGGGTGCAGGATTTACGGGCATACAGTATGAGGAAACACTGACAGTTATTATTTCGTGTCTTTTATGTGTTTATATGACTACACTTGTATATGCTATTGTAAAGGGAAATAAGACAAAGGCTGCTGCAAACTGTATGGTTTTCTTTGTGATTGGTGCTCTGGCTAAGTTTGTTCTGGCAGGGGATATTGTTGTGTTTTCTGATATGGTAATTGCTTTTTGTGTGTTTATTGTGTTTTTTGGACTGGGACTTGCTCTGGGGAAAATATGGTATGGAAAATATATGGAGTGAGGAGTATTTTAAAATTCAGCTATTCAGCACTTTCGCCTATGGCGAAAGCCGCACTATGTGCGTCCGGCTATTCTGCCGGTGCATTGCTGAAATTTGAAGTGAGTGAGGAGTTAAACTTCTCAGTCCCTTGGATAGTTTACCTATAAGGGGACTGTGAGTGATCGATGCTTCAAAACGCTAGTCGGTAGTTATTAGTGCGGTAAATTTGGAATTTAGAGCATTATCTTACTTTAGAAAGTAAGGCAAATTTTTATGTACTTTCTTTGAAGAAAGTACCAAAGACGTGGGGAATTTTCGATATTCCCCACACCCCTTATCGACCTTTGTGCCTGAAAGGTTTTGGTTGTATTTAGCTGATGAGCACAAAGGGGTGTTCATTCCCCGCTATCGCCACGATGCGGCGGCGGGGATACGTTAAAATTTAGTTACTTAAAAAATTGCATAGTGAGTTAAACAGGAATTTATGGAGGGGACGCAATGCTTGAAAATATACCATCTCAATCAACCATGACTGAATTGCTCGGACAGCCTTTGTTTGAAGTCTGGCAAGAGTTATGTTCTGCTATTGATGAAAAATATGAAATGGAACGATTATGGAATACCGGTGGTAAGAATTGGACTTATGAGTATAAGTATCGCAGAGGCGGTAAAACACTTTGTTGCCTATACGCAAAAAGTAATTGCATTGGTTTCATGATTATTTTTGGTAAAGATGAAAGAAAAAAATTCGAAGATATAAGAGATACTCTTTCTAATGCCGTTTGCAGGCAATATGATGAAGCAAAAACATATCATGATGGAAAATGGGTAATGTTTGAACCGACCAGTAATGATGAATTTGGTGATTATATCAAATTGTTGGCTATTAAAAGAAAACCGAATCGGAAATAACAATTGGAATTTGATAAAGTGTGGAGGAGTGTGGGGTGAAAAAGTGATAAATTTTACAGAGTAGATGAGTGCCAAATTTGTGGCAGAAAATAAAATTTAAGAGTTAATAATTTTTTGTATGAGGTGAATATAATGAAAAAAATAAAGGTAATGAGTATTTTTGGTACAAGACCGGAGGCTACCAAAATGGCTCCCCTTATTAAGGCAATGGATAAGTGTGATGAAATAGAACAGATAGTGTGTGTAACTGCACAGCACAGGCAGATGCTTGATCAGGTACTTGAAATATTTGATTTACATCCAGACTATGATCTGGATATAATGACAGAAAGACAGACCCTTACAAGCATAACAACAAAGGCTCTCACAGGTCTTGAAGAAGTTATGAGTGAGGCAAAACCTGACCTTGTACTTGTACACGGTGATACAACAACTACCTTTGCCGGGGCACTGGCTGCTTTTTACAGCGGTATAAAGCTTGGACATGTAGAGGCAGGATTGAGAACATATGACAAGACTCAGCCTTTCCCTGAGGAAATGAACAGAGTGCTTACAGGACATATGGCAGACTTGCATTTTGCGCCTACTCCTCTTGCAAAAGACCATCTTTTAAAGGAGAACATCGGGGAAGAGGGTATATTTATAACAGGCAATACGGCAGTTGACTGTCTTAAGCATACTATAAAGGACAATTTTAAATTTGACCTTGATGAGCTTAATAACATTGATTACAAAAACAAGAGAGTAATTACAATGACTGCTCACAGAAGAGAAAATCTTGGAGAGCCCCTTGAAAATATATGCAGGGCTGTTTTAAGACTTACAGAGGATTATGAGGACATAGAAGTTGTATATGCTGTTCACTTTAATCCTGCAGTAAGAGAGGTTGCAAACAGAATTCTCGGAAACCACGAAAGAATACATCTTGTGGACCCTCTTGACATAGTTAACATGCACAACCTTATGAACTTAAGCTATATGGTAATGACTGACAGCGGCGGATTGCAGGAGGAAGTGCCTTCAATGGGCAAGCCTGTTCTTGTTTTAAGAAATGTTACAGAGCGACCCGAGGGTGTAGAGGCAGGTACCCTTAAACTTGCGGGAGTAAACGAAGATGAAATTTATGCTCAGGCAAAAGAGCTTCTTGAAAATAAGGAAAGTTATGACAAGATGGTGGCTGCAAAAAATCCTTTCGGTGACGGATATGCTGCAGAAAGAATTGTTGAAGCTATACGCTATCATTTCGGGTTCAGAAGTGACAGACCTGAGGATTATTAATTAATAAAAAAACGAACAGTCTGCCGGATCATTATGGCAGGCTGTTTTTATAAAGAGGGGTAATATGTATAAGTTAGATTTGAATATTTTAACTTTTTTTCTTATATTTTATATTTACTGCTTTATGGGCTGGTGCTTTGAAAGCCTGTATGTATCTGCAAAATCAAAAAAATGGGTAAACAGAGGGTTTATGAAAGGTCCTTTTCTGCCTATATACGGCTGCGGTGCCGTAATCATATTGTTTTCAACAATTCCTGTAATGTCAAGTCCTGTACTTGTATATATACTGAGCTTTATAGCGGCTACTGTGCTGGAGCTTGCAACGGGAATTGTAATGGAAAAGCTTTTTAAGGTCAAGTACTGGGACTACAGCGGTAATTTTATGAACTATAAAGGATATATTTGCATTAAATCAAGTATTACTTGGGGATTTATGGGTATGCTTGTGACATATATTATAAATGAGCCTGTGGCAAAGTTTATAGATTCCCTGAATGTATGGATATCCGCACTTATTGTGGTCATACTTACTGTGATATTTGTATTTGACTTTGTTAAGTCATTTAAGGCTGCTTATGACATGAGGGAAATTATTATGAGCAGTGAAAGGCTTATGAATGATCTGAAAGAAATAAAAATACAGATCGCTGAGGCTATTGAGGAAAAGAAGGGTCAGGCAAGTGAAAAGCGGGACGAGGTTGTTGCCGATATAAAGGAGAAAATCAGTACAGCCCTTTCATATACCGAAATTGATGAGCTTATTATTGAAAAGATTGAGGATTTTAAGAAACTTGATATGGAGGACTATGTAAATGCATGGAAAGAAAAAGCAGGAGCTATGAAGGAAAAAATAGCTGCTCTTGATATTAACAAAATTGCATTTCTCAGAAGAAATCCTTCCGCAAAGTCAAGAATTGGCAGGGAAATAAGAGAATTTATGAAAAAAAGAACAGAAAGGGGAAAAGAGTAAGACTTATTAAAGTTGCTGGCTGTCGAAAAAGTCGACAGCCATGAAAGAAATGCACGCATTTCTTTCAGATAGCTAAGGAAGGAACCATCAAGTTTTCCGCAATTTTGACATTAAAATATCAAAATTACAGAAAAGTTCCTGTCCTCGGTCGGGCAAAGCTCGACCTGCGGATTATAGTCTGCGACGCTAATTGCAAGTTAGCTGTTCAAAAACTGCAAATTTTTGGTTATAAATTAGTTTATTGACAGTCTGAGACTTATTAACGTTGTTTTATAGCAATAAAAATACGGCTTACTGAAAAATATTATAAAAAATAAATGAAATAGAATTCAAGTTTTTTATTTAACATTCTAAATTTATTGAACTTATTTTCTATATGTGTTATACTTGTTTTATATAATAAACTATTTTAAGGGGGTTTTTTTATGATACTCGATTTATTTAAACTTGACGGCAAAGTTGCAATTGTAACAGGTGCCAATACAGGACTTGGACAGGGTATGTGTATTGCTCTTGCAGAAGCAGGTGCTAAGGTATGCGGCGTGGCAAGAAGAAGCTGCGAGGATACAAAGAAGGCTGTAGAAGAAAAGGGCGGAGAATTTTTTGAAATTATAGCTGACCTTGGCACTACAGATCATATTGATCATATTATATCAGAAGCAAAGAATAAGTTTGGCAAAATTGATATTCTTGTAAACAATGCAGGTATAATATTAAGAGAAGATGCAATAAATGTTACGGAAGCAGACTGGGACAAGGTTATCGATATTAATGAAAAGGTAGTATTCTTCCTTGCTCAGGCGGCAGCAAAGGAATTTATTGCTCAGGGTACAGGCGGCAAGATCGTAAACATCTGCTCAATGTTAAGTTATCAGGGCGGTATAAGAGTTCCTGCCTACACTTCAAGCAAGTCAGCTGTTCTCGGCATGACAAGAGCCCTTGCAAACGAATGGGCAGGATATAACATCAATGTAAACGGCATTGCACCGGGATACATGGCAACCAACAACACAACTCAGCTCAGAAATGACTCAAAGCGTTCAGATGAAATACTTGACAGAATCCCTGCAGGACGCTGGGGTACACCTGATGATATGATGGGAGCAGTTATCTATCTCTGCTCAGATGCGGCAGCCTATGTAAACGGCTTCACACTTGCAGTAGACGGCGGCTGGCTTGCAAGATAAAAATTACCGGAGGATACTATGTCAGGCTTATTTATTACAATAGAGGGTACAGACGGTGCAGGAAAGACAACTCAGATAAAGCTTCTTGAAAAATACCTTTCAGACAAGGGCTTTAAAGTTGTGTGTACAAGAGAGCCGGGAGGCACCCCCATAAGTGAAAAAATCAGAGAAATTATAATAGACAAAAACAATTCGGAAATGACAGATATGACAGAAGCTCTTTTATATGCTGCAGCAAGAGCACAGCATGTATCAGAGGTTATTTTGCCTGCTCTTAAGGAGGGGGACATAGTCATAAGCGATCGTTTTGTTGACAGCTCTGTTGTGTATCAGGGATTTGCACGTTCAATGGGTGAGCGGCTTATAAAGAATATTAATAAATATGCCGTAGGGGATCTTGAGCCGGACATAACATTTTTGCTTAAGCTTAAGCCTGAGGACGGACTTGCACGAAAGAGAGCACAGACGGAGCTTGACAGGCTTGAAGCGGAAAAATTCAGCTTTCACCAGAGAGTTTATGACGGTTATGTCAGACTCTCTAAACGCTGTAAAAGCAGAATAACTGTTATTGATGCCCTTAAAACTGTAGATGAAATACATAATGAGATCACAGAGGGCATTAATAACCTTTTGGAAAAAAACGGGATTTAAAACGGGAGTAAAATATGAATTTCAGTCAGGTCACAGGTCATGAAAATATAATTGAACATTTACAGACCTCTATTCTTCATAACAGAATAAATCATGCCTATATATTTGACGGTATAAAGGGCATAGGAAAAACAACTCTTGCAAAAGCCTTTGCAAAAACACTAAACTGTGAAGAAGGGGGAACAGATGCCTGTAACCGATGTGTAAGCTGTAAAACCTTTGATGAGGATAATAATCCCGATATTATTTATGTAACTCATCAGAAAAAGGATATAACCGTTTCTGATGTAAGGGACCAAATTGTCAAAAATATTACATTGAAACCTTACAGAAATAAGTATAAAATATTCATAATCCCCGAAGCAGACAAAATGAATATACTTGCTCAGAATGCCTTTCTCAAAACTCTTGAGGAGCCTCCTGAATACGGTATATTTCTTTTGCTGTGTGAAAATTACAATAAATTTCTTGTTACAATACTTTCACGCTGCATTATGTTTAAGCTTCATCCTCTGCCTTATAATATGGTATCGGATTATCTTGTTGATAACTTGAATGTTTCCCCTGAGCAGGCACAGCTTTACAGTGTCTACTCCCAGGGGAGCATAGGTAAGGCAATCGAGCTTGTCAATTCGGAGGAATTTAGGGATATAAGGGATACTGCAATTGAAACGGCCCTTAAGCTTGAGGACGGGGATATGATCGAGCTTTACAGACTTGTTGATACTTTGAGGGAGCAGAAAGGCTCTCTTGACCAGATACTTGAAATAATGTATCTTGTCTACAGAGATGCCCTTGTAATCAAGGAAACGGGAAGTACAGACAGAGTCATACAGGGTGATAAGCTTATACAGACGGAAATGATCGCAAAAAAGGCAACGGCATCACAGCTTATAAACCGCTGTGATGCTATCAATGATACAAGAAACAGATTAAACCGAAACGGAAATTCACAGCTTTTGCTTGAGACCCTGTTTTTTAAAATAAAGGAGAAATAGAATGATAGTAGTAGGTGTCAGATTTAAAAAAGCCGGGAAAATTTATTACTTTGATCCGGAAACAACAGAATATTCATATGGTCAGCATGTTATAGTCGAAACATCAAGGGGAATGGAATTCGGTACAGTCGTTATACCGAACCGTGATGTAAATGATGATGAGATCATACCGCCACTTAAGCCTGTTACAAGACTTGCAACTGACGAGGACATGGAAAAGAACAGACAGAATAAGGAAAAGGAAAAGGAAGCCTTTGAGGTATGTGTTGAAAAGATCAAAAAGCATGGGCTTGAAATGCGTTTGATTGCTACAGAGCTTACATTTGACAATAACAAGCTTATATTTTATTTTACGGCAGACGGAAGAATTGACTTCAGAGACCTTGTAAAAGATCTTGCCTCTGTATACAGAACAAGAATCGAATTAAGACAGATAGGTGTAAGAGATGAAGCTAAGTATATAAACGGTATAGGCATATGCGGAAGAACTCTGTGCTGTGCTACGTTTTTAGGTGATTTTCATCCTGTGAGCATAAAGATGGCAAAGGATCAGGGATTGTCATTAAATCCTTCAAAGATCTCAGGTGTATGCGGAAGGCTTATGTGCTGTCTTAAGTATGAGCAGAATGCTTATGAGGACCTTCTTAAGGGACTTCCAAAGGAAGGGGATATTATAGATACTCCGGAGGGCCAGGGAGAGGTCTTATCTGTAAATGTGTTAAAGCAGGTCATAAAAACAGCTATAAGAAAACCGCCTAAAAATGATATAGGTGTAAGTTTCTTTACTCCTGATGAAATAAAAATTCTCAAAAGGAGACACCGTAAGGAAGAACATATTTCACAGGAAGACTTAAAGGATTTACTTGATTGATATGCTGCTTGAAAATGAAAGAATAGATGATCTTCATCGTAAAGGATATAAAATAATACAGAATACAGAAGGATTTTGTTTTGGTATTGATGCAGTGCTTTTAAGCGGTTTTGCCAGGGTGAAGAAGGGCGAAAAAGTGCTTGATATGTGTACAGGCACAGGCATAATACCCATACTTCTTGAGGCTAAGACTGATGGGGAGCATTTTTCGGCAATAGAAATACAGGAGCAGGTTGCTGATATGGCAAGACGTTCCGTTGCCCTTAATGACCTTCAGGATAAAATAGATATTGTTACAGGTGATATCAGGAAGTGTACGGACTATTTCAAAGCATCATCATTTGATGTAATAACCTGCAATCCGCCTTATATGGTGCCGGGGAGAGGATTTGTGTGTGAAAATTCACCTAAGGCTTACTCACGTCACGAAATACTCTGCAATATAAATGACGTTTTTAACACTGCCAATAAAATGCTTAAATACGGCGGCAGAATGTATATGGTACACAGATGTGAGCGTCTTACAGACATATTTGTTTCCGCAAGAGGAAATAATATAGAGCCAAAGGCATTAAGGCTTATTGAGCCGAGAGCAGGAAAGTCCTCAGAGCTTGTCCTTATTGAGTTTTCAAAGGGAGGGAAACCGGGACTTAAAGTCATGCCTTCTCTTGTTATATACAATTCCGACGGCAGCTATACAGATGAAGTTTACGATATTTATTACAACTAGGAGAAAATATGCTATATATTTGCGGTACGCCAATAGGAAATATGGAAGATATGACACTTCGTGCAATACGTATACTGGGTGAAGTGGATCTGATCGCAGCCGAGGATACACGCCAGAGTGTCAAGCTTCTCAATCACTTTGATATAAAAACACCTCTGACAAGCTATTATGAGCATAATAAGGATACTAAGGGACCACAGCTTATAAAAATGCTTAAAGAGGGAAAAAACATAGCTCTTGTTACTGATGCGGGAATGCCGGGAATATCGGATCCGGGAGAAGATCTTGTACGTCTTTGCTATGAAAACAATATAGAAGTTACAATTGTTCCGGGACCTACGGCAGTAATTACTGCTCTTGTTTTAAGCGGACTTAATACGAGAAGCTATATATTTGAAGGCTTTCTGCCAAAAAACAAGAAACAGAGGACGGAAGTCCTTTCAAGACTTAAAAATGAAACACGGACAACGGTATTTTATGAAGCACCTCATCACTTGTTAAATACTCTAAGAGATATTTATGAATATGGGGGCAACAGACAGATCGCAGTCGAAAGAGAGCTTACAAAACGTCATGAAACAGTAAATAAAGGCTCTGTGTTAGAAATAATAAATTACTTTGAAAATAATGAACCTAAGGGAGAATTTGTAATTGTTATAGAGGGTATATCCCAGGAAGAAGTCAAAGCCTCCCAAAGGGCTGAAATAAATGAAATGTCAATATCCGACCACTTTAACAGCTATGTTGAAAAAGGCATGGACGAAAAAAGTGCTATGAAACAGGTTGCTAAGGACAGAGGGATCGGCAAGAGAGATGTATATAAGGAAATAAAGGGATAATAAATGGTCAAAAATATATTTAAAAAGCTGTTGGTAGTACTTGGATTTATATCTCTTGTACTTGGTATAATAGGCACACTGCTGCCTGTTATGCCTACTGTTCCCTTTTTGTTTGTAGCCTATTTCTGTTTTACAAGAGGCTCTGACAAGTTCAGGCAATGGTATTTGCAGTCAAAATTTCATAAAAAATATTTAAAGGCTGTAGCCTTTTACGGAAGAGTGCCTTTAATTTATAAAATTCTCTATATTGTGGGAATACTGTGCTTTTTTGCTGCCCTTGCAACAGTTTATTATTTCTTTTATGAGCATATATTTGCATTTCTTGGCAATATATTTAATTAAATGTTACAGAGGCAGGTGTTTCCTGCCTTATTTTATTGAAATGCCTTAAACAGGAACAAAGTTAAAAAGTATTTTAACAAATTTTTAAGTATTTTTAACACTTTAATTGACAGAATTAATAAAGTATGGTATATTATTTTCATAGGGCAGAGGATAATATCATTAACTTAAAGAATTTGATAGGATTTTATACCGCAAATGTGAGCATTTGCTCAGTGATATATGTTAAATATCCCACCACCAACTGCGTTGGTCCCCCTCCCTTTAGGCAAGGGAGGCATGTTTAGTTGTAAAAATTAACGTATTTAGGGTATTATGGTTTAGCAGATTTTAAGATAATGACATTGGATTGAAGCTCTGCTACAGCGTGTTGATAAAACTGACATGCTTGTAAGAAATGCAAACATTTCTTATAGTTAGCTTTGAAAAAAGAAAGGATGGGTTTTGATGAAAAAGTTAATAAGTATTTTACTTGCAATGTCTATGGGCTTTGCTATGGTTGGCTGCGGAAGCAGTGATGCAGGTACTGATACAGGTGAAGTAAGTACAGCAAGTGAGGCTGATGCAGGCAGTGCATCTCAGGATAAAATTGTAGTAGGTCTTGATGACCAGTTCCCTCCTATGGGTTTCAGAGATGAGAATAATGAAATCGTTGGATTTGATATTGACCTTGCAAAGGCTGCTGCAGAGAAAATGGGTGTTGAAGTTGAATTCCAGCCTATTAACTGGGATACTAAGGAAATGGAGCTCAGTACAGGTAAAATCGACCTTATATGGAACGGTTTTTCAATAACAGATGAAAGACTTGAGGCTATGGAATTTACAGATCCATATCTTGACAACAGAATGATAATAATAGTGAATGAAGGCTCAGATGTAAAGAGCAAGGCTGATCTTGCAGGAAAGAACGTAGGTGTTCAGGACGGCTCTTCTGCTGTAGATGCTGTTGAGGCTGATGAAATACATACACAGTTTGCTTCTATGCCTACATATGATACAAATATTATGGCTCTTACAGACCTTGAAGTTGGGAGAATTGATGCAGTTGTTGCCGATGAGGTCGTAGCAAGATATTACCTTGCTCAGAATGAGGACAAGAACTTTGTAATTCTTGATGATGATTTTGGCTCAGAGGTTTACGGCATTGCCGCTAAGAAGGGAAATACCGAATTGATCGACAATCTGCAGAATGCCCTTGATGAGCTTTACGCTGACGGTACCTCTGCTGAAATTTCAGAAAAGTGGTTTGGCGAAGATATAGTTGTAAATAGTAATAATTAATTAAAATGTAATGGGGCTGTGCCGTGCAGCCCTATTTTTTTGTAAGGAGTGAAGAAATGAGTTTTTTTACAAATATTATTGACTGGCTTATTCAAGTTGTTCCACAAATGCTTATTGGCTGCAGACTGACAGTTAAGTTATTTTTGGTAACAATAGTCTTATCAATACCTTTAGGACTCATATTAACTTTTTTGTATACAGGTAAAAATTGGATAGTAAAGAAAGTTGTAGGCTTTTATATACTTATTATGAGAGGAACACCTTTGCTTCTGCAAATTTTCTTTATTTTCTTCGGACTTCCTTTTGTACCTGTAATAGGTCCATATCTTGTAATAGAGGACAGATTTACGGCGGGAGCAATTGCTTTTGTACTCAATTATGCGGCTTATTTTGCTGAAATATTTAGAGGCGGTATATTATCTGTTGACAAAGGACAGTACGAAGCTGCAAAGGTTCTGGGCATAAGTGAAATGCAGACTAAGTTTAAGATCGTTATACCTCAGATGTTCAGAATATCACTGCCTGCCGTGGCAAATGAAACGATCATCCTTTTAAAGGATACGGCGCTTATTACAACATTGGGTTTATCCGATCTTTTAAAGGTCACAAATGATATTGTAAACAGGACAACAGAAGTTGGTGCATATGCTCTGGCTGCAGCTTTTTATCTTGTGTTAAGTTATTTCTTATCCATATTGTTTAAAAAGCTTGAAAAGAAATTTGCATTTTAGGAGGGTGACCATGTACGAAATAGAGGCTTTAAATGTTAAAAAAAGTTTTGGCGACCTGGAAGTGCTTAAGGGTGTAAGCCTTAATGTTGCAAAGGGTGAGGTTGTTGCTGTCCTTGGTCCCTCCGGTTCCGGAAAGAGTACATTTTTAAGAAGTTTGATCGATCTGGAGGTTGTTGACGGAGGAAGCATAAAAATAGCAGGTGAATATCTCTGTAAGGATGGTGTATATCCTAAAAATAAGGAAAAGACAAGAATACTTTCAAAGGCGGGAATGGTGTTCCAGCATTTTAATCTTTTCCCTCATATGAGCATTAAGAAAAATCTTATGTGTGCGCCTATGCTCAATAAACAGGCAGGAAAGGCTGAGCTTGAGGAACTGGCTGTTGAAATGCTTAAAAAGGTTGGACTTGAGGAAAAACTCAATGTTATGCCTTCAACATTATCGGGAGGACAGAAGCAGAGAGTTGCTATAGCAAGAGCTTTAATGAGAAACCCCGATATTATTCTTTTTGATGAGCCAACATCAGCTCTTGACCCTGAACTTACAGGTGAGGTTTTAAATGTTATAAGCAAGCTTGCAGATGAGGGCATAACAATGATAGTTGTTACTCACGAAATGGGCTTTGCAAAGGAAGTGGCAGACAGGGTAATATTTATGTATGAAGGGGTCGTTCTTGAGGAAGGTACTCCCGATGTTATATTTAATAATCCTGCAAATGAAAGAACAAGGACTTTTATACAGTCTGTTTTAAAATAATATCAAAATCCCGGTTGTTACTTATGTAATTAATCGGGATTTTGACTTAAGAAAGCCTTCCACCTGTAGAACCGGGATCTTGTCTGGTTGCTTATTCAGAACTTTTGACATTTACGCCGAAAGATATATAGGACAGTCAAAAGTGCTGAACGGTTAAAAACAGGGCTATGCCTTGTCGGATATCCTTTCAATTTAATGGCGAGCAGCATTGTGAAGCAAGAATCCCTCAGTCAAGCTTATGCTTGACAGCTCCCTTTAGGCAAGGGAGCCACGGTGCTTTGCACCGCAAGAAGTATGCGGAAACACCGTTCAGAACTTTTGACTGTGCCAAAAGCAAGGCTATGCCTTGTTGAATAAGTATTTAAATTTATGGAATTTAATGATTTTTCTCTACAAAAAATGTTATTTAATCAGTAAAAGGCTTAATTTGATAGGTGCGCAGATTGAGATACAAAGGAGTGTTTGGTTTGTTTAAATTATTGAGAAAAGAGGAAATAGAGAATATAGGTACTGGCTATGTTTATAAGCACAATTCGGGATGCAGGCTTATATACATAGAAAATGATGACAATGACAGGGTATTTACAATAGGCTTTAATACACTGCCCGATAATGACAAGGGTATTCCACATATTGTGGAGCACTGTGTATTATGCGGTTCCGAAAATTACAAAGTAAAGGATCCATTTAATATACTGGACAAGGGTTCCATACATACATATCTTAATGCTATGACCTACAGGGATAAGACTGTCTATCCTGTGGGGAGTACAAATGAAGAGGATTTCAAAACTCTTATGAATGTGTATTGTGATGCTGTTTTTAAGCCACTTATGTATAAGGATGAGGGTATTTTCAGACAGGAGGGCTGGAACAGTGACGGTAAGGAATATAACGGTATTGTTCTCAATGAAATGAAGGGTGTGTATTCCGATCCTGCTGTGGTCCTTTCGGAAATTATAAACAAGGAAATGTTCAAAGGCTGTGGCTACAGCAATGATGCGGGAGGAAATCCTGATTATATTACGGATCTGTCCTATGAGGAATTTTTAAATTTCCACAGGGAGCATTACCACCCCTCAAATGCTGTAATATATTTATACGGTAATATTGATATAAATGAATATCTGAATATTCTGGACAGTAAGTATTTATCTGAATTTGAGTACAGAGAAAGAAAAAAGCAAGACAATGTTAAAGTAAATGATAAATTTGAAATTGAGATAAAATATAACACAACAGGCAAAAATATACTTACGGCTGTGTATAACACAGGGGACACCTGTGATGTGGCAAAGTGTACTATGCTTGGAATACTTTCAACTCTATGGTGCTATACAGAGGGAGGAAACATTAAAGAAGCCCTGTTAAATGCGGGACTTGGTGACAAGGTAAGCTGTGGTTTTGATGACAGCGGTTTATCCTCCGTTATGGAAATTACAGTTGAAAATTCCGATGAAAAGGATATTGATAAATTTAAATCCGTTTTAAATTCCGCTTTTAAGGATATTGCCGAAAATGGTGTTGATGAATACAAGCTTAAGGGAGTTATAAACAGTATTAAATTCTTCTTTAAGGAAGAGGATTTCGGTTACAAGCCTAAGGGGCTTTTTTACGGACTTCTTATAGTAAATAATTTTCTTAAGGGCAGGGAAAATTTTGAGCCTGCAAGAATAAATAAGATATTCAAGGATATTGAAAATATTGATATTAAGGCACTTGCAAGGGATTATTTTGTAGACAAGGGCTGTTTCGGAATATTAATAGCTGATAAAAATGCCGTAAAAAACAGTAAACCTGTGACGGAAAAGAATAATGAACCTTTGCTCGATTATCAGTCTAAAGAGGACAGTCCCGAAGAAGTAAAAAAGCTTATGTCAACAAAGGTAAGTGATATTTCAAAGACGGGATTTAAGGTAAAGTATGAAGAGGACAGGGGAAATATATATGTTCCTCTTGACAGCAGTGATATTGTTTATACAGATATTTATTTTGATGTGTCTGACCGTGACAATGCTAAAGCAATAAGTGCCTATAAGGCAGTAGCTGATATTTACAGCGAAAAGCTTTCAAATGATATTGATTACTATACGGGTGGCTTTAATATTGAGGTATCAACTCTTAAAGGTGAAAAGGGGTACAGACCTGTTCTTCTTTTCAGAATAAAGTGTCTGAGAGAAAACATTGAAAAAAGTCTTGAACTTTTTAAAGAGGTCATTTCACAGAGCTTTGATGACAGTGACAGAATATTAAGGCTTATTTCAGAGGCAAGACAGAATATAAGAACAGCTTATATTGAAAGCGGAAATTTAAAGGCTGTAAATGAAGCTCTTGCACAGGTTTCATCTGCCGATTTCTGGGAGAACAGGGCAAGGGGTACGGAATATTACAGCTATTTAAGTTCTGATATTGAAGGTGTTAAAAATGACATAAACAGCATAAGAAGTATTTTCAGAAAGGGAAATGCCTTTTATGCCTTTGCCTGCGGTGAGAGTGAAAGAGAAAGAATATCGGGGCTTATTGAAAATGTAATATCAAGCCTTGATGAAGGCGGTTCAAAAAATATAATTGAAAGCAGGGCTTTTGACATAAGCAGGGGGATTGTAATTGACAGTAATGTAAACTTTAATGCTATAGCCTTTGAAATGGACTGTTCAAATGGTATATCAAGAGTTGCACAGCAGATAATTTCAAGAGAATACCTGTGGGATAAAATAAGGCTTGAAGGAGGCGCTTACGGGGGCGGCTGTGTATTTGGCAAAAAACACAGCTATATGTACAGCTACAGAGACCCTAACCTTGAAAATACATTTAATGTTTTTAGAAAGGCAGGGGAATATCTTGCAGAGAGCAAATACAGCCAGCAGGATATTGACAGATTTATAATAGGTACAATAAATGAAATTGACAGACCTGTAAAAAAGCATACTCTTACAAGAATTGCAATGAGAAAGTATTTTATGGGAGAGGACAAAGAACTTCCCGTAAAGAGAAGGGAACAGATACTTTCGGCAAAGCCCTGTGATATTGTAAATTTCGGCAATGAGCTTATGAAAGCAGATATGAAGGGCATATGCAGTGTGGGACAGGAAAAGGATATAAAAAATTGCCTGTTTTTTAAAGAATTGTATACTATTGATTGACAATTTGCTCCATATAATTTAAAATATACATATGTAATTTGAAAATGATTGCGGGAATATTCCCGTTATAAGGAGGATAACTATGGATTATAAGTCAGCAGGTGTAGATGTAGAGGCAGGATACAAGGCTGTGGAATTGATGAAAGGTCATGTAAAGAGTACTTTCAGACCTGAGGTTTTAACTGATATAGGCGGATTCGGCGGTCTTTTCAGTATTGCAAAGGCTAAGGATATGGAAGAACCTGTACTTGTAAGCGGTACAGACGGTGTTGGTACTAAATTGAAAATAGCTTTTGTTATGGACAAGCACAATACAATTGGTATAGATGCTGTTGCTATGTGTGTAAACGATGTTGTGTGCAGCGGCGCAGAGCCACTGTTTTTCCTTGATTACATTGCCTGCGGCAAGAATGAGCCTGAAAAGATCGCTGAGATAGTAAGCGGTGTTGCAGAGGGCTGCAGACAGTCAGGCTGTTCACTTATAGGCGGCGAAACTGCTGAAATGCCCGGATTTTATCCTGTTGATGAATATGATCTGGCAGGCTTTACCGTTGGTATTATGGATAAGGCTAAGTCTATTGACGGCAGCAGAATATGTGAAGGTGATGTTCTTGTAGGTATTGCTTCAAGCGGTATACATTCAAACGGATATTCACTTGTAAGAAAAGTATTTGACATTACTAAGGAAGGTCTTGATACCTATGAGGAAAGTCTTGGCATGACACTTGGGGAAGCTCTCCTTACACCTACAAAGATTTACGTTAAGCCTGTTCTTGAGCTTATTAAGCAGGTTGATGTAAAGGGATTGAGCCATGTTACAGGAGGCGGATTTATTGAGAATATTCCGAGAATGATGCCCGAGGGTACTAAGATAAATATTAAAGAAGGTACATGGGAAATACTTCCTATATTCAAGCTTATTGAAGAAAAGGGCAATGTTGAAAGAATGAGCATGTACAATACATTTAATATGGGTATAGGTATGGTTGCCGCTGTTAAGGCAGAGGATGCGGAAAAGGCTGTTAAGATCCTTAGTGATATGGGCGAAAAGGCTTATATTATAGGAAATGTTACAAAGGGCGAAGGAATTGAAATTAAGTAAGATAAATTATACTTTTTGTGAGGTAATGATATTATGGTCAAAATAGGTGCTTTAGTCAGCGGAGGCGGTACTAATTTACAGGCTATTTTAGACGCTATTGACAAGGGCGGTATAAATGCCGAAGTCAGAGCTGTGGTAAGCAGCAAGGAAGGTGCTTATGCCCTTGAAAGAGCAAAGGCAAAGGGTATCGAAAATACTGTAATAAGAAAAAAGGACTTTGAAAACGCAGGGGATTACGAAAAAGCTCTTGCTAAGTATTTCAAGGACAGGGATATTGACCTTATTGTTCTTGCAGGTTTTATGGTCATACTTGGTCCCGATTTTATAAATGAATTTGAAAACAGGATCATAAATATTCATCCTGCACTGATACCAAGCTTCTGCGGTGAGGGCTATTACGGACTTCATGTACATGAGGCTGCATTAAAGGCAGGAGTTAAGGTTACGGGAGCAACTGTTCATTTTGTGACGGCAGAATGTGATGCAGGTCCTATAATTCTGCAGAAGGCTGTGGATGTAATGGACGATGATACCCCTGAAACTCTTCAAAGACGTGTAATGGAGCAGGCCGAATGGGTCATATATCCCGAGGCTGTAAAGCTTTTTGCTGAAGGCAGACTTGAAATTACAGACGGAATTGTAAAAAGGAGATAGATTATGAAAGTTTTAGTTGTAGGAAGCGGCGGAAGAGAGCATGCTATTTGCTGGAAACTCTTACAGAGCCCTAAGGTTGACAAAATTTACTGTGCTCCGGGAAATGCAGGCATAGGAGAAATTGCGGAACTTGTGCCTGTCGGTGCTATGGAATTTGACAAGCTTGCGGAATTTGCAAAGGCAAATGATATCGGACTTACTGTAGTAGGTATGGACGACCCTCTTGTAGGCGGTATTGTAGATAAATTTGAGGAAGAGGGCTTAAGAGTATTCGGACCAAGGGCAAATGCCGCAATTATTGAAGGAAGCAAGGCATTCAGCAAGGAGTTAATGAAAAAGTATAACATTCCTACTGCTGCTTATGAAACATTTGATAACTATGAAAAGGCTCTTGAATATGTAAAGAAGGGTGACTTCCCTGTTGTTTTAAAGGCTGACGGACTTGCACTGGGCAAGGGTGTTCTTATATGCAACAACCTTGAAGAGGCTGAGGCAGGCTTAAATACAATAATGGTTGACAAGAAATTCGGCGACAGCGGAAACAAGGTTGTTATTGAGGAATTTCTTACAGGACAGGAAATGTCTGTTTTAAGCTTTTGTGACGGAAAGACTATTGTGCCTATGGTATCAGCACAGGATCACAAGAGAGCTTTAGACGGTGACAAGGGCTTAAATACAGGGGGAATGGGTACATTTTCTCCTTCAAGATATTACACTCCCGAGCTTGCAGAAGAGTGTATGGAAACTATTTACAAGCCAACGGTTGAGGCACTCAACAGAGAGGGAAGAACATTCAAGGGCATTATCTTCTTCGGACTTATGCTTACTCCTAAGGGAATGAGAGTCATTGAATACAATGCACGTTTCGGTGACCCTGAAACTCAGGTCGTTCTGCCCAGATTAAAAACTGATTTACTTGAAATATTTGAGGCTTGTGTTGAGGGAACTCTTGACAAGATCAATGTTGAGTGGGAGGACAACGGAACTGCCTGTGTTGTTCTTGCAAGCGGAGGATATCCTGAAAGCTATCAGAAGGGATATGAAATTACGGGACTTGAAGATGCAAAGAAAGCTCCGAATATTTTAGTATTCCATGCAGGCACTGCTTTAAAGGACGGTAAGTTTGTTACTAACGGAGGCCGTGTACTTGGAATCACAGGTATCGGAAAGGACCTTGATGAGGCTATTAAAATTGCCTATGAGGGTGTTAAGCTTGTAGATTTTAAGGATAAGCATTACAGGAAAGATATCGGAGTTAAATAGATGAGATGATATAAGGGCTGCGGTCGCAGCCCTTTTTAAGCAGAATTATTTATAAACCGGTAATTTTATTCAATTGGGGTAAATATGAATTTAACAGAGTGTGGAGTGAGGAGGGTGGTGTTAGGAGTTGAATCCCTCCTCCGAAACGCAAGCGTTTCTCCACCTCCCTTTAGGCAAGCAATACTGTCAACTTAAGAAAAATCCCTCAGTCTGTTCAAATCAGTTTTACTGATTTGAACAGCCAGCT
>CAJFNV010000049.1 GCA_904395805.1 Candidatus Gallispira edinburgensis | reverse complement strand
CCTTAAAGGGAGCCTGCCATACAAAAAGCTAATTTAAGCCTCCCTTTCAAGGGAGGGGGACCGGCTTTGCCGGTGGAGGGTTTTCTGCTAAATTCCTGTTTAATGCACCAACAATCTGACAACCCACCATCTGTAGGGGCACTTCAAATTTCAGCAATTCAGCACTTTCAGCTCCGCTGAAAGCCGCACTATGTGCGTCCGGCTATTCTGCCGGTGCAAAGCTGAAATTTGAAACACTCCTAACTCCTAACTCTTTCAAGCTCCTCACTCTTTATGCTTCCTTCTTTAACTGATAGATCAGATAATCAAGACAGCTTATATTTCTGTTTATATCATGGAGCCTGTCAAGCATATTCTTTCTGTGTCCCGAGAGCAGCTTAAGCTCCTCTGCTGTATTACCTCTGTCCGACAGATCCATAAAATCATTTATAGTTTTTTCGTCACAGCCCGCATCCTTTAAATTTTGTATAAGATCATCTCTTGATTTGTAAACTGACATATGATCCTCCTTTTCTTCCTGTACATCCTGCCATTATAACTGCAACTGTCAATACTGTTAAAATACCAAAAAATCTGTTCATCAAACCTCTCCTTTCTCTCTGTAATTAAATTCTAGCACATTCAACACTTAATAGCAAATACTTATATTAAATACATTCCTATGCTTGACAGTTATATCTGCAAGTGATAAAATATAATAAAAACAGAAGGGATCAATTTTATGGAAATAAGAGTATTAAAATATTTTCTTGCAATAGCACAGGAAGAAAGTATATCGGGAGCAGCAGAAGTACTGCATCTTTCACAGCCAACGCTTTCAAGACAAATAAAAGATATGGAAGATGAACTGGGAAAACAGTTGCTGATAAGAGGCAACAGAAAAGTTACACTCACAGAAGAAGGTATGATTTTAAGAAAACGTGCGGAAGAGATCATAGACCTTGTGAATAAAGCTGAAAATGAAATAAACCTTTCAAATGAAACAATAAGCGGAGATATTTATATAGGAACAGGTGAGTCAGATGCTCTTCGTGTCATAGCAGAGGCAGCAGGAAATCTTACAAAAGATTATCCGGACATACATTTCCATATAACAAGCGGTGATACCGTAGATATTACCGAAAATCTGGATAAGGGACTTTTTGACTTCTGCATTCTCTGGGGTAATATAGATACATCAAAATATAATTATCTCAGCCTGCCTATGAAAGACAGATGGGTAGTTATAATGCGAAAGGATTCACCCCTTGCATATAAGCCATATATATCCCCCGAAGATCTGTATGACAAGCCTCTTATCCTTTCCCGCCATTCTTTAGCGGAAGGCGCACTTAACACATGGTTTAAAACAGACCCTTCAAAATTAAATGTGGTAGCCGAATATAACCTTGTATTCAATGCTTCACTTATGGTAGATGAGGGAATGGGCTATGCTGTTTCCTTTGATAAAATAATAAATGTCACAGGTGACAGCAATCTTTGCATCAAGCCTCTCAGACCTGAGCTTGAAATAGGAATGAGTATAGTGTGGAAAAAATATCAGATATTTTCAAAGGCAGGAGAGAAATTTCTTGAAAAGCTCAATGAAATATTATGATTTGTACAAAAAGGCTCTTTATTTCCATAGCTGAATTTTTGCCATAGATTTTAGCATTATTATGCTTATTTTAATTTTTTTCGGCTCTTTGCCAATAGTTGGGTCATACCTATATAATAAAATCAACCATTGCCTGCAGATTAAAATTTTTGCAGGTAATTTTTATGAAATATATGTAAAATGTGATTCCTGATCTTTTTAAATTCCTATAACCATAATTTTGCCTTCAATATTTTTTATTGTTGCAGCCTTCTGCAAATCAATTATTTAAACCGTGCCCTTTATTTTCTCCCATGACCGCTTAATTTATTTATTGCAAAATCATATTCAGCTTTTAATATTGATCCCATATGCTTTAAAAAAGAGCTTGGACACATTCAAGTCATCCATTCAAACTTTACATCATCTGCCTGTATTCAGAAGTACTTTACTTTTTAAATTCACATGTCTTTCATAAAAACTTTATATATAAGTTAATTTAATCACCGTTTGCAACCCGGTAAAATCAAATACCCTTAAACTATTTATTATTATTCACAATAACAAATTTTTAACCGTTGCCAAAATCCGGTTCTTTTATTTTGTTTGATCTGTTTGCTTTTCAGTAAAAAAAGGTTCAACAATTTTTGGTGTGGTTTATTTCATTATATCTGTTTACATTCCCGCACAGGCTCCCTTGTAAGCAATGCTGTCAACTTAAAAGATTAGCATAAACCTAACTGTTCAAAAAGGCGGCGTGCCCGCCCTCTTGGCTCCTTTTGTAAGGGAGCTGTCAGCGTAGCTGACTGAGGGTTTTCCGTTAAACCACATTATTTGACAAAGAACCTAAAAAAGAGCTCCTGCACATACAGAAGCTCTTCAAGCAAATTAATATTAAATTTTATGTAATTATTATTCCTTAACCGCACCCATTGTAACACCAGTCATGAAATATTTCTGGCAGAATGGATAGATAAACATAAACGGAATGATAGATACAATAACGGCAGCACTCTTAAGAGTGTTAGTGTTAATTCTTGTACCTTCACTTGTATCCTGCTTATCCTGGAAAAGGTCTCTTAACTTGTACTGGAAGTTGTACTTGTCAGATGACTTAATGTAAATTACATAGTGGAAGTACTCTGACCATGCTGCTACGGCAAAGAATAAGCCGATAGATGCAAGTGCAGCCTTTGATAACGGAAGTACTATCTTAATGAATATACCCATTGGAGTACATCCGTCGATTTCCGCAGCTTCAAACAAGCTGGCAGGAATACCTTCAAAGAAACTTCTCATAAGTACTAAGTTATAAACATTCATAGATGTAGGTACGATAACTGCCCATATAGAGTCAAGCAAACCGATAGTCTTCATAACTAAGAATGTAGGGATAAGACCAGCATTGAATATCATTGTGAAAAGCAATGCATAACCAAAAACCTTAACACCCGGCATATCTCTCTGAATAAGAACATAAGCACCTAAAGTAGAAAGTAACAAACCTAAGAATGTTGTAAGTAATGTTGTATAAATTGATACAAGGAATGGATGATATAACTGAGGGTCAGTTATAATTCTCTTGTAAGCAATTGTATTGAACCAAACGCTTACTGACTCATCCGCTCCTATAGTTCCTGCATTTCTGGCAAGTTCAGTAGCCTCAGGATCAACACCATAAGGAATAAGGTTAAGACCGTAAACTGTCTGGTTGATCATAGAGTCACAAAAAATCTTGTATATAGGTACAATCATTATTACCATCATGGCAATAAAGAAAAGTGTATTGAACAATACGAACCAAGAACGGGCAGCGTATTGTGGATTAAATAAACTAAATTTCTTTTTCATATTTCCTCAAACGCTCCTTCCTTATACAATACCTTCTCCTCTAACCTTCTTACTGATAATATCAGAAGCAGTAACAAGGATAAGAGAAATAACAGACTTGAATAAACCGATAGCGGTTGAATAACCGTAGTCATTACCAACGATACCGACTCTGTAAACGTAAGTCTGAATAACATCAGATACATCGTAAACAAGTGAGTTATAAAGTACGAATACTGATTCAAATATATTCATGATCTTAGCAAGATTAAGAATAAATACGATCAAAATAGTATTCATAAGAGAAGGAAGAGTTATGTAAATAGTCTGCTTAAATCTGTTAGCACCATCAATTTCAGCTGCTTCATATAAGTCAGGACTTATGCTTGATAAAGCTGCTAAGTAAATAATAGTACCCCAGCCTGTCTCTTTCCATCTGTTCATGATATACCATACCGGACGCCAGTATTTACTGTCTGTCAGGAAATCTATAGGCTTATCAATAATACCGATGTTATATAATATAGCATTAACAAAACCCATGTTAGATGTATCAGCACCTGTTGCATCAGTACCTGCTGATAAGATCAGCATGAAAATAGATGCAGCAACAACCCATGAAAGGAAGTGAGGAAGATAAAGTACAGTCTGTACGATCTTCTTACCCCATGCATTGCCTATTTCATTAATTAAGAGTGCAACTACAACAGTGAAAACTGTTGCAAGAATAAGGTTTACCAAACTTAATATAATGGTATTTTTAAATGCTGCCTGAAAAGGATCAGCAGTAAGCAGTCGCTTAAAGTTACCCCAGCCAATAGAGTAGTCAGGACCTGTACGCATTGTGATCTGCTTTAACTTGTAAGTTGACCATGCATATCTGATACCAAGCATTGGCCAGTAGTAAAAGATAAAAAGTACCACAGCTACAGGCAAAAACATAATATAAAACCATCTGTACTTATACATACGCTGTTTTATACTTGGTTTTTGCACCACAATGTGATCAAAATTCATATTGTCATTATTTGCCATTTTCTAACCATCCTTTCGAGAGAAATTTATTATTCAGCGGTATCTGTTCCTTCTCCTGCTGCACTAGGATTAACACCGTTTTTTGCGTTTTCGATTTCTTCGGCAGCTTCAGCTTCATCATTAGCTACCTGTTCACGATAAGCATCACTGTTTAATTCCTCAAGAATAGCATTAGCATAATAAGTACCCTTTTCTTCATAGTACTGCATAGCTTCTTCAACAGACATCTTGCCTGTAACGGCATTTGCAACTACCTGATTCTTAATAACGTTAAGGTCAGCCAGATTCTGAGAAATTACATCGGTTACAATAGGAACAGTAGCAAATACTCTGTTTTCTCTGTATACTTCAAGTGACTCTTCAACCATAGGATCAAGAGCAATAGGATCATCCCACTCAGTAATAGTAAGTTCAGGAGCATAGAATGATTTTTCAACAGTAGTATCAGGATCAGTATAGTATGGAAGAGCAGTAGCTGAACCGTCTTCATTAACTACATAGTGCTTATCCTTTACACCATGAGTAAATAACATCTGACCCTCGCCGCCGTCATGTGAATACATTAAGAAGTGCTCAAATATAGCAGGCTTCTCAGGTGCATAAATAGACATAGCCATTGCGGTCGGAACTCTCTCTGTGTATCCGCCTGTTTCTTCAATAGGAGGCATAGCTACAAGCTGACCTTCATTCATAGATCTCTGAAGCTTTAATGACCACATACCTGCCCAGTAGTTAAAAGCACCAACCAAGCCGGAACCAAGCTTATCTCTACAGGTAGAAGTCTTGTTTGTAACAACTTCTGAATCCAGTAAACCTTCCTGGAATGCATCACGAAGTCTTGTAATAGCCTCAACCATTTCAGGTTCAGCAAAACCGTCTACATACTGACCGGTTTCTTCATCTACATAGAAATCAGGCACTGCATCCTGGTAAAATTCTCTTAAATAGATGTCATAAGGTGTTTCTGTATTAAGAAGACCTGCTGCTGTAATAGGAATAGCACCATTTCCTCTAGCCTTGAAAGCTCTAAGCATTTCAACAAATTCATCATAATTTGTTGGCATATCAAGTCCGGCTTCATCCAACCAGTCCTGTCTTACATAAGTAATTGTACCATTACCTGCTGCCATTGGGAAACCGTAAAGCTTGCCGTTGATTCTGAGGGCATCTACATAATCCTCATCAATTATCTGCTTACAGTTAGATGTAGACATTTCCCATGCATAGGTCATATCCCAGAGTGCACCTGAATTTGCAAGCTCAGGATAATATGTTGAACCCATTTCGATAATATCTGCAGGGTCTTCACTTGCGAAAGCAAGAGTAACCTTTTCATAGTACTTAGCATGATCGGGTTTTTCAATTTCAAGTCTGATTCCTGTATTATTGTAATATTCATCACAGACATCCTGAAGACCATTTTCTTCTGTCATTATTGTATCAGCCATAATTGAGATAACTTCAGGTTTATTATCAACATCAGCTGCATCAAAGTACGGATCAATTGAGAAATTATCATCAGTAGCCTGATCATTACATGCTGCAAGACTTGTTACCATGATCATTGATAAACCAACAGCCGCAAAGCGTTTAAAAACGTTCTTTTTCATGGAAATCCTCCTTTATTTTTTTATGTTAATAATATATAGCTACCGGACTGCACACACTCAAAATGCAATCCCTTAAAAATAGAACACCGTTTTTGGTCAAAAAGCAAGCCATAAACAGCAATCTGCAGTTTCTTTTAAAAACATTTCCAAGCAAACCGTCAAAGCGCCCCTTATCACTTGTTATAAATTACCAAATACAGTATCCTTACACCACAGGTAAACTATATCATTAATCTTTGTATAGTTATTATATCATATATTATTGTCTATTGTAAAGGTTTTTTTATAATTTTTTTAGCAATTTTAACAACAACTTTAATGAAAGATTAAGAACTGTATTAAATATTTACTATTAGGTACATATTTTATTGTAAATTTTGCCCATTTGTGCAATTTTTATTTGTTATTTTTTTATCAATCTAATCGGAGATAAATAAATATAATGCATTTTTATGTTAAAAAGCTGTCCCGGAAACCTCCGAAACAGCTTTTCTGCTAGTGCTGACCGCCCACGACCATATCATTGTCTATTTTGCCGTATAAAGTAAGTGTGTAAATACCCGAAATACCTACAAGAGCATAAACGATCCTGCTTATCAGTGAATCCATACCTCCGAAAAGAACAGCAACAAGGTCAAACTGGAAAAATCCTATAAGCCCCCAGTTGATCGCACCTATAACCACAAGTGTAAGGGCAGTATAGTCCAATGCCTTCATATTCACATTTTCACCCCTTTTGTAAAAAATATACAATGATCCTTCCGTCAAATCAAAAACTGATTTAATTTTAAGGATAATTATATTTTGCCTGATTTATATATTTTTATAATAGATTCAATATCTGTATTTTTTGTATTGCCTGCCAGAGAAATACTAAAACTATTTATGTTAAATATTTTATCGGCAAGTTTTTTAATATCTCCGGCTTTTACCATTTCAATTTTTCTTAACACTGTTTCGGGATCCGTATACTCATTTTTCAGCACAATACTTCTTCCCATTGCGGACATTGTTCCTCCCGTGCCCTCCTGTCCCAGTATTATATTGCTTTTTAGCTGAATTTTAAGCTTATCAAGCTTTTCTTCACTTATAGCATCATTTTTCATTTTTTCAAGGTTATATAATATGTTTTTTATTACGGTTTCCGTATTTGCAGGATTCAATTCCGCACATATTTCAAAAACTCCCGTATCCCTGTAGCTTGAAGTATAGCTGTATATAGAATATACAAGCCCCAGCTCTTCCCTTATTGACTGAAAAAGCCTTGAACTCATTCCTCCCCCTGCAGCCAGATTGAGAAGCGCCATTGTATATCTGTTCTCATCATATATATTTAACCCTTCAAAATTCATACACAAATGGACCTGTTCAATATTTTTTTTCGTATTGAGAAATACAGGTTCATATACAGCCTTTGTATCATACTGATAAATTTTCTCATTTTTGCGGTTTCCGAAATATTTGTTTGCGTAATACTCTGTTCTTTCCCTGTCAATATTTCCCGCAAAGGAAATAACAGTATTTTCCGTTCTGTAATTTTCATTAAAATATTTAACAAGCCTGTTTCTGTCTATATTACCCACACTTTCCCTTGTTCCAAGTATAGGTTTGCCAAGGGAAGAATTTTTCCATATCTCGCTGTGAAGCCTGTCAACAACAACATCGTCAGGCTGATCCTCATACATCCCGATTTCTTCATATATTATGTTCTTCTCTCTTTCCATTTCTTTTTCATCAAATACAGAATTGAAAAACATATCACATAAAAGTTCCATAGCACTGTCAATATTTTCATCCAGTACCCTCATATAATAGCATGTATATTCCTTGGCAGTATATGCGTTTATTTCTCCTCCTATGGCATCCATATCTTCTGCTATATTCTTCTGACTTCTTTTTTCTGTGCCCTTAAAAAGCATATGTTCAATAAAGTGAGAAACTCCGCTCAAATCTTCAGGTTCATTTCTTGATCCGTTTTTAACAAAGATTCCGAAAGCAATGCTTTTACTGTAAGGCATATATTCATTTATAACACGCAAACCGTTTTCAAGCTTAAAACATTCTGCCATATTTCACCTCGTTGTAATAAGTTTTTATTACTTTTCTTCATTAAAACAAAACTGCTTAAACATTAGTCTAAGCAGTCCCGTCAAAATTATAAGTTTTTAATATATTAATTTTCTTTTTTTCTTTCAGGCTTTGGAAGGCAATCTTTTCTTGAAAGATTGATTCTGCCCTGAGGATCGATTTCAATTACTTTGACATCAATGACATCACCTACATTTACAACATCCTCAACCTTATTCACTCTCTCATGAGCAAGCTTTGAAATGTGTACAAGTCCTTCCTTTTCAGGAGCAATTTCAACAAAGGCACCAAAATTCATTATTCTTGTTACTGTTCCTGTATATACTTTTCCAACCTCAGGATCATTGGCAATAACCTCAATCATTGAAACAGCCTTTTTAATTGCATCCATATTAGGTGAAGAAACATAGATCTTTCCGTCATCCTCAGTGTCGATCTTGTCAACTCCGGATTCTTCAATTATTCTGTTAATAACCTTACCCTTTGAACCGATAACCTCAGCCATCTTATCAGGATTGATCTGTATAAACTCGATCTTAGGAGCATATTCTGAAATTTCCTTTCTTGGTTCTGCTATAGCCTTAAGCATAACCTCGTCAAGGATGTAATTTCTCGCCTTGTGAGTGTTTTCAATAGCACCCTTTATTATAGCAGGAGTAAGTCCCTGTATCTTCATATCCATCTGTATAGCAGTTATACCCTCATGAGTACCGGCAACCTTAAAGTCCATATCACCGAAGAAGTCCTCAAGTCCCTGAATATCTGTAAGGAGTATAAAGTCATCATCAGTTTCACCTGTAACAAGACCGCATGAAATACCTGCAACAGGCTTTTTAATAGGAACACCTGCTGCCATAAGTGAAAGTGTTGAGCCACATACACTGCCCTGTGATGTAGAACCGTTAGAGCTTAATACTTCAGATACAAGTCTTATAGCATATGGGAATTCTTCCTCACTTGGTATTACAGGAAGAAGTGCTCTCTCAGCTAATGCACCATGACCTATTTCTCTTCTTCCGGGACTTCTTGAAGGCTTTGCCTCACCAACAGAAAATCCCGGGAAGTTATAGTGATGGATATATCTCTTGTTTGTTTCAGCCTCATCAAGTCCGTCAAGTTTCTGTACGTCAGACATTGGTCCAAGTGTAGTTACTGTAAGTACTTGCGTCTGACCTCTCTTGAACAAGCCTGAGCCGTGTACTCTCGGAAGAACATCTACCTCAGCAGACAACGGTCTGATTTCATCAAGAGCTCTGCCGTCAGGTCTCTTGTGTTCTCTTAATATCATTCTTCTTACAGTTTCTTTTTCATACTTGTATATAGCCTCGCCTACAACGACCTCAAACTCAGCCTCATCCTCATTGCCGAACTGTTCAAAAAGGTTTTCAAAAACTTCAGCCTCAATGGCAGAAATCCTCTCATCTCTTTCCTGCTTCATATCAGTGAACACAGCCTCTTCCATTCTCTTGTCGCCTATTAATTCCTTAATAGCCTCATACAGATCATGGTCAACTACATGCTCTTCATAGCTGTGCTTTTCTTTACCGCACTCAGTAACAATACCGTCTATAAATTTACATATCTCAATATTCTGTTCATGACCGAACATAATAGCATTGAACATTTCTTCATCAGTTACTTCATCGGCACCTGCCTCGATCATCATAACCTTTTCCTTAGTTGAAGCAACAGTAAGATTCATTCTGCTTACAGCTCTCTGCTCGGCAGTAGGATTGATAACAAACTGTCCGTCTACCATACCTACTGATACAGAGCCTGTTGGTCCGTAGAAAGGAATATCAGAAATTGAAAGAGCAATAGAAGAACCGATCATTGCACAGATTTCAGGTGAGCAGTCCTGGTCAACAGCCATAACCATAGCATTAATAGATACATCATTTCTGTAATCCTTAGGGAACAAAGGTCTTATAGGTCTGTCTATAACTCTTGCTGTAAGTATAGCATGTTCTGTAGGTCTGCCTTCTCTTCTTGTAAAGCCTCCGGGAATTTTACCTACGGCATACATTTTCTCCTCATAATCAATTGAAAGAGGGAAAAAGTCAATACCTGCTCTCGGCTTTTCTGATGCAGTAGCAGTTACAAGCACAACTGTATCTCCGTATCTTACAATACACTCACCGTTGGCAAGCTCTGCAACCTTACCGATTTCAACAGAAAGCTCTCTGCCGGCAAGCTCCATTTTGTAAATCTTACTCATTAAATTTTCCTCCTTGATATAAATTTATGTCAAGTGAATCAAGGTAATTTTTAGCTTAAAAACATATTTATTATAACGGAATGTATATTAAATTTATAACTAACTAAGTTTCTCTTACCTATAGGATTTCAGCACTTTCGCCTTTAGCGAAAGCCGACCTGCGGTTGTTCAGCTATTCTGCCGGTGCAAAAGGTAGCATTCTCACTGTAATCTCTATCAAAATTTGCCCGCTGGACATGCCTCCCTTGCCTAAAGGGAGGGGGACCAACGTTAGTTGGTGGAGGGATATTGAACATATAAATCTGAGCAAATGCTTGCATTTCTTGAATCGAAAGAATTATTCGACAGCCTGAAAGGCTGCTTTTGACATTTGCACCGGCAAGATTAGCCGG
>CAJFNV010000048.1 GCA_904395805.1 Candidatus Gallispira edinburgensis | reverse complement strand
TTAACGGCTGGGAATAAAACCCTCAGTCAAGCCTTAAGGGCTTGACAGCTCCCTTACAAGGGAGCCATAAATTTGTTTTTTATACGGCTGTACGGCTTTGAACAGCTGAATAAGCCTCCCTTAGAAGGGAGGCTGTTTGCGGGCGAGCAATGTTTCAAAATTCAGCCTTGTTAAAATTCTGTATTACAGAATTTAACGGCTGAAATTTGAAGTGCCCCTACAAATGGTTGGGTTGCAGTGTATTGGTGAGTTAAATTGGAATTTATGGAGTGAGAGGCAATGAGGTTGAAGGGAAGGTGAGAATGTGGCAAGCAGAAGTGATGTTACAAAGGCGGCAAAAGAAGAACTGAAACTGGGAGTAAAAGGAAGACCTAACAAATATACTAACTGGTATGGTATGAATGACAACTGGTGTGCCATGTTTGTAAGTTATGTGTGCAATAAGGCAGGTGTGCCAACATCTGTTGTGCCTAAAACCGCTGCCGTGCAGACATTATATGACTTTGCAAGAAACAACAGAAGATTTAAGGCGAAGGACAGCGGATATGAGCCAAAGGGCGGAGATATAATGATACAGAAAAGCAATGGTGCAAGCCATACAGGTATTGTTATATCTTCAAGCGGCAGCACCTTTAAAACCATTGAAGGCAACAGCGGCAATGCCGTAAGAGAATGTTCATATACACTGAGTTCATCTGCACTTACAGGATTTTTTGTTCCCGATTATACGGAAAAGGGCAGCGGTTTCAGTGATGACACGGAGAGCACAGCAAATGAAAATGTACCTCTTTGCTCTACAAGTGTTGTATCCACTGTAAATGTGGGTGAGGAAGTAAAACAGAGGTCATATATAAATGTTAATTCTTCAGGGAAAAAATATGAGCTGCATATTATAAACAAGGGAATCGATTATGTGCCTGTTGTTCTGGACAGTGTGGAGTGGACTACGGAATGGATAGATACGGCGGGAAAGCTGACTTTTACTGTGCTTAAGGACAGCAATATTGATATTACGGAAGGCAATGTTGTTATATTTAAGGCTGATGATGTAGGCGTGTTTTACGGATATCTTTTTGAAAAAAGCAAGGGGAAGGACGACAAAATAAGCTGTACCGCCTATGATCAGTTAAGGTATTTTAAAAATAAGGATACTTACTGCTATAAAAATAAAAAGTATTCAGAACTTTTAAAAATAATCGCAGAGGATTACAATCTTATATGCAGTGACAGTATTACAGATACGGAATATTCTATACCCCAGAGAGTTGAGGACAATGAAAGTCTTTTTGACATTCTTAAAAACGCAAGAGATATTACTGCGGGAGCCGTAAATAAGATCTTTATACTGTTTGATGATTTCGGTAAGCTTAATATCAAGTCTATTGAGGAACTTATGACCGATTACTGGCTTACTGAAAAAACGGCAGAGGATTTTGAGTACAAGACATCTATAGACGGTGATGTGTATAACAGGATACAGCTTTACAGGGACGATGATGATACGGGCAACAGAGCTATGTATTATTATGAGGACGGTACCACTATCAACAGCTGGGGTGTGTTACAGCAGACCGTTAAACTAGAAGAAGGTGAAAGTCCTGAGGTCGTGGGACCTGTGACTCTTGATAAATACAATAAAAAAATAAAGTCACTGAGCATTAAAGGATGTTTTGGTGATATAAAGTTAAGGGCAGGCGCCTGCCTTTTTGTCAGTATTGATGTCGGGGATATTATATTTGACAAGGCTCTTTTTTTCATTACAAAGGCGACCCATAAATTTGGGAAAGAGTATATCTGCGATATTGATATTATAAGCAGGGACGAGGTCGCTGTTGATGAAGTTGAAGAGTAAGGGTGCAGAAGGGATGGTTATGTGTACAACAATGATTTATTCAGTCTTTTGAAGCAGGTTGCTGTAAATGCCGTGAGAAGCAGCAAGCCTTGCGACTGGTGTTACGGGTATGTGAAGGGAATAGATCCGCTTAATGTATCTCTGGCTGAAAAGCTTGAAATAGATGAGGATTTTATTGAATTTGGCAGCAGAAAAATCGAAGGACTGGAAGTGGGTGATAAGCTGATACTTTTGCGTAAGGCGGGAGGTCAGCTTTTTTTACTTATAGATGTAATAAAAGCGAAGAAGTAAAAAAAGCTGCATGGCCAGCTTTTTTTAGTTATAGATGTAATAAAAGCGAGGAAGTAAAAAAAGCTGCATGGTCAGCCTTTTTTACTGATAGACATAATAAAAGCGAGAGGATCTGTTTAGAAAGTGATATAAAATTATAAATTGTGCATTATGAATATGCATTTGTTAATGGTGGTGACGTAATGACAGAGAAACAGAAAAAGTTTGCTGATGAATATTTAATTGATTTAAACGGAACAAGGGCATATATGGCTGTGTATAAAAATGTTACCAAAAAGGCGGCAGGAAACGGTGCCAGCAGACTGCTTAAAAAAAGTGATATAAGAAATTATATTGATAATGAACTTGAAAAAATACATAGTGAGAAAACTGCCGATGTTAAAGAAGTTATGGAATATCTGACGGCGGTAATGAGGAGGGAAAAAAACGAATCTGTTGTGGTGACTGTGACAGAGGAGACCTCCGAGTATGTGCCTGATGAAAAGGGCGTAATGAGGAGAAAGGTGTTAAAAAAGGAAATTCCTGTTAAGGTGGAGATACCTGCAAAGCTTTCCGATGCCAACAAGGCGGCGGATCTCCTGGGAAAGAGATACAGGCTGTTTACAGACAAGATTGAGGTAGAGGGAAGTGCCAAGGTTGTTATTGAGGGGGAAGGAGAGCTGAAAGAGTGAGGAGTGAAAACCCTCAGTCAAGCCTTAAGGCTTGACAGCTCCTTGGCTGCTTAGGCGAGCAGCATTGCATAGCAATGCGACCAGCCCTTAGAAGGGAGCCGCGGGCGAGCAATGCTCGCCACTACAGGTGGTTGGTCGTTAGCTGTTAGTGCAGTAAACAGGAATTTAAGGGAATCCCTCAGTCAAGCTTACGCTTGACAGCTCCCTTTAGGCAAGGGAGCCACGGGCGATCACTGATCGCCCCTACAGGTGGTGGGTTGTCAGGTTGTTGGTGAGGTAAACTGGGATTTAATTGATAAATTACCGTGGTAATGTGCAAGTAATTTAAACTCCTCACTCCTAACTCCTCACTTTGTTAAACAGGAATTTACAAAAAAAGCGGGCGAGCAATGCTCGCCCATACAAAGGTACTGATGCTGACACGTTAAATAGGAATTTAATTGATAAATTACCGTAGTAATGTGCAAGTAATTTAAACTCCTCATTCCTAACTCTTCACTTATAAAAAAGGAAGTTTAGACGAAAGTCTGACAGAAGAAAGAGAGGTGATCAATATGCTTCCGGGTGAAAGCGGAATACAGGTAATAAGTTACTTCGACTTAAAGGAGCAGCCGAGCAAAACTTATTATATTGACAGGGAAAACAAGCGAATTACAGGGACTGTAACAGATTACTTAAAGGCTGTGGAACAGGCTGTGTATCTTATACTTTCAACGGAAAGATACGATTATGTTATGTATTCATGGAATTATGGCGTGGAGTTAAATGATCTGTTCGGTCAGATAAAAGAGTTTGTTATACCTAATTTAATAAGAAGGATAAAGGAAGCTCTTTTGCAGGACGACAGAATAAGTGATGTGACGGATTTTAAATACAGAATTGAGAGAAGGAAATACTTTATAAGCTTTACTGTTATGACAAGGTATGGTGACATTGGAATAAAGGATGTGATGTTTAGTGTTTGAAAATATGACTTATGAAAATATACTTGAAAGTATGCTTAAAAATGTGCCTTCGGATGTGGACAAGAGAGAGGGGAGTGTTATTTTTGACACTTTATCCCCTGCGGCCCTGGAGCTTGCAAATGCCTATATTTATCTTGATATTGTTCTGAACAATGCCTTTGCAGATACTGCTGAAAGGGAGTATCTCATATTAAGGGCAAAGGAAAGAGGACTTGCGCCCTATGAAGCAACAAAGGCTGTGCTTAAGCTTGAAGTGACATATACAGGCACAAGTGAAAATGTAAAACCCGGGGACAGATTCAGTCTTGACGGTATGACATATGTTGTTACGGAGCAGATGATAAATGAAACCGACAGTGTAATAACAACTTATCCCTTCGGTGAAGATGATCCACAGGACAGTGACCCGGGGAATACAATTTACGGACAGTGGAGAGTTGAGTGCGAAACGCCGGGAAAAGAGGGTAACACAAGGTTTGGTGATGTGCTGCCGCTGCAGAGCATAAGCGAGCTTGCAAGTGCTAAAATAACAGAGCTTCTTATACCGGGAGAAGATACTGAGGGGACTGAGGAATTCAGAGAAAGATACTTTGAGGCTGTAAACAATGAGGCTTTCGGAGGAAACAGAGCCGATTACAGGCAAAAGGTAAAGTCTATTGAAGGTGTGGGGCAGGTCAAGATTTACAGAACTCCCAAAGGCGGAGGGACCGTAAGGGTAGTTATAACGGACAGTGAAAATAAAAAGCCCAGTAAAGAGCTTGTAAATCAAGTCAAGGAAATTCTTGATCCCGAGGAATATGAAGGGCTTGGGTATGGTGAGGCGCCTGTTGGTCATGCTGTGGAAGTGGAAGGTGTATCAAGTGTAGATGTTGATGTATCTGTTAAGTGGCAGACTGAAAGTAATGTTACTGTAGATGAAGGACTTATTATTGAAGCTATAGAAAATTATTTTGACGAAGTCAACAGTAAATGGGACAGCAGGGATCATATTACAATTTATGCAGCACAGATAATAGCAAGAATACTTGATATTGAGGGTATTGTGGATGTAACAAGTATTTTTATTAACGGACAACAAAAAATTGATACTGATGTTGATGAAATATTTGTGTTTAATGATTTAAATGCGTAGGAGGAATTATATGAAATATATTGACTATTACCCTCCCGTGCTTAAAGAAATAAGAGAAATAAATATTATTGCGGAGGCTATGGATACAGAGCTTGAGAGTGTAAAAACAGGCAGTGAGAAAATAAAGGATGAATGCTTTGTTTACACTGCCGTGGATGCCGGTCTTGAAAGATGGGAGAAAATTTTAAGCATTAAAGTAACGGATAAAAATGATATTGAGCTGAGAAGATTTAATATCCTTTCAAAGCTTATGCAAAGTAAAAACTATCTGATAGATGTGCTTAATAATCTTATCGGTGAAAACGGGTATACATTAAGATATTACTCAGATGAAATAAGGCTTGAGGTCGTGCTGAAGCTTGAAAGAAGAGATTATTTTAAAGCTGTGGAGGAGCTTCTGGAGAATTTTGTGCCTGTGAATGTGGAGCTTGATGTTTCAATTGCATATAACACTCACAGCATTTTAGGTAAGCATACTCACGATGAACTGGCACAGTATACACACAGTGAACTTATTGTAAAGGAGGGTTTATAAATGGCATATAACAAAAATTATGGTTTTGAATATCCCGGAGGCGGGGATCTTTATAATGTGGAGGATTTCAATAAAAATTTTGACAAGGTTTCGGATGCGCTGGATGATATTATTAATATGCTGGGAGATAAGGCTCCGGCATTGCACAAACACGAAGCTGATGAAATAACCGGTGTTTTGGCTGTTGAAAATGGCGGTACAGGTGCAAATACAGCAAAAGGAGCAAGAGACAGATTGGGATTGGGTGATGCGGCTACACATGATGTTGTCGAATCTATAACAACCGATGAGAGCACAGGACTGCCGACAGAAAAAGCTGTAAGTGTATTTGTTTTAGGCTGTACAGAAAAGAAACAGAGCAAATACAGCTATGTGATTGCTACTTATAACAGTGATGAGAATCTGAAACAGTGTGCTGATTTTGTACTTGCTGAAAATGGTTCAAATTTCAATGATTTACAGACTTTTATAAGTAATATGCCGTCGGGTTCGGTGGTTAAAATGTTAATGGGGGCTTATACTTTCACTAACGGGCTTGTTTTAAACAAAGCTATAATAATAGAAGGAGCCGGGCATAATACGGAAATACGTTTGTCTGAAAATACTGAATACGGAATAGTAATAAACAGTAATGCCAGTGATGGCATTTCTAATGTTACATTAAAAAATTTCGCATTATCAAATGCTAACACAAACTCAAACACATCAAAACTTATTACTATGAAAAATATAAATGGCGCCTATCTTTATAATTTAAGACTTCATTGGACCGGTCCAAATAACAGCGAAGGAAATTCTGCTCACGGAAACGCATCTTCTATAATAACCGGATCAGGGTATTTGAGAAACATACATATTCATGATTGTGTAATTAATTCAGTTATAGAATCACCTGAGAATAGTAGTTATACAATTGATTTTAAAGGTGCTGCTCCTGAATACATAAATCAGATGTGTGTATTTATAAGTGGCTGCAGTTATAACTATGACAATGAGTTTGATATAAGGATATTAGATGAGAGTTGGTTAAGAAGCTTAGCGTTGTATGGTTTCACAGGTTCATACAACATATATGATAAAAATAATACTTTGATAAAAAAAACCAGCACTAACAGTACTTTAGGGCAGGAGGCGGTGTTATATGACGGTACTGACATTTAAGGTAAAGGGCGGAAATCTTATAAGAACAGATATGAACAGACTTGTGTCATATACAAGGAACAATGCTGTTGCCAAGTTTGAACTCAATGAAGAGTGGGCGTCTATAAGCCCTGTTGTGGCACAGTTCAGGAAAAATGACGAGTGCTGTTATGATGTGTTTGTCGAAAACTGCATGTGCGCTATACCATGGGAGGTCCTTGAAGGAAAGGGAACCCTTTATGTTTCCGTTATGGGCGGTGATCTTATAACAACAAACAGTGTGAATATTTCCGTCATTGATACGGGTATCATAGGGGGACTTATTCCTACAACAGCCAGTCCAAGTGTGTATAAATATATTGTTGAAATGGCTGAAAAGATTCAGGCGGACTATGGGGAGATGGAAGAGTTTGTTAAGAACATTGACAGCTTTGTTGAAGAGTGTACAAATAAAGTAAATGATGTTACCCAAAAGGGTATTGAGGCTGTGGAGGAAAAAGCCGAAGAACTTATTACCTTTGAGCCTATTACGGAAGAGGAAATTGACGGAATGTTTAAGTGAGTTATTGAGGGCGGGCAAGGTTTCAAAGGTGAGTTGGGAGAGAAAATCCTCCGACAGCTCTGCCGAGCTGCCACCTCCTTTGAAAAGGAGGCTGTGCTACCTGTTCTTTGTGGAAAGCTTTACGAAAAGGTTTAATTTGACAGCATTGTTTTGAAAAGGAGGCTGTGTCAGGTGTTATTTAGTAAAGGTTTTAAATAAGGAGATAAAGTTATTATTAGAGGGAGGTTTTTAATTATGAGCAAATTTTTGGATCTGACAGGTTTAGGAAAGTTAGTTGAAAATGTAAAGGGTGAGCTTGATACAAAGGTTGACAAGGTCACAGGAAAGGGCTTGTCTGCAAATGATTTTACGGATGCTTATAAAAACAAGCTTGATGGTATTGCGGAAGGTGCAAACAAGTATACTCACCCTGACAGCGGTGTTGGGGCTGGTACATACAGAAGTGTGACCGTAAATAAACAGGGACATGTGACAGCAGGGACAAATCCTACTACACTTGATGGTTACGGCATAACAGAGGTTGAAGCTGAAAAGATAACGGGTACTATAAATATTGCAAACCTGCCCCAGGGTGCCCTTGAAAGATGTGTTGTTGTGGCTGACGACGAGGCAAGGTTTAAGCTTACAACGGCAAATGTGCAGGTGGGGGACACTGTAAAAGTCACAGATACAAATACAATGTATTTTGTAAGGGATGATACAAAGCTTTCAAGTGAAGAAGGCTATGAGGTGTATACTGCGGGAAGTGCCACAAGTGTGCCATGGAGCGGTGTGACGGGAAAGCCCGAAAGTTTTACACCCAGTGAGCATACACATACAAAGGCTGAAATTACTGATTTTCCTGCAAGTATGAAAAATCCCAATGCCCTTACTGTTAAGGTGGGAGATGTGACAAGTACATATGACGGAAGCAAGGCCGTGACCGTGACTGTTGAGGCTATTACAGAGGAAGAGATAGACGGGTTGTTTGTATAAAGAGGTGAGAATATGAAATTTTTGGATCTGAACGGTTTGACTTCTGTTCTTTCAAAGCTGCTGACTAAAGTGTCAACAGCTTTTGACGGACTGGAAGAAAGAGTTACTGCCAATGAGACGGCTATTGAGGGGAAGGCTGATGAGGAGCATAGTCATGAGGATGTAAATGAACTTATAAAGAGACTTTATGTAAATAATTATGACGGAAGCGAAAGTCAGCTTAATATGATTGTTGCTTTAAGCGGGGGGTTAAGTGAAACTGTTAGTGTGGGTGATGATGCTAATGTTTACATATGCAATAACGGAGATGCTTACCTTGCGGGAAGCGGGGAGACTAATAACTAT
>CAJFNV010000047.1 GCA_904395805.1 Candidatus Gallispira edinburgensis | reverse complement strand
TCATGCAGTTTTCAAAGTTCATTAATTTCAAAATAAAATTAAAATTTATTTGATTTAGACTTGACTTTTAATAGTTAGTCTTTTTAAGGGAGGGGGACCGCGTCAGCGGTGGAGGGTTTTGTTAGTGAGTTAAACAGGAATTTAAGGGCTGGGAATAAAACCCTCAGTCCTGCGGACAGCTCCCTTATAAGGGAGCCTGCAGATGGTGGGTTGTCAGATTGTTGGTGAGTTAAACCGGAATTTATTAATGAGTATTATTTATACAAATTCTTCTTATAAAATCTCATAAACAGTGTAGTTGTTGTAACGGAAGCTATAATATCCGATACAGGCTCTGCAAGGAGTACAAGGAATACCCTTGGAGCATCGGTCACAAATCCTGCAATAGGTGCTGACATTGCGGCAGCAAAGCCTGTGTTTCCGAAGGCAAGAGGAAGGGCATAAATAAGAGGTATAAGAAGAATTACCTTTCTTAAAAGTGCCATACAAAGGGATATTTTTGCCTGACCCAGTGCCATAAAGCTCTGCTGACAGCCTATCTGTAAGCCGAATATGAGCATACCTAAGAGGAATATTTTAATTGACCATCTTGAAAATTCAATATATGCAGGGTCTGTTGTAAATATGCGTACAAAAATATCGGAGAAGAGTATTATTGAACCTGCAATAACAAGTGTTGTGCCAAGTGTAAGCTTTATTGCAAATTTAAAGCAGTCACGGACTCTTTTGTAGTTTTCCGCACCGTAATTGTAGCTTAATATAGGCTGTGTACCTGTCATTATACCCTGTGTGGGAAGTGACACACACTGTAAAAGTGTATTCATAATGCTCATTACACCTACTGCCGTAGTTCCGCCGTATATTGAAAGTCTGTTGTTAAATGATATCTGAAGTAAACTTTCCGTACTTGACATTACAAATGTGGATATACCGAGAGAGCATATTTGAAATATTATCTTGAAATCAGGCTTGAAATATTTGCTGCGGAGCTTTATTGTGGATTTTTTGCCTGTTATGAACTTTATTACCCATACACAGGATGCTCCCTGTGATATTATTGTTGCAAGGGCTGCACCCCTTATTCCCATATCAAACAGGTATATAAATACAGGGTCCAGTATAATATTAAGTACTGCACCGAGAAGTACTGTTTTCATACCTGTTTTTGTAAAGCCCTGTGTGTTTATGTAAGCATTCATGCCCACTGTAAGCTGAACGAATATCGTGCCTAAAATATATATTGTTGTATATTCTTTTGCAGGCTCTATTGTAAGGGAGTCTGCTCCGAAAAGATAGAGTATAGGCTCCTGAAATATAAGCACACCTATTGTAATGATCACAGATGAAACAACAAGGCATATAAATGAGTTTGCCATTATTTTTTCTGCTCTGTCCCGGTTTTTCTGCCCGAGGCTTATGGCACATAAAGGTGCGCCGCCCATACCGAAGAGATTTGTTATGGCAGTAATAAGTGTAATTATGGGAAGAGTAATTCCCAATGCTGCCATTGCGGTCGTACCGTTTGGAGTATGTCCTATGTATATCCTGTCAACCATGTTATATATCATTGTGACAAGCTGGGCTATTACAGAGGGTATTGCAAGACCTATTACAAGGCGTGGTATGCTTCCCGTTCCTAAGTTCTGAGTCTGATTTGTGCTTTTGCTGTTTTCCATGACTATTCTCCCTAATCTATATTTTGTGTTATTTCCATTTTATCAAAAAATTCCCTTATTTTTTCTCCCCATGCAAGTTCAAGGGATTTGTCAAGACTGAATTCTTTCTGCGCCGTGCCTGTTACAACACCTATTTTGTCCTCTTCAAAAACTATGTTTACAAAACAGGCAAGGGCGTTTGGATGTATCTTTTCCGCTCCCTTTGAGGAAAGTGCCATTACAAATTTCATGGTTTTAGGTTTTTTTCTTCCTTTTATAAGTTCGTATATATAGGGGCGAAGCTCTTTCCAAAGGCAGTAGTCCCTTTGAGGTTCTTCATTAAACCATGATTTGTTAAGGCGGCAGTCTATGTCAAAGGTGACAAATGTTGTCAGTTCACAGCTTCTGACTTCAAATTTGTCAAATATATCCTCTTTGAGGAATATGTTCATAAATTTTTTTATATCTCCTCCGTCTATGTAAAAGCTGTACATGTAAATTCTCCTTACAAATAAATTTCATGAGTATTATTGTAGCACAAAAGGATAAAAATAACAATATCAGGGGAAAATTATGAACAGTTTTGTAAAAAATGAAAAATATTCTTAATAATGATATCAAAACTTGCATATTTCGATAAAATATATTATAATATACTAATAATAATTTTTTAAGGAGCAGATTATGGATTTGTTATCTGTACTGAAAGAAGTTTCGGCTTCAAAGGATTTTGTTGAAAGCAAAAATTATTATTTTCAGAAACACTTGTGTAACAGTGAAAATACGGAGGTCAAGGTGATGCTTGATTATACACTGTCCTCCGATCTAAGCGATAAAATTCTGCGTTTTGGTGTTTGCCCTCACTGCGGTAAATGCTTTTATCATAGAGATTATGAGTCCAAGGGCTTTTAGGAGGTAGTTATGGAAAGCAATAATGAAAACAAAGAAGCAGTTTACGGTAATTTTATAAATACCATTATAGAGGAAGATCTTGAAGATACATCCAAGGTCGTTACAAGATTTCCTCCCGAGCCAAACGGTTATCTGCACTTGGGACATGCTAAAAGCATATGCCTTAACTTTGGACTTGCAAAACAGTACGGAGGCAAGTGCAATTTAAGATTTGATGATACAAATCCTGCCAAGGAGGATACGGAATTTGTAAATTCTATAGAAAATGATATCAGGTGGCTGGGTTTTGACTGGGAGGACAGACTCTTCTTTGCTTCAAGTTATTTTGACAAAATGTATGAATATGCTGTTGAGCTTATTAAAAAGGGTCTTGCCTTTGTGTGTGATATGAGCCCCGAAGAAGTAAGGCTTTCAAGAGGTACTCTTACTGAGCCGGGAAAGGAAAGCCCCTACAGAAACAGAAGTGTTGAGGAGAACCTTGATCTTTTTGAAAGAATGAAAAAGGGAGAATTTGCAGACGGTGAAAAAACACTTAGAGCAAAAATAGATATGGCTTCACCTAATATAAATATGAGAGACCCTGTTATATACAGAATTGCTCATATGACACATCATGCAACAGGCGATAAGTGGTGCATTTATCCTATGTATGACTTTGCACACCCTGTTGAGGATGCCATTGAAGGTGTTACCCACTCCATTTGTACAATGGAGTTTGAGGACCACAGACCTCTCTATGACTGGGTCGTAAACAACATTGACTTTGATGTAAAGCCGAGACAGATAGAGTTTGCAAAGCTTAATCTTGAAGATACAATAATGGGTAAGAGATACCTTAGAAATCTGGTTGAAACCAATCAGGTTGATGGCTGGGACGATCCGAGACTTATTACTCTTTCAGGTATAAGAAGAAGAGGCTATACTCCCGAGGCTGTAAGAAATTTCTGCGCAAGTGTGGGAGTTTCAAAGGCAAATTCCGTAGTAAGTCTTGCACAGCTTGAATACTTTGTAAGAGAGGATCTGCAGCCTAAGGTGCCTGTTGTAATGGCGGTCCTTGACCCTGTTAAGCTTGTTATTACAAATTATCCCGAGGGTCAGACAGAAATGCTTGAAATTGAAAACCATGCAAAGGACGAGTCCTTTGGCAAGAGAATGGTGCCTTTTTCAAGAGAGCTTTACATTGAAAGAGAGGACTTTATGGAGGAACCTCCAAAGAAGTTCTTCAGACTTGCTCCCGGTAAGGAAGTAAGACTTAAGGGTGCTTATTTTGTAACGTGCACAGACGTTGTTAAGGATGAAAATGGCAATATAACAGAAATACACTGTACCTATGACCCTGCCACAAAGTCAGGACTTGACTTTACGGCAAGAAAGGTAAAGGGTACAATACACTGGGTAAACTGTGAAACTGCAATAAGTGCTGATGTAAATCTTTATGAAAACCTTGTTGTGCCTGATGAAACATCAGATAACGGTTACAGCTTAAATCCCGATTCTTTAAAGACAGTCAGGGCATATATTGAGCCTTCTGTTAAGGGGGCAAAGCCTATGGACAGATTCCAGTTTATAAGAAACGGTTATTTTATTGCAGACAGTAAGCATTGTACAGAGGATAAGCCTGTGTTTAACAGAATTGTATCTCTGAAGAGTTCTTTTAAACCAAACAAGTAATCCTTTCGGAGGTTAAATATAATGAGTAAAGACAGATACGACATATACGATGATTATGGTGAGGATAATCGCAGAAGTCGGGATAAATCTTCTTCAAAGGGAAGAAGAGGGAAAAAACAAAAAAAGAAACGCAGTCTTAAGGCTAAATTCTTTATGGTGCTGACACTTGTGCTTTTTGTATACTGTGTAGGTGCCCTGGGATATTTCGGATATCAGTATTACATTGAGGATTCTACTGTTGCCAATGCGGACAGTAAATATGAAAATACGGGAGGAATTCTGCAGAACCTTATTAAACCGAAGCTTAAGGAAAGAACAGTGTTTGCCGTATTCGGTACCGATGAAGAAGGAACGAGAACAGATACGATCATGGTATGCTGTTACAATCAGCCTCTTGATGAGCTGACTATTATATCTGTTCCGAGAGATACTCTTGTTGAGGTTAGCCCGGAGGCATTTAATCTCATGCAGGAGGAATTCCCTGAGCCGGGACAGAGAGGCATGAAGATAAACGCCATATACCACTATGGTGCTGAAAAGTATGGTATACCTCTCCTTAAGGAAGAACTTGAAGAAATGATAGGTGTGCCTATTGATTATTACTGTAAGGTAAACTTTGATGCATTTAATTACCTTATTGATGCCATAGGCGGTATTGAGTATGATGTTCCTATGCGTATGTATTATCAGGATCCTGCTCAGGATCTGAGCATTGACTTGCAGCCGGGCTTACAGTTGTTAAACGGTGAACAGGCAGAAGGTCTTGTAAGATTCAGATACGGTTATGAAAATGCGGATATAGGAAGAGTTGCAACTCAGCAGGACTTTGTCAAGGAGCTTTTAAAGCAGCTTGTAAACAAGGATACATTCTTTAAGAATGCTTCTGCTTATTTAAAAACTTTCTTTAAGTATGTTGAAACCGATGTGAAGCTTACTGATGCGGTCAAGTATATGTCTGTTGTAAAGGATTTCAATACCGACAACATTTATACATATACGATGCCCGGTGAAGTTGGTTCTCTTTACGGTATTTCAGGAGGCTGGATCATAAATGAAACAGAGGCCGATGCTCTCTGCTATGATGTATTCCAGAAGCCCGTAAGTGAAATAGAGGCTGAAAGAGCTGCAGAGGCAGCAAGCGGTGACGGAACAGCTGCAACTGCACCGACCTATGATGACAAAACTCTTACTATTCAGGTTCTTAACGGAGGATATACAAACGGTATGGCATCTGCTGTACAGACTGAGCTTTTAAATGCAGGATACAATGTTACATCTATCGGAACATATACCGGTGAAAAGACAAATAATACCCGTATTTATGTAAGTACCGATGGCATGGGCAAAGAGGTCCAGCAGCTTTTCACAGGCTCTGAAATAATTGTAGACAATACTGTTGCAAGTGACCATGATATAGTTATTGTAATAGGTATTGATGAGGAATAATTGTTGTTGTAAAGAAATAATATTTTGCTGACCGCTATCGTCGGATAGGGGCAGTGGTTTAAGGCATTCGGAAATTAGCCACAGGTACGTGTTGGTTTCAGGATGCCTTTTCCTTTTGGAAGGAGTGATGAGAATGAAATTTAAAGTTTATAACAAACTGCCTGATGAAGCAGTAAAAATCAGAGAAGAGGTCTTTGTCAGGGAGCAGGGGTTTGAAAATGAATTTGATGAAATTGACGATAATGCATGGCATATAGTTCTTTTTTGGGATGATGCCCCGGCGGCAGTTTGCCGTTTTTATAAAGAGCGGTCATCTGAAAAATATATTGTGGGGCGAATTGCTGTACTTAAACCATATCGGGGAAGAAAGTTTGGCTCTCTTTTGCTTGAAAAGGCTGAGGATGAAATAAAAAAAGCAGGCGGTGAAAGGGCGGAGCTCCATGCACAGGTGCAGGCTGTGCCTTTTTATGAAAAACAGGGTTATTCCGTGTATGGAGGGATAGGATATGAGGAATACTGTCCCCATATATGGATGGCAAAAGAGATTAAGTGAGGAATACCACCGGGGATTGTTCTGCGGTTTGTTAATTTTGGTGCGTTAAATTAGAATTTAATTGAGTTAGGAGTTAGGAGTTAGGAGTTAGGAGTGAGGAGTGAAAACCCTCAGTCAAGCCTTAAGGGCTTGACAGCTCCCTTAGAAGGGAGCCTGAACGTGAGCCTTAAAATCCTCAGTCCTTCGGACAGCTCCTTTACAAAGGAGCCATGTTGGTGAGGTAAACAGGAATTTATATGTAGTGGTGCAACGGTCACAGCAAAAGAGCGGAGAACATTAAAATTCTCCGCCCTTTTATACTTTTAATAAAGTGCAATAAATCATTTTCCTTTATCTTATTTTCTTAACAAGGCGTTTCTGACAACACCTTTTGGGTCGCTTATAAGGAGTACTGCAAGCCATATTACAAGACCAAATGCAACAACTGAAAGTCCCAGAAATGTGTCATTGACCATATCCGTAAAGGCAGGTGTGAAATATTCCGCTTCAAGTTCTATGTATTCAAATACTGCATGCCATAATTTTTTCCTCCTTTATATTTGTTAAAGTAAATAGTCTGTAATAAATCCGCTTAATATTGAATAGACAACAACAAAGCAGATATACATAACAAAGTGCTTTATGCCAAGCACCGTTTTAAGTGCTGACAAATTTGTTATTTTTGTAGAGGGGCCTGTTATCATAAATGATACGCCGGCACCCATTGTCATTCCGCTTTGGAGCCACTGGGCAAGAAGGGGGATCGTTCCTCCGCCGCATACATAGACAGGTACGCCTATTGTTGCTGCAAGGAGAATGCCGAAACCGTGATTTTTCTCACCGAAGAGACTTGCAAAAGCGTGCTGAGGTATGTATCTCTGATAAAGAGCCGTAAGGATTATACCTATAAGGAAATAAGGTCCCGTAACCTTTATGTTTCGCCATATATTTTTTAAGAGGCGGAGAAACATATTGGGATCTGTATCACGGTTACTGCTCTTTTCAAAGCCCGTAAAATTGAAAAAAGGCTTTTTGTCAAAAAACAGATATATCATAAGTCCCGCAAATATTCCTCCGAAGGTACAGAATACAAACCTTAATGTACAGGCATAGGTCCCGAGAGCAGCGGAGTATATCAAAAGCTGAGGATTTAAGAGTATGGAGCTCATCATAAATGCAGCTATCCAGTCTTCTCTCAGTTTCATTTTTGCAAGGGAAGCACAGATAGGTATTGTTCCGTACATACATAAAGGGGATGCTATGCCAAGAAGTGAGGCAGGAATAATACCTAAAACACCTAACTTTGTACTTCCCAGAGCTGCTACCGCTTTATTTATTTTTTCTTTTGCAAAGACAGATATTACCGAGCCTATGACAATACCTAAAGCCCAGTAGGGCAATATCTGTCTTATCTGTATATCAAAGTAATACCACAGATATATAGCTTCACGTTTAATTATATCAATCATCTAAATTCACCAAACTGTAGTTTGTTGTACCAAAGCCGATGTCCTCTGCATGTTCAAGAATATGAGGTCCCATTCTTGATTCCATTCTTTCGATCAGGTCAGAACCGTCGGGAACTGCATATACAAGGTCAACACAAGCCTGATCAAGAGCAACGGGGTCAGTTGATGCAAGTATGCCTATATTGCCCATTGTAGGGTCTGCAGGGGAGCCGTTGCAGTCACAGTCAACTGAAAGGTTATTCATTACACTTATATATACAATATTATCTCCGAAATGATCGTCAACTGCTTTTGCAGCCTCAGCCATAGACTCTATGAAAGCTTCCTGATCATCATGCATTATTGAACCTGTTTTGCTTGTGCCTGCTGTATGTATCCAGACCTTACCTGATGCGGAACCCATACCTATTGATATGTTCTTGAGAGCACCGCCGAAACCTCCCATAGCGTGTCCTTTAAAGTGTGAAAGTACAAGAACTGAATCATAGTTTGCAAGATTCTTGCCTACATAGTCAACACTTAAGTGTTCTCCGCCTACTACGGGAAGCTCCATTTCACCGTCTCTGTCCATAATATCAACGCCGCCTACAAGGTCAAAGCCATGGTCTTTTATTGTCTGCTCGTGAACTGCAGTGGTTGCTCTGCTGCCGCCGTAAGCAGTGTTACATTCAATAACGGTACCGTTTACCTTGTCAACAAGAGATTTGATAAATTCAGGGTGAAGATAGTTTTCGTTTCCTGCTTCACCTGTTGACATCTTTACACCTACGTTGCCCGGCAGATCTACTCCCAGAGCATCATACATCTTTACAAGAGATTCAGAGCTTATATCGGAAGTATAGTATACAACAGGTGCATCTGTACTGTCTGTACGGTGTTCAAGCGAAGATAAATTTACCTGATCTCCCGAATTGGTAGTCAGTACATTGCTGCTTTCCTGAGTATCCTGCTGAGTAGTTTCATCGGCTGTTTCAGGGTCTGTAATATAAACAGTACCTGTCTGCTGATCCCATGCAACATCTTTGCCGTTAGCCTCTGAAATAGCTCTTGCGGGAACATAAGTAGTTCCGTCGTAAACAAAGCCTGAAACAGGATTGCCGTTAACATCGGTCATATTGAGCTCTTCCCCGTTCATATACACGGATACACCGTCATTGACGGTTATGCTTTTCTGTGTACCGAAGGCAAAGGATGTTACGCCCAGTGTTCCCGAAAATACTGCTATAATAGCAGCAATTGCGATGATTTTTTTCTTCATAGATAATGACCTCCTTTATAAATATTATTTTAAATGTCTTATCCAGACATATGAAGACATATGTTATGCGGCTTCTAATATTTCAAGGATCTCGTCACTTGTAAGCTTTTTGCAGCAGCCGGCGGTAATATTGCTGGATTTAGCTACAGCTTCAAAGCAGCTTTTATCTGTGATGCCCATTTCTCTGAAATTAGCAGGCAGTCCGACTTCTGATATAAAGTCGGAAAGGGCATTTATTCCCTTAAGGGCAAGCTCTTCATCTGTACCCTCTGTTATATCCCATACTGCCTTTGCAAAGCGTGCAAACTTTTCTACAGCGTTTTTATATATGTGGCGATAGAGTACAGGATGTATTACCGCAAGTCCCTGACCGTGATTGCAGTCAGTGTATGCTCCAAGCTGATGTTCTATCTGATGCGCCTGAAAATCCGTTACCTTGCCTATTTTAAGCAGGCTGTTTTCAGCCATTGCGGAATCCCACATAAGCTCTCCTCTTGCATCAATATCATCCGGATTTTTGATCAGGGCTCTTATGTTTCTTATTGTGTTACGCATAACTGCCTCATTTGTAATAACTGCTCCCGAATTCATTTCTGAGCCTGTACCCGAAGCAGTTACAACAGCACCCATAGGCAGCATTTTCTGTGGTAATTTTCCTTCTTCAAATTCCATTTTCCAGATATCTTCATCTGTCATTGCCTGAGCAGATATCATTTTACAGCAGTCAATTACAGAGCCGCCCCCTACGGCAAGAATAAAATCTATATTGTTCTCTTTTGCAAGGGCTGCACCCTCCTGTACTTTATTGTAGGTAGGATTTGACATAATTCCTGAAAATTCTATAACTTCTCTGCCTTTAAGAAGGCTCATAATTTCATCAAATATACCGTTTTTCTTAATTGAGCCGCCCCCATAGGCTAACATGATTTTTTTGTGGCTGTCTTTAAGTTCGGCAGTCAATGCTTTCTTGGCAGCCTCCTTTCCGAAATAAACCTTTGTCGGATAATTAAATGTAAAGTCATTCATAAATATTACCTCCCTGTTGACTTTTATTGAAATTGTTATATAATAAGTATAAGTTAATTATAAAAGCTAAAGTTAACTTTATGTCAAGTGTTTTATTAAAAAAATTTTTATTACAGGTGATCAATATGTTTTATACAATAGGAGAAATGGCAAAGCTGCTTGATATTGAGCCTTCAACACTGCGGTATTACGATAAGGAGGGTTTGCTGCCCTTTGTAAAGAGAACAAAGGGCAATGTAAGATTGTTTACAGAAACCGACTATGAATGGCTTAAAATTATAGATTGCCTCAAGAAAACAAAAATGTCTTTAAAGGATATAAAAACATTTATTTATATGGCAATGGAAGGAGATAAGACGATCAATGAACGTCTTGAAATTTTCATGAGGCAGAAAAAGGAAATTGAAAGCCAGATAGCAGAACTGGAGAAAACCCTCCATATTATAAACTTTAAGTGCTGGTATTACACAAAGGCAAAGGAAGCAGGCACAACAGAAGTTCCGAGGAATATGGATATAAATGATATCCCCGAGGAATTCAGAGAAGTGAGGAACAATCTCAGAAGGCTTCAGTGATTTAATTATATTATAATAAAAAGAGACTTCAAACAGAAGTCTCTTTTGGTTTGGGTGGTATAAACCTAGGGGTTATAAGTGCATAGCCTTATTATTTATCTTTACAATTTTCACAGATACCGTAAAAATTGATGTCACAGGCATCAATTTTAAAGCCTGAGAGTTTTTGAATTTCGTTGATGTTTTCTGTAATGTCAATATCACCATAATAGTCGTAAACATTGTGGCATTTTGTGCAAATTAAGTGAGAATGGGAATCTGTATTTGCATCATAGCGGTTGCTGTCTTCGCCTACGTTGAATTCTTTGACAAGGTGAACATCTCTGAGGGAAGCAACAGTCTTGTATACGGTGGCAAGACTCATTGTTGGGAAATCTTCCTTCAGGTCGTTATATATGGTTTCCACAGTTGGGTGGCTTGTTGTGTTCATGAGGTATGTATATATAGCCAGACGCTGTGGTGTTACCTTGAGCTTGTTTGCCTTTAAGTTTTCTGCAAGCTGGTTCATAACATTCTCCTCCCGATAATTATTCTTATTTAAGAATAATATAAAAGCCTTATTTTGTCAAGTATTTTATAATAACTTGAATTGAAAACATCAAAAAAACAGCTTATATTATTGTAATATAATGGTTTTTGTGGTATGATAGACTAAAAACGGGAAGAGTGATCAATAATGAATATAGTTTTACATCAGCCTGAAATTCCAATGAATACAGGGAATATAGGGCGTACATGTGTTGCAACAGGAACAAAGCTTCATCTTATAAGACCTTTGGGTTTTATGATAAATGACAAGACCCTTAAAAGGGCAGGTATGGATTACTGGAAGGACCTTGATGTGACATATTATGACAATTTTGAGGATTTTGTCGAAAAAAATCCCGGGGCAAAAATTTATATGGCTACTACAAAGGCACAGCACTGCTACACCGATGTAAAGTACAGTGATGATGATTTTATTATGTTTGGCAGTGAGGGCAGCGGTATTCCCGAAGAGATACTCCTTAAATACAGCAAAACCTGTGTAAGAATACCTATGCTTGAACAGTACAGAAGTCTTAATTTGTCTAATTCAGTGGCTATTGTGCTCTATGAAGCTTTAAGACAGAACGGATTTAAGGGCTGCAGTCTTGAAGGTCATTTACACAGGCACAGCTGGGATGAGGCAATTGAATAGGGAGGATTATTTAATGGATGATACTGTAATTGTAATAATGCTTAAAAATAAAAATACCGGCTTTCTTGAAAAAGAGCTTGAAAGTCTTGATCTGACGGAAAATGTTGAATACATTGTAAATATTTTTGCCGTTGATGAAGAAGAGGGCAGAAAGCTCCACATCAAGCTTTCTACGGAAAGGGATGTTGAGGACTGGGAGTATTCCGCAATATATGATTATTATGACACAGACTGTTTTAATGGAATTGCAGAAGTAATTGATGCCGATGATGATTACAACCCTGTGTGGGAAGTCATAATCGATTACAGCGATGATACAGCCTTGCTTGAGGAAAAGGTTGCGGAAATTCTTGCTGTTCATAAAAAGGAGATAGAAGACGTCTTTGAAACAATAAAGGACAAGGAGAGTGAATATACAAATGGAGAACAATAATATAAGTCTTGACAGCCAGATAGGCAGGGACAAGAAATCAAACAAGGGGAAAATAATTGCTCTTGCGGTGGCTGTTGTTGTTATCGTGGCTGCTGTGGGATACTATATTTACAGAAAGGCAAGCATAACGGAGATAGCAATAGGGCTTTCGGATATTGAGCTTACAGATGAGCTTAAGGGGCAGATGAAGGATCTTGCTGTAAAGTCAGAAGAATATCTTGAAACAAATAAAAATGAAAAGACTCTTACAAGCCAGTACGGGCTTTTATACAGCTACACAGACAAAATAAATATAATGGCTGATGACATTGATGATGAGGACACAATTCCTGCAGACATTGTTGCTGAAATGGATGTGCTCTATGTAATGCCAAATGATGTTATAAGCTCAATGACAGGAGATGAGCTTACAATTTTTGTTTCACTGAATTCAAGCAGCGGATATTATGTTACTTCGGCAACAGGTGAGGATGCTATATTTACAGAGGAGGAATTTAAAAATCTTCTTATGAAATATGCTCCTGCACACGGAGATGTGAGAAATCCTCAAAGAGGTTCCGATGAGCATACTGCTATAATTGAGGCGGCCGGTCTTGCAGGTGATGATATAGATATTAAGCACATTGCCTGTGATGACAAATATGCCGTAGTTGTTGCAAATCATATTTCAGACCCTGCAAATATAAAGGAAGTTGCTCTTGAAAATGACAATGGCTGGAAGGTAACAGACAGTGAACTTGCTGTTTCAGAAAATTCTTATATTGAGATAAATTCAGCTTATCCCGATATGGATCTTGGGCTCCTGCCTGTTTATAATATAGCTGATTTCGGAGAAATACAGACAGATAAAATGGGTGAAATAGCTGATTCCCTTATTGAGCTTGGCATGATGACCGAAAGTGACAAGGAGGGTATGTATGCCTGTGGCTGTGACAGATTTGCCTATATTCAGTTACAGGACGGAAGAAGGCTTGTGGGATATATAGGTGATGACAGGCAGCTTGAGTTTAATGAAGCTAAGGATATAACAGAAACTATAACTTATATGCTTCAGTGTCAGGAAAATCCACCTGTGTTTATAGCACGATTTGAGTAATGATTATTGAGAAGTTAAGGGAACGTGAATGTTCCCTTATTTTTTGCACTTTTGTAAAAGTGCGGAAGTTGTTAAACTAAATTGGAATTTAGTCCATTTATTGAGATAAAGATTAACTCCGCAAATGCAAGCATTTGCTCAGTGCAAACGGCTTAATATCCCTCCACCGG
>CAJFNV010000046.1 GCA_904395805.1 Candidatus Gallispira edinburgensis | reverse complement strand
TTATTACATACAGATACATGAGAGAGGCTCAACGGGCAGCAAGGGCATAAAGTACAGTGCAGGTGTTATTGATTCAAGCTACAGAGGTGAGTGGTTCCTTGCCACTACAAATACAAATGACAAGGCTGTGATCATAAGTAAAATTGATATGGAGAGCCTTCCCGGAAGTGTTAAGAAGCTTATTGAAGAGGCTTATATTGTATATCCTTACACAAAGGCTCTTTTTCAGGGCATAGTACACAATGTACACAATGAGCTTGAAAGAGAAGAGATAAGCTATGAGGAGCTTATGAAGATACCTTCCCGGAGGGGAGAGGGAAAGCTGGGAAGCAGCGGAAAATAAAAAATTGATATCAGGATTTGGTGCTTTTTTAAGCACCAAAAATTTTGCCCATTTTTCCCTATAATTAATTGTTTTAATATAAATGAAACAGATATCAACACAAAAAACGATATATTTTATTAAGATTATGAAAAACTATTGACTTGGAGTGAACTTAAAATGTTATACTTATAACAGACAAGAGATAAGCGTGATATTTATAAGGAATGATAAGTATGTACAGAGAAAAAATAAAGGAAATGCTTGGCATTATAAATAAAGTTATACTGGGGAAGGAAGCTGTTATTAAAGAGGCTGTTATTGCCTTTCTTGCCGACGGACATATTCTCCTTGAAGATGCCCCGGGAGTAGGAAAGACAACTCTTGCCCTTGCTCTTTCAAAGGTTATGGACCTTGAAAGCAGGAGGGTGCAGTTTACTCCCGATGTTATGCCATCGGAGCTTACGGGATTTTCAATATACAGAAAGGATATTGAAAAGTTTGTGTACAAGGAGGGTGCCGTTTTCTGTAATCTGCTCCTTGCCGATGAGCTGAACAGAACATCACCAAAGACACAGTCTGCACTTCTTGAGGTAATGGAAGAAAAGCAGGTCAGTGTTGAAGGAGTGACAAGAAAAGTCCCTGAGCCTTTCTGGGTCATTGCGACCCAAAATCCCTTTGGTGCAGGAACACAGAGGCTCCCTATACCACAGATGGACAGATTTATTGCATCAATGTCGCTGGGATATCCAAGCTTTGAAAGTGAAATGGAAATTGCGGAACAGGTGTCATGGGAAAGAAAGGTCGACAGCATTGATCCTGTAATAGACAGGGAAACAATATTCGGAATAAGAAAAGAAATACAAAATGTCTATATTGATGACAAAGTGTGTGAATATATTGTAAAGCTTGTAAGAGCTACAAGGGACAACCCTTATATAGAAATGGGAGCAAGTCCAAGAGGAACAATTGCTCTTGTAAAGCTGTGTAAAACCACTGCGTGGCTTAACGGCAGAGAATTTGTGACACCTAATGACGTAGAGGAACAGTTTAAATATGCAATAAAGCACAGAATACTGCTTAATTCCGAGGGCAGACTTGAAAATATAAGCAGAACGGAAGTACTGACGGAAATTTTGAATAAAACCGAAAAGCCTTTGCCGGGAAGAGGTAAATAAATATGAGATGTGTTATTTTTGTTCTTCTGGCTCTTGTTACGTTTTATGTGGGAGGAATATACAGGGATAATGCCATAATGACATTGTTTGCCTGTGAGGTGATCGTATTTTTTGTTATGCTTATACTGGCGGAAATAATGAAATTCGGCATAAAATGTTATTTTAAAGAAAACCGAATTTTTATAAGCAAAGGCAAAAGTTATAAAACTGCCCTCTGCTTTGAAAACAAAGGTTTTCTTCCTGTATTTAAGTTTACATTTAAATACAGATATTTTTATAAAAATAAAAAGGAAAATAAGGCAATTAAGTTAAGTTCCGCTGTAAATAAAAAATCAAGAGCATATCCGAAAGCGGCTGTCACGGGACAGTACTGCGGTATTATGCATATGAATGTATACGGTGTAAGGGTTTTTGATTATGCAGGTATTTTTAAATTAAGGTGCAGATGCAAGGCTGAAAATGAAATACTTGTGTTCCCTCAGGAAAAGAAAATATCCTTTGCCTTTTTAAGTGACGCCTTAAAGGGCAATACAGACATGGGAGAAAATGAAGGGACAAAGGGCGGAGGAAATTCACAGGAAATACATCAGCTTAAGCCTTATGAGTGGGGAGAACCTGTTAAAAACATACACTGGAATTTATTTGCAAAGACTGATGAAATATACTGCAAAGAATACAGTGATACGGAAAACAGCAACATAATTATATACCTTGATCTGAAAAACAGAGATACGGATGATCTGAAAATGACTGACGGATTTTATGAAATATGTCAGGCTCTTATGCTGGGAGTACTTGACAGCTTTGGAAGCTGTGAAATATGCTTTATAAGCGGTGATAAAATATGCAGCAGAAACTTTACGGACAGGGAAGAACTGAAAGATATAATGACGGAATTGTATTATGCCGGAAAAACAGAAAAATACAGCAGCAATTTATTTTCCGGTGATAAAAATGTAATAACACTTAACTGTGACCTTGAGCTTTTTTTAAACGGCAAAAAGATATACTCTTATTCTGCCGAAAATTACGGAGAGGAAATATTGAATAAGAAAATAGCTATATGAGGGATTTAAATGAAAGACTGGATTTCTGAAAACAGAAAATATATAAAGGCTGTGCTTTTGTATGTATACTTAATAATGGGTGTTACAGGCATAGTGTCAAGCTTTGTTACAATGTTCGGCGGAATTTACAGACCATGGACTTATTTTGCAATGCTTGCTGCTGCTACGGCTATATTCTGCTGGCAGTGTGTGTTCAGAAAATACATGCTTAATATATTTATAGTGCTTATTTTGTTTCTGTCACTTTTTGCGCTAAGGCACAATGAAGTTATTCAATATGTAAGTAATATTCTGACGGGAATAAGAGAAGCAGAGGGATTGAGCAATTATGAAATAACGTATTTTATAATCTTTCTGGGAATTCTGGCTGCAGAATTTATTGTGGGTGTGGAATTTGAAACAAAGTACACGGGACTGTATTTTGTGCTTATAATGTTTATTGTTTTTCTTAATCCGCTTACGGGAAAAGCCGCAGCATTTAATGATATTGTACTTATGATCATTTCTTTTGCGGGGATTTATATTATAAACCGTAACGAAAAGAAATTGAAAAGTACTGCTGTTGCTGTAAGCATTATATTTACTGTATTTACGGGAATAGCTTTTTTGACGGCATCTGTGGGAATAAATCAGTTCGGTGATGAGCTTTTTGACATTGCAGACGATGCAGACAGCTACATATACAGAGGTATAAAGGCACTCAGAAATGAAAACCGGGAGGATTATGACTCGGGAGAAATAAACAGAGGGAATAATTATCAGAACGGAACACCCTGTCTTGAGGTATGGCTTAACAAAAAGCCCGAAGAGGATCTGTATTTAAAGGGCTTTGAGGGAGGCGACTACAGGGGAAGCCAGTGGGATGAAGCTGACGAAGGGGAATTTTTTGAAAGGCTTGCCTTTGAAAGAGGCTGGTCAAGATGGGGAAATCTTATAGATACAATGTACAAGGAAATATATTATACTGCAAACAGCAGTTCAAATCCCCCTGTAACATTAAAAGCAAGAACCGTTACAATAAATCCTCTTTTACAAAATGTTAAAAACAGATATTTCCCATACATAGGAAGATGGGAAAGGCTTACAAGGAAAGAGAACATTGCATATGTATATTCATATTATGAGCTTAAGGACCTGAATATAAATACTGCAAATATGGATTATGAAAACTTAAGACGGTATAATGACATGCAGGAAAATTATGAGCCTTATGTGTATGAAAATTATCTCAATGTACCTGTGAATATGGTACCGAGAACAGTGGAGCTTTGCAGAAATAAAAATTTTGATAATATTGATGAGATAACAGCCTTTATAAAAAATGAGCTGAGTACAAGAGCAAGTTACACACTGACTCCCGGTATGGCTCCTTTAAATGAAGATATTGTGGAATATTTTCTCTTTGAGAACAAAAAAGGGTATTGTGTTCACTTTGCTTCCGCTGCGACCCTTATGTACAGAAGTTTTGGTATACCTGCAAGATATGTGACAGGTTACAAAATAAGTAAGGATGAATTTAAGGAGCAGGAGGACGGTACTTATTATGCAGAGGCTATTGACAGGGATGCTCACGCATGGACTGAAATATATATCAGGGACAAGGGCTGGATACCCGTAGAGGTGACCCCCGCAGCTAATGTAAATACTGCTGAAGCAATAAACTACGAAAGAGATGCCGGGGAAGAAACCACGGCAGAGATCACAAGTGAAATAACGGAAGAGGAAAGCAGAGAAGTAAATGCTGCCGTAAGTGACAAGGGGACAGTTAAAGAACTTGCAGTGGTTGTTATAGCTGCATTGCTTGCTGCAGCTGTAATTTTGAGAAGAAAATTAATTGTATCAGGGATCAGGGCTTATGATGTAAGAAAGCTTTTCTACATTATTACAAAGATCATGGAGATCAGGGGAATAAAGTGTACAGGGCTTGAAGATGATTTTGTACAGATGATCGTAAAAGAAGTGCCTGTGCTTGATCATGACGAAGCCGAAAGACTTCATAATATTGTGTTAAAGGCTGCCTACGGCAATGAAAACTGTGATGATGCCGAAAGAGATTTTGTATATAATGTATACAAAAAGGTATCGGATCATATTTACGGAAAGTGCGGAATTTTAAGAAGGATATATATAAAACTGTTAAAGGTATACTGTTAATTTTTTCTTTGGTATTTCTTAATAAAATTTTCTGTTGCCCTTGAGTAGGCTCAAGGGAGTAGAATAATATTACCACAGGTAACTGTATTGTTTTTTTTGTTGTTATGGAGAGGTGATGCCCTGATATTTATCCTTTCGAGAGGAAATTTGCCGCAGGATAGAAAGTTCTGCGGCGTTTTTTAATAAATAACTATTGACTTGGAGCGTACTTCAAGTGTTATATTATAATAAAGGATATTAAAAACGGAGGTGAATAATATGACGATAGCGGAAGTTGCTAAAAAATATGATATATCTGCCGATACTTTGAGATATTACGAAAGAATAGGTCTGCTCCCCGCCGTAAGAAGAAATAAAAGCGGTATAAGGGACTATTCCGAAACGGACTGCAGCTGGGTGGAATTTATCAAGTGCATGAGAGGGGCAGGTCTGCCTATTGAAGTGCTTATTGAATATATTTCACTTTATCAGATGGGTGACAGCACAGTTGAGGCAAGAAAGGAGCTCCTTATTGAGGAAAGAAATAATCTTGTTGAGCGTATAGAGGAAATGCAGAAAACTCTTGAAAGGCTTAATTACAAAATTGAGAAATATGATGAGGTTATTGTAAAAAATTGTGAGAAGAAGCTTAAGTAGTTTTTAGTTGTTTCGGGAAACTCCCCGCCTTGCTTTGTGAAAGTAAGGCGGGGAGTTTTAACAGAGTGAGGAGCTGAAAGAGTGAGGAGTGTTTCAAATTTCAGCTATGCTGAATTTTGAAGTGAGTGAGGAATTAGGAGTTGAAGTTAGTTGGAAATTTATTTGTTAGCATTGTAAATTGAAATTTACCGGCTAGGAATAAAACCCTCAGTCAAGCCTTAAGGGCTTGACAGCTCCCTTACAAGGGAGCCTGAACGTGAGCCTTAAAACCCCTCAGTCCTTCGGACAGTTCCTTGGTTGCTTAGGCGAACAGCATTGCGTAGCAATGCGACCAGCCCTTACAAAAGGAGCCAAGAGGGCGGACACGCCGCCTTCTAATCCTTTAAGTTGACAGTATTGCTTTACAAAGGAGGCAAGACGGAGCCTTAGTTAGTGCGCTAAACAGGAATTTAGGGGAATCCCTCCGTCTGTGCCTACGGCACAGCCACCT
>CAJFNV010000045.1 GCA_904395805.1 Candidatus Gallispira edinburgensis | reverse complement strand
TTATTACATACAGATACATGAGAGAGGCTCAACGGGCAGCAAGGGCATAAAGTACAGTGCAGGTGTTATTGATTCAAGCTACAGAGGGGAATGGTTTCTTGCCACTACAAATACAAATGACAAGGCTGTGATATTTTATGAAGGTAATGAACATTGGCTTGATATATATAAGGACTCTCACCCTAAGTATAAAGATGCTATTTTTTATTCACTGAGCAAGGCTATCTTTCAAGGTGTAGTACATAGTACTCACAATGATTTGAATGTTAGGGTTGTACCTGAGATAACTATAGATAAGAGTAAGACAGGCAGGGGCAATGGTAAGTTAGGTAGCAGCGGTAAGTAGGTGAGTGAATGGACAGATTACTTAACACCAAGGAAATGCAGCATGTACTATGTTGTGGTAAAACAAAATTGTATGAATTGATTCATTCAGGTGTATTACCTGTAACTAAAATAGGAAAGTGTTATTATATTTCGGAGAAAAGGTTAGATTCTTGGATAGTGAATAGCATGGAGAAGAACTATTAAATATTGATTGTTGGGCAATAGATATGCTATAATAATATTGTCCAACAATTTTTTTAATAGTCAGAAACCATAAAAATTGATTTACACAACAATCGGGGTGATGATATGACTAATAAAAAAATTAAAAGGGACAATGGTGATGGGAGTGTATTTTTTTCTGAACCGAAACAAAAATGGTGTGCAAAAATACAATATGGTACAGACACACATGGAAAACCGCTTATAAAATATTTTTCTAGTAGTGATATCAAAAAAGGAAAACAGATAGTTGCTAAAAAGTTAAAAGAGTATAAGAAGCAAATGCTTTTAGGTGATATTTACGTAAATGATATTACTTTGAATGATTATATCGAAAACTGGCTTAATTCATATCAAAAGTTGCAAGTAAAAGAGACAACCTTTTACAGAGATTGTACAGTTTTCAGTGGACATATTAAATATACAATAGGCAACAAAAAACTATCTGAAATTAAAAATATTGATATTCAGCGATTGATAGATAATGAAAAAGACCATTATGCCAACAAGACAATTGAAAAAACATATAGTCTTTTGAACAGGGTATATAAACATGCAGTAAAAATGGGTGATATAAACAAAAACCCCTGTGATGGAGTCGTACTTCCTAATGTGCATACTAATTTAATAAAACCAAAAGATATGTGTGAATACACTACGCAAGAAACTGAACTGATCAAAGTTGGTATTTATGATTCCTTTTATAATCACAGTAAATTATATAGAGCATCTCCTTCATACTTATTATTATTAAATACGGGTATGAGATTAGGGGAATTATTAGGATTAAAATGGGAAATGGTCGATTTGAATAACTGTATGTTGAAAGTTGTAGCCACATTAGAAACAATAAGCGGCAATGGAAATAAGAAAAAAATATTAACACTACCCAAAACAAAAAGTTCTTATAGAACAATTGCCTTGAATAAAACATCATTGGAAATGTTATGCGAGCTTAAAAAAAGAAATGATATTCAAGGTATTAATAGTGAGTATGTTGTATGTAATCTTAAAGGAGAACCTTTTAGTGATAATAATTACCGCAGGGATTTCAAAAGATTCTGTGAAAGATATGGCATTGAATATAAAGGAATACATACATTAAGACATACTTTTGCTAGTCGTCTGTTTAGAAACGGGATTGATGTTCAAACTGTTAGTAAACTTTTGGGGCACCACAATCCTACAATAACCCAAAATATTTACATACATATTTTAGAAGAGCAAAAGGTTAAAGCTATTAACTTAATGGATTCAATTTAATGTTCAAAAAAATAAACTATTAATGTAAATTTTAATAATCATTTGGACACCAATTTGGACACCAATTTCTCCGATAACAGACGATAATAAACGGTAAAACACGGTAAAATAGAACAAGTTTATATAATACAACAAGTGGAAATAATTCTGATTTTATTCTTTGAAACCGGCTTATTATGCGGGTTTTGAAACCCAAATCAAAAACTTTCAAATCATATAAAAAGTGATGGAGATGAGGGGAATCGAACCCCTGTCCGAAAATCCGTTGTCCAGGACTTCTCCCATTACAGTCTGTCTATATTAATTCCCTCAGACTGCTGCCGGCAGACAGGCTGCAGTCCTTGGTAGCTTCATAGATCTTTTTACTGCTCAAAGCTTTGCAGTAAAAGTGCTCCGCAAGTCGGCGCTGAGTCTTAAGCTGCGGAAAACCTAAGGTCAGCGAGCAGCAATTAGGCTGCTACTAATTCTAAATCTTTGTCTTTTATTATTTAAAAGTTGGGCTTTTAAGGAGTCTCCCGCCTCCAATGGCTATCCCGGATTTCAAAATCCCCGTCGAAACCATTGCATCCCCATAATTAATTTGTGCTATTTAATTATATATTATTCATGAAAAAAGTCAAGGGGAATTAGATAACAAAAAAATTACAAATTTTTTAATAAGCCAGATATCTATTTATTTTAAGGGGAAAATAATGTATAATTAAACAGATGTATAGTTTAGAAAGGTAAAAATATGATGACTATTAAAAAATATGGTGTTGGGCAAGCTTTTTTTCTGGCAAAAAGAAAGCTTAAAAACAGAAAAAATAATTATGATAATTACATTAAGTATGAGGACAGAAATTCCATTGATCTGCCGCCCCTTGAAATAAAGCCATTGATTTCCGTAATACTGTACGGAGGGGGAGATTACAGGGACACCCTTGAATCTCTTAAAAATCAGACTAATTACAGTAATTTTGAAATAATCGTTGTAAGTGACAGAGATATTGAGTGTGAAGCTAGTGTTGTGATAACAGAGGAGGGCTGTGACAGAAATACTGCTTTTAAAACCGGACTTCAAATTGCGCAGGGAGATTATGTGGGATTTGCTGATGAAAATATGATTTTCAGTGACAGGGCAGTCTATTATATGATAAGACAGCTTTTCTATGATGATTATGATATTATATACAGTGATGAGGATATTATCGAAAATGGGGTAAGAAAAAATCCTTTCTTTAAGCCGGGATGGTCACCTGACACTCTGAGAAGTTTTAACTATATTGGATTTGCACTTATAAAAAGAGAATTGATAAGAGAATTAAAAGACTATTACAGTCTTTTAAGAGAGCTTTCATACAGAAATATAAAAGCTGCAAATACCGAAAGAGTTCTTTTGCATTATAAAAAAACAGAGAGAGAAGAAGGGGAAAAAGAAAAGTATAAGGGAAACAGCCTTGTAAGCATTATAATACCTTCAAAGGACAATTATGAAGTACTTAAAAGATGTATTGACAGTATAAGAAGTAAAAGTGAATACAAAAATTATGAAATAATTGTTGCAGACAACGGCAGTAAAGATGATGTGAAAAATAAGGTTGAAAAGATAGCAGACAAATATATTTATGAAAAATCAGATTTCAATTTTTCAAAAATGTGTAATATTGGTGCCGAAAATGCGGAAGGGGAATTTTTGCTGTTTTTAAACGATGACACAGAGGTCATATCTCCCCAATGGCTCAATGTTATGTTAAGCTATGGTGAAAATGAGAAAGCAGGTGCCGTTGGATGCAAGCTTATATATCCGGAAAGCAATAAAATTCAGCACTGTGGAATTATAAATATTCAGAACGGTCCCGTACATTGTTTTCAGGGGTATGATGAGAACAGTGAAATGTATTTCGGAAGGAATAAATACGCCTACAATTATTCAGCTGTTACGGGAGCCTGCCTCCTTATAAAAAAAGACAGGTTTTCCGGCTTTGATGAAAGCCTGCCTGTTGCATATAATGATGTGGATATGTGTCTTTCTCTTATTGAAAAGGGGTATTTTAATGTTGTTGTAAATGATGTAAAGCTTTATCACCATGAATCTCTTACAAGGGGTGATGACAGGGAAATGGAGAGTAAGCTTAAAAGGCTTTACAGTGAAAGGGAAAAGCTAAATAAAAAGCATGGACTTATATGTTACAGAGATGTTTTTTACAACAGAAATCTGACACAGCACAGAGCGGATTTTACAATTGAAAACACAGAGTATATAAACCGCGGTAAATTCGGAAGAGCTTTTGTAAACCCTCATAAATATGTCAGTGACAAGCTGAAGGCAGAAATTGAATATGTAAAAGAGGGGGATATGGCTGCAATAGGCGGATATGCCTATGTTAAGGGTGAAATAACACAAGCATATGTAATAGTTATGACAAGAAGTGATGTAGCTGTGCCTGTTAAAGCTTGTGTTGAACTAAGACCTGATATTTCAGCTAAAACAGGATCAAATGTTGATCTGTGCGGATTTACTGCAAATATCAACACCTGTATGTTTGAGGAAGGGTGTTATCAGCTTGGAGTAATGCTTGTAAACAGAATTACAGGTAAAAAGCATATAAAACTATTCCCAAATGAAATAAATATAAAATAAAAATTATTACCCTGTATTCGGCATATACCGGGGCTTGTATTCGTATAATTTAAAGAGGTGAGAATATGAGCGAAATTATTTCAACACAGCTATTCAGCTGGGCGGTATATGCAATATCATTATTTGTTTTATGTCTGTTTTTTATGAATCGCATTGAGAGAATAGGCAGATTATGTCTGCAGGGTGTAATGGGTGTATCATTTATACTGATAATTAACTGTATAGCTTATAAATTTGATTTATGCCTGGGCATAAATATATATACTACGGCTTTTGCATCGGTTTTTGGTATGCCGGGAATAGGACTTATGTATTTAATGCTTGGTATAGTTACATAAGAGTGAGGAGTTAGGAATGAGGAGTGAGGAGCTTAAAGTTCCTTTAGGGTGTTTATAAACACAATATGAGTGATGCATACGGTTATACAGCAATATGAAATTTGATGAGATACTAAGGAAGGGGACAATATGTCTTTTATAAAAAATTTTACTGAAAAGCTTCTTGAGGCGGAATACAGACCTATAGCGAATTTTTATGACAACAGCAATATAGGTGAGAATACGGAGCATATAGGGCTTATAAAGCAGGTAGGAAGTATTGCTTACGGAGTTGTAATAATAAATGCCGACAGGAAGTATGACTATAAGGGCTTTTACAAGGATGTGCTCAGCTTTTTTGCTCAGCTTAAAAAGGTTATTGTTATAGGAGTATTTGTAAGCAGGAAACCTGACAGTGAGCTGCTGGATTTTACTGATCATGACATTGAGGACTATAATGACAGCCTTATTGATATAAGATGGACTGTGGATATAACAGAAAATAAGCTTATTGCAAAGGGACAGCAGCCTGACAAGGTAAATGAGCTTGACAGGCTTATAAAGGAATCATTTGACAATGGAGAATATACCGTTTCACAGAATATAAGTGTGCTTCAGCAGAAGAACAGTGAAAAGAGAAAAAGTGAAATTAAAAGCAAAAATATATATCTGACACTGGGGCTCATTGTTATAAACGGTGCAATTGAGCTTTTTCTGCTGTTTTCGGGAATGAGAAACGAAGTTATTGCAGAAGGCGCCATTTACAGGGAAGGTATAATGTCGGGTCAATGGTACAGGCTTATTACATATATGTTTATTCACGGAGGTATTGCCCATTATCTCGGGAATTCATTATCCCTTTATATTCTTGGAAGCAGAGTGGAGAAATATTATGGTAAGGCAAAAATGCTTATTATGTATTTGATATCGGGTATAGGTGCGGGAATTTTAAGTATGCTGTTAAACGGAGGATATGCAGTTGGTGCGTCTGGAGCAATATTCGGACTAATGGCAGGTATACTTGTGTATACAATGATCAAAAATCGTTCGGTTGAGGGATTTGATACATATTTTGTTATAATTTTTGCAATAATGGGTATATTCAGCGGATTTTTATTTACTGATGTTGATAACTGGGGGCATATAGGCGGATTTGTCACAGGACTTGCCGCAAGTGTAGTTATGCTGAAAGGAGAAGCAAATGAAAGAGTTTAATGAACAGATGGAAAGAGAAAGCAGGGAAATATTTGGCGACAGGCGGGTGGTTTTCGGCGACGGTAAAATAAATGCCGAAATTATGCTTATAGGTGAGGCTCCGGGTGGAGAAGAGGAAAAGCAGGGCAGACCTTTTGTGGGAAAGGCAGGAAAAAATCTTGATGAATTTCTTGAAATAGTGGGACTTGAAAGGGAGGATCTGTATATTTCAAATGTGGTTAAAATAAGACCCTTTAAACTGAGTCCAAAGACTAACAAGCCTGTGAACAGACCACCAGACAAGGCTGAACTTGCCTTCTTTGTGCCTCTGCTTCATAAGGAAATTGAACTTGTAAATCCAAAGCTTATAGTTACACTGGGAAATTTTGCCCTTAAAAATGTACTTATGGACCAGAAAGTTTCGATAGGTGATTATCACGGAAAACTTACTGAAAAAAACGGAAAAAGAATTTTTCCCCTGTATCATCCTGCATCAATAATATATGACAGGGCAAAAGCTCCTGTATATATTGAAGATTTACATAAGCTAAGGGAAATATTATGAATAAAAAATATCTGATATTAACCGTAATACTGATTATTTTCGGGATCCTGCTTGGAATGACGGCAGATTACTGGACCATACTCATTCCCGAATGTTTTATACATAAAATGACGGGATTTTACTGCCCGGGCTGCGGAGGTACAAGGGCAGCTATATATCTTTTAAGGGGAAGAGTATGGACTGCATTTAAATATAATCCGGGAGTTGTTATACTGGCTGCTGTTATATGCCTTGGACTTATTGAAAAAATATTCAATAAAAAAATACTGCCCAGAGCATTGGCTTTCTGGGTAGTATTGATAATAGTATTGTTCAGCTATTATATCTTAAGAAACTTTACATCGTCATTGAGTGCATTGTAGCAGGAATTTCAAAGCTTGCATTTATGCTGCCTGCTATAACGAAAATTGCACCTGATATTATAAATATGGCAAGTCCTATTGCACAGAGAATTATGCCTATGATTGCAAAGTTTTTGCTTCCTTTATCGGTTTTAAGTGAAACTATTCCCAAAATAAGTCCTATTATTGCTGATATTCCGGAAGGTATAAATGTGCAGCAGCAAATTACTGAAAATATTCCCAAAGCAAGAGATAAAATGCCCATAAGGGAATTTTCCGGTGATACAGTTGCTTCAACATGAACAGATGAATATGAAGCTTTATTGTCATTTATATTCTTTGCATTTTCGGGAATATCATCTACTACTTCATCGGCAGGTTTTGGGTTTTCGTCTATAATATTATTGTTTAAATCGTCAGCCATAAAAACACCTCCAAGTAAATAATAGCATATTTGGATATATAATTCAATATTTTAAAACTTAAGAAACTATTACAGAGGAATGAATACAATGAGAATGACTACTTTATGTTATATAGAAAAAGATGATAAATATCTTATGCTTCACAGAGTGTCAAAGAAAAATGATATTAATAAGGATAAGTGGATCGGTGTTGGCGGACATTTTGAGGAAGGAGAAAGTCCCGAGGAATGTCTGTTGAGAGAAGTAAAGGAAGAAACGGGACTTGATCTTAAAAGTTATAAATTCAGAGGTATTATAACATTTATTCAAATAGATTATCCAACGGAGTATATGTGTCTTTATACAGCTGACAGATATGAAGGCAATATAACAGAGTGTGATGAGGGAAAGCTGGAATGGGTAAGTAAGGACAAGCTTTTTGAACTGAATTTATGGGAAGGAGACAAAATTTTTCTTAAACTTATAAAGGATAATGAGCCGTTCTTTTCTCTTAAGCTGAGATATGAGGGGGATGAGCTTAAGGAGGCTGTTTTAAACGGCAAGGAAACCCTCAGTCAGTTCAAATCAGTTGCACTGATTTAAACTGACAGCTCCCTTAGAAGGGAGCCTGGTTATAAAAAACAGAACCCTTGTAAATATAACTGGACTGTGTTATTATTATAATAATTAAACCGAGGAGGAGACAGATAATGGAATGGACAGAGGTTAAAATATATACTACAACAGAAGGTATTGAACCTGTTACGGCAGCACTTATGGACTGCGGTATAAATGGTATACAGGTTGAAGATGACAATGAAATGAAGGAATATCTTACAACCAGTTCTACATACTGGGATTATGTTGATGAAGAGCTTTTAAATAAGCCGGTAGGAGAAACAAAGGTTACAGTGTATGTAAGTGATAATCCCTATGGTGAAGAAATTCTGATGCATATAAGAGAGGCTGTAAACAATCTTAAAAATATAGATACGGGACTTGACTTGGGCAGACTTGCAATTGAAACAAAGTCAGAGCTTAATGATGAAGAGTGGCTTAATAAATGGAAGGACTATTATAAGCCTTTTGCTATTGGAGAAAGAATATTTATAAAACCTGTGTGGGAGGACTGTGAAGTTCCCGATGGCAGGGTTGTGTTTAATATAAATCCTGGGCATGTTTTCGGTACAGGATTGCATCAGACTACACAGCTTTGTATGCTTGAACTTGAAAAGTACATTAATGAGAATTCTGTAGTTGCAGATTTAGGCTGCGGAAGCGGCATACTTTCAATTATATCACTTCTTTTGGGTGCCAAGTCTGCCTTTGCTGTTGACATAGATGAAAATGCCATAAAGACTGCCTATGAAAATGCCGAATTAAGCGGTGTGGATATAAGCAGATATTATGTTACAAGCGGTAATGTAATAGGTGACAAGGCTTTGCAGGATGAGATCGGATATGATAAGTATGATGTGGTCGTTGCAAATATTATAGCTGATGTTATCTGTGCCATAAGTCCTGTTGTGCCTGCTCAGCTTAAAAAGGGCGGTGTATTTATTGCTTCAGGCATTATAAAGGACAGAATGCAGGATGTATATGAGGCTCTTGACAAGTGCGGACTTAAGGTCATAAACACAGCTGCTAAGGATGAGTGGGTTTGCATTACATCAGTTAAGGAGTAAAGAGAATGCCTAAGTTTTTTGTAAAAAGTGAAGATATAAATGATCATGCTGTAACTCTCGCAGGTGAAAACGCAAATCACATAGGGAATGTGCTGAGAGCAAAAACAGGTGATATGATCACTGTATGTGACGGCGAGGGCAGAGATTATGAGTGCGAAATAACAGAAATAACAAAAAAGTATGTTATGGCGAAAATAACAGACATATTTACAAATGACAATGAGCCTGATATAAAAATCACACTTTATCAGGGACTGCCCAAGGCTGATAAAATGGAACTTGTTATACAGAAGTGTATCGAAATAGGTGTTGACAGGATCGTGCCTGTGAAAACCGAGCATACAGTTGTTAAGCTTGATGGCAAGGAAGATAAAAAATTACTGAGATGGAACAAAATTGCCGAGGCTGCTGCAAAACAGTGCGGCAGAGGAAAAATTCCCGTTGTAGACAGAGTAATGAATTTTAAAGAGGCAGTTGATGAGGGCAGCAGTCTTGACGGGGCTGTTATACCTTATGAAAAGGAAAGAGACAGTTCACTTAAAAGCTTTGCAAAGGAATTTAAAGGCAAGAGTATAGGCGTATTTATAGGTCCCGAAGGTGGATTTTCAAATGCCGAAATTGAATATGCACTGGATAAGGGTGTTAAATCCGTTACTCTCGGAAAAAGAATACTGAGAACGGAAACGGCAGGGCTTGTGGCTTCTGTTATACTGCTTTATGAACTGGAGGGTTAGGAGATAAAATTATGATGTTCATTTTTATTATTAATATTTTGCTATTGATATATATACTTAGTTTTTCATATGGAAATGTCTTTTACAATGACAGCGAGCTTTTTGTAAAAAAACAGAAAATATTATTGTTTGCAAACTGTGCTGTACTAGTTTATTTCATGATTATGGGAATTTTAGGAATATTTAATGCCGGAATAGAAAGACTTCATTGCTTTGCCTTTTTAAGCGCAGGTGTTATAATATTTTTATTGTCCTGTATTCTTGGTAAATATAAAAATAAGATTTTGGAGTTGATATTTAAGGGATTAATTATATCATTTGTCCTTGAAATTGTTATTTTTAATTTTAATGCTTTTCAGCTTACCTTTAAAAATTATGAATACAGTCAGTTAAATTTTAATGAAGCAGTACTCAGCAATTTTAATATTGATTCTGAAGGTGGTCACACAAACAACAATAGCGAGGCGTCTATAGAATTTAATAACTTAGACAGAGAAGTGGGAACAATAGAAATAAAAGCTCATTCCGATTTAAACAAAAAGATTGAAGTATTTATTGACTATGCTGATGCTACAAACAGAGAGTACCGTAAAAATATTGCTAAAGCTGTAATTGTAAATGATTGTGAGAAAACATATACAATACCATGTAATTCATCCGGAGAAATAAGCAGGATAAGATTTCATTTTACACCTGAGAACGGTGACAGGATCACTGTTAGTGAAATCAATATAAATGCTCCCATAGCTTTCAGATTTTCATTAATAAGGATATGTATTATATTGATTTTAATAATGCTCAAATATATGTTCTGTGATTCCGCGGAATTTAAAAAGTCTTTTAAGGAAAATGAAGCCTTGTGTATGAGAATCGCTCGTGTTATAACAGCCTTGTTAATAATTACAGCCTTTGCGCTTATTATTTTTCAGAGGGGAGACGGGCTTAAAAATATATTTGATGACTTTAAGTCAACTTCCGGGAATCAGATAACGCAGGAAATAGTAGACGCCTTTGAAGCAGGACAGACAAGCTTGATAGATAATGTACCATATGAGCTTGAAAATCTTGACAATCCATATGACTGGAGCCAGCGTGATGGTATTAGCTATAAGTGGGATCACTTGTTATATAACGGAAAATATTATTCATATTACGGAATTGCTCCTGTGCTTTTACTGTTTTTGCCTTATCATATGATCACGGGATTTTATTTCCCGTCACAGTGGGCAGTATTTATATTTGGTGCTTTAGGAATTTATTTCCTTTACAAGCTTTATATGAATTACATGAAGGAATTCTTTGAAAATACTAAAATAAGTCTTGTTTTGATGGGACTTATTATGTCAGAAGTTATTACGGGAATATGGTTTTGCTTTCCAACGCCTAATTTTTACGAAATTGCACAGACGTCGGGATTTGTGTTCTGTACATCGGGCTTTTACTTCCTTTTGAAATCAGGGGTTATAGGTAAAGGACAAATAAGCAGGAAAGCATTAGCCTTATCATCGGTACTGTTTTCTTTTGGTGTATTGTCCAGACCGACACTTGCAGTTTACTGTGTATGTGCTCTGATATTTATATTTGCAGGATATTTAAAACTTAAAGGCAGTGGTAAAAAACTTAAGGAATGCACGGGATATTTTACAGCAGCACTTTTACCTTATGTTGTTATAGGGCTTATACAGATGATATATAATAGTGTGAGATTTGGTTCTATAACAGACTTTGGTATAGAATACTCACTCACAATAAATGACTTTATAAATGCTGAATATCATCCTCATTTCGTAGGAATAGGTTTTTATAATTATCTTGCGGCATTGCCGGGTTTTGTGCCCGATTTTCCTTTTATAACTTCAACTGTTGAAACATTTAATCCTAATGGTTATTATTTTGTGGCAAATTCAACAGCAATAGGACTTTTGTGGATGGCACTGCCCTTGTTCTCATATATATATGGCAGAAAAGCATATTTAATTTCACAAAACAGATATAAAAGACTTTATGCTGTGTTGCTTTTTGCTGTATGTATTGTTACACCTTTTGTTATAATAGCTTCTGTATGGGAAAGCGGTTATGCTGCCAGATATAAAGTTGATTTCGCATGGCAGATGCTCATTGGGGCTTTAACAATTGCATTTATCATTTATAATAACTGCAGAAATGAAAGTGTTAAAAATATACTAACAAAAGCATTATTTATTTCATTGATACTTGGATTCATTTTAAATTTTGCACAGATATATACTTTTACAATAAATTTAGGTGGATTTAATCATGAAGTACTTGATAAATGGTTCTGCCTGTTTGAAAGAGCATTTGAATTTTGGAAATAGAATATTTCTAATATACTGGAGGGGTAATTTTGATTTATTTTGACAATGCTTCTACGACAAAAATGTCTGATGAAGTAATTGAATATATGTATGATTTTATGAAAAGTGGATTTGCAAATCCTTCTTCTCTTCACAGTCTTGGCTTTGGGGTGGAAAAGGAGATCACAAAGGCCAGAAAGGCCGTTGCCGATGTTATAAAGGCAAGTCCCGATGAGATATACTTTACAAGCGGCGGTACTGAGGCTAACAATACTGCAATTCTTGGTGTGGCTGAGGCCTATAAAAAAAGAGGAAACAGGGTCATTACAATGAGCATAGAGCATCCCTCTGTAACAGACAGTTATAAGGAGCTTGAAAAAAGAGGATTTGAAGTAATAACACTTGATGTGGACAGTAAGGGATATGTAAGCTTAAATGACCTTGAAGAAGCCGTAAATGAAGATACAATACTTGTAAGCATAATGTATGTAAATAATGAAATAGGCACTGTTCAGAATATTGAAAAGATATATGAAATTATAAAAAAGAAAAATCCTAATTGCATATTCCACAGTGATTGTGTACAAGCTTTCTGTAAGCACCATATAAGCTGTAAAAATGCCGATATTATAACTATGAGCGGGCATAAAATACAGTCTGCAAAGGGAGTAGGGGCAATGTACATTAAAAAGGGCGTAAGAGTTAATAATCTCCATTTTGGCGGAGGGCAGGAAAAAGGATTCAGACCGGGAACTGAAAATACCTATGGAATAGCGGCTATGGGCAAGGCTGCGTTGATCGCAGATAAAAATATTGACAGTAATTTTGAAAAGGTAAGAAGTGTGAAAAATACTCTTCTTAAAATTACAGATGAACTTGAGGGCGTATATGTAAACGGAGATGTTGAAAACGGAAGCCCTTATATACTTAACTTAAGCTTTGAAAATGTAAAGGGTGAGGTGCTTTTGCATGCCCTTGAAAATGATGAAATTTATGTGGCAACAGGCTCTGCCTGCTCTACAAGGGTTAAGGAAAAGAAAAAGCTTGTGGACTATGTTATAGACGGAAGAGGGGGCAGTGCTGTAAGATTCAGTTTCTCATGCGACAATACTGTTGATGAAGCTGAGAGGGTTGTTGAAAGCCTTAAAAAGCATGTACCTGTATTGATAAGATTTGTACCAAGATAGAAAATTAAAGGGACTGTATTTTGCTACAGTCCCTTTAAAATTTAATCAGATGGTATAAAATGTTATTTTGCCTGACGGAAACAGTTTTTGTGTTGATTCCTTAAGCTCAATTACATTGTTTTTTGAATTGGTAAAGCTTATCGTATAGTTATCTGCAAATTTACATTCTGCCTTGCCTTTGGATGTAATTGTGGCAGTACCTTCTGTTACAACATCTGTGCCGTTAGCTGCAATAACCTGATATTTAAACGTTGAGGCAGTTACCTCTGTAATAATAAGGGTTTTTGCGGAAGCAGATGAACCGCTTGAATAATTGCCTGCCTTGAAATCTGTATACGTGTTCTCCTCTGTACCTGCAGATGCAGAAGGATTTGATGCAGTGTTCATAGCTGTTTTGTGTACAAATGTTGCTGAAGTTCCGGGGAATAGCTGTGATTTACCTGTTTCGGCAACAGTTATTTCATCACCATGAATTTCAAAGGTAAGACCGTATATATCTGACACATTGCAGACTGCATAGTTATCAGATATATTGGCAGTGCCTTTTATAATGACATTATTGTCTGATAAAAATTCAAAGTTAAAATCAGAGGGTGTTACATTACTTATTACAAGCTTATCTGTACCTATATCACCTTCCGTTACCGGTATATAAACCTTGTTTGCCCAGTATGTTGAGCTTGAAGATGTTTTAAGTGTGGCTGTATATGTCCCGGCATCATAGCTTACATCAGCGCCTATGGCATCGGCAACACTCCGTACAGGAACATATGTTGTACCGTTGTAGAGCAGAGTTTCACCACTTACTGTACTTCCGTTTATGATGAGCTTTATTTTGCCCAGAACCGCCTCCACAGTTTGTGTGCCTGCTGCAAGTGACATAACGGGAATCATAAGTGCTGATGCTAAAACTGCACCTGTAATAAAGCTTTTAAGTGAAAATTTCTTCATAAAAATACCCCCTTTGTTTCAGGCAAAATCAAGATTAATTTTGCCTGTGATTTTAATTCAGAACTTTTTAACTTTGTTAAAAAGTCGGCTTCGCCGCCCGAATTATTCTCTTTCGGTTCATAAAGCAAAAAGGGAAGCAGAATGTCTGCTTCCCTTTTGCTTAAAATTGAACTTATTTGTCAAGATTAAAGTATTTAGCAGCATTGTTGTAGCAAATATCTTCCACAATCTTACCTGCAAATTCAATATCATCAGCGTATTCACCGTTTTCGATCCATTCACCGATAATGTTACAAAGTATTCTTCTGAAGTATTCATGTCTTGGATAAGATAAGAAACTTCTTGAGTCTGTAAGCATACCAACAAATTTACCGAGAACGCCTAAATTACCGAGAGCTTTAATCTGAGCTTCCATACCGTCCTTGTTATCATTGAACCACCAAGCAGTACCGAACTGGATCTTAGAAGCTGCTTCAGGTCCCTGGAAACAACCGAGAATAGTACCGAATACCTGATTGTCTGCTGGATTACCGGCAAATAATAATGTTTTTGGAAGTGTGTTATTGTAATCCAGTGCGTCTAAAAGACCTGTAAGTCCTTCAACTGTTGACCAGTCAGAAATACAGTCAAAGCCTGTATCAGGACCCATCTTTTCAAACATTCTTGTATTGTTGTCTCTCTTGATATTTAAGTGAATTTCCATAGCCCAGTTTCTCTTAGCATACTGCTCGCCTAAGAATAACATAAGAGCTGTTCTGTACTTTTCAGCCTCGTCCTTGCATGGGATCTCACCTGAAAGTGCCTTTGCAATAATTGCATCAACTTCGGCATCAGTAGCCTTGTTGAAAGGTACATAAGTGAAAGCATGGTCAGAAGCACGGCATCCTAACTCATCAAATAAATCCATTCTGTCTAAAAGAACAGACTTTAAGTCATCAAATGTCTTGATATCCTTGCCGCCAGCCTTGCTGAGAGTCTTGATATAATCAGCATAAGCAGGTGAATCAATGTTGAGAGCCTTGTCAGGTCTCCATGCAGGATATACCTTAAATCTGTCTTCATCTGCTGCTATCTTCTTATGCCACTCTAATGAATCGGCAGGATCGTCAGTTGTGTTGATTGCCTTAACATTTGACTTTACGATAAGTTCTCTTACTCTGAAATCGGGCTGAGCAAGCATTTCATTTATTTTGTCATGAATTTCAACAGCATTGTCCTTTGTTAATGGCTCATAGATACCAAAGTATCTCTGTAATTCAAGATGTGTCCAGTGATATAATGGGTTGCCGATAGCATACTGAATAGTTTCAGCCCATCTGACAAACTTATTAAGCTTGTCTGCATCCTTAGCTGTGATTTCTTCCTCAGGTACACCTAAAGAACGCATTGCTCTCCACTTATAGTGGTCGCCGCCAAGCCATACATCTGAAATATCTTCAAAGTTCTTATTTTCATAAATTTCCTGTGGATTAAGATGACAATGGAAATCATATATAGGCTGTGCTTTTGCATAGTCATGGAATAATTTCTGTGCAGTTTTAGTTTTTAATAAAAAGTTTTCATCAATAAAACCCATTTTAAATTTCCTCCGTATTTGTGTAATTTATTTTGTAAAATTTATTCAGGAGAGGGGGAGAACAATGTCATTTTATCATGGCATTGTATACCCCCTCTTTGATAAATACAGAAACAGTTTAAATTTACTTTAAAGTGTTACACCGTCTTTGAAAATAGAAATTTCTCTGTAGTCATTTATTTCGTTCTTTGTTCTCTGCTTCTTTGATGCTACATCAAGTATGAACTGGAAGAATTCTTCTGCGTAGGAATCCATATCTTTGTCTTCAACAAGTCTGCCTGCATTCCAGTCGATCCAGTTAGCCTTTCTCTTAGCAAGTTCTGAGTTGGTTGCGATCTTGATCGTTGGTACAGGAGCACCTACAGGTGTACCTCTTCCTGTTGAGAAGAGTATGATATGACAGCCTGATGCCATAAGACCTGAAATAGCAACAATATCATTACCCGGTCCTCTTAAAAGATTAAGTCCCGGAGCGGATACCTTTTCACAGTAATCAAGAACGCCCTTAACATTTGAAGTACCGCCTTTCTGAGTACAGCCTAAAGACTTGTCCTCAAGAGTAGTGATACCGCCTTTCTTGTTTCCCGGTGAAGGGTTCTCATAAACTTCCTGATTATATCTTATGAAATAAGACTTGAAATTATTAATCAAATCAACAGTCTGGTCAAAAAGTTCAGGTGTTTCACATCTGTTCATAAGAATAGTTTCAGCACCGAACATTTCAGGAACTTCTGTAAGAATTGTTGTGCCGCCATGAGCAACCATAATATCGGAAATTCTTCCTATAAGAGGATTAGCTGTAATACCTGATAAGCCGTCGGAACCACCGCACTTTAAGCCAATAACAAGCTTTGAAGCAGGGCAAGGCTCCTGCTTGAACTGTTCAGCATATTCTACAAGCTTTTCGATTTCAGCTAAAGCAGCTTCAACTTCATCTTCCTGCTCCTGACAAATCAGGAACTTAACTCTTTCTTCGTCGTATCCGTCTTTATCGAGGACTTTCTTGAATTCATTTAAGTTGTTGTTTTCACAGCCAAGGCTTAATACAAGAACACCTGCTGCATTTGGATGTCTTACCATACCTGCAAGGAATTTTTGTGTGTTTTCATGGTCAGAACCTAACTGTGAACATCCGAAAGGATGAGTAAATGTAAATATACCGTCAGTTCTGCCTGCAAATCTCTTGTTGGCTTCCTTTGCAATTGCTTCTGAAATTCTGTTTACACAGCCTACAGTATTTACGATCCATATTTCATTTCTGATACCTACAGAGCCGTCTTTACGAACATAACCCATAAAAGTGGATTCTCTTGTTACAGGAATATCCTTTAAATGTGGATTATAGCTGTATTCAAGGAGACCTGAAAGGTTAGTCTTTGTATTGTGAGTGTGGACCCACTGACCTGCTTTAATATCTGTTGTTGCATGACCGATCGGATAGCCATACTTAACAATGTTTTCGCCTTCTTTAATGTCAACAAGGGCCATTTTATGACCCCTGTCGATATTCTCAGCTGCCTTTACACCGAATATTTCTTCACCGGCAGTGATATTGCGAAGGGCTACAACAACGTTATCATTATCATTTATTTTAATAGCATTGTTTGTATTCATATTATCCTCCGTGTTTGAGTTATTGGAATGTTTTTATTAAATATAAATTATGCCTTATGCCATAACATTTTTAACTTCTGATACAACACCGTTGTTAAGAATGTTGTATAAGTGATCTGTAACAACCTCAGGGAAGTTGCCTAATTCTGTGTTAAGATCGCTTCCAAGCCAGAAGTCTTTGTTACCGCAAACCTTCTTAACAAGGTCAGCAACAGCAGCCTTATCAGTAACATCAACGCCTGTCCATGCATTCTTGTAGAATTCAAGAACAGCAGCATCGTCCTTGATTGGGTACTCTTCGTCGCCTCTGTGACCGATCAAAGCGCCGTCTCTTATCTCAGTACCACGATAGAAAGCGAGGTATGCAGCAAATGAGAATGTAAGAACCTTAGGAAGTTCATTCTTCTGTGCATAGTATTCCTGAATAGTGTGAAGTACACGAGCTTCAAACTTAGATGTAGAGTTAAGAGAAATATCAAGAAGCTTATGCTTGATAAACGGATTCTTAAATCTGTCAAATACAGCGTCTGCAAAGCTCTTTAAATCCTCATGTGTAAGCTCTTCGCTTGTAATTGCAGGAATGATCTCTTCGTTAAGAGCCTTTTCAAGGTAAGAATAGAAGAGCTCGTCTGCCATTACTTCGCCTACAAAATTATAGCCTGCAAGATAAGCACCAAGTACTGAACAAGTGTGAGCACCGTTAAGAATTCTAACCTTACGCTTCTTATAAGGCTTAACATCAGGAGTGAATATAACCTTAAGACCTGCAGCAGGGAAAGGAAGTTCCTTTTCAAGTTCAGCAGGACCTTCAATAACCCAAGTATGGAAAATTTCACTTGTGTCAATAGCGTTGTCCTCATAGCCGAACTCTTCACATAATTCCTTAGCTTCGTCACGAGGATAACCTGTAACTATTCTGTCTACAAGTGTGCTTGTAAATACACAAGCTGTTTCGATCCAGTCAATAAAGTCAGCACCGAGATTCCAGTTTTCAGCATGCTTTAATACATACTTCTTTAATGTCTTACCGTTGTCATCAATAAGCTCACAAGGAATGAAAACAAGACCTTTGCTCTTATCACCGTTAAATTCCTTAAATCTTACATATAAGAAGTTACAAACCTTAGCAGGGAAAGAATCCTGTGGTTCAGTTGTGATCATTTCTTCTTCCTTCCATGCAATACCTGCTTCAGTAGTGTTTGAAACTACAAATCTGAGTTCAGGGTTCTTTGCGCATTCGTTATATGTATCTAAATCAACATAAGGGTTGATACATCTGTTTACACAAGTGATAAGTCTCTTTGAAACTACCTTTTCACCGTTTTCACGGCCTCTTGCAATAAGAGTGTAAAGACCTTCCTGTTCGTTAAGTATGTTTCTTAAGAAATCTCCGCCGGGAATTGGCTGAATAAGTGTAATTCCGCCGTCAAATAAGCCCTGTGCATTGATCTCATCAAACATATAGTCTACAAATGCACGAAGGAAGTTACCTTCACCAAACTGAATAACTTTCTCGGGACGCTTAGCGGCAACACTGCCCATTGCTAAATCATCATTGAATTTAAAGCCATTTGTTAAAAGTTGTCTGTTTAATTTTTCCATTGGATAAACCTCCATTTATAAATTATTATTTACCTAATACTATAATACTATAAAATAGACACAAAATCAATAATTATTTAATGAATTTATATAAAAACCCTATAAAAAATACTGAATGAAATATTTGTTTTTCATTAAAATTTGTTAAATCTGTGTAAAATAATAAAAAAAGAAAAAGGAATTTTATAGGATCATGGTGTAATATACGGTAAAATCGGTTGATTATAATGTGCAGGCTATGATATAATTATCAAAAGTGGAGTATACAGATACAAAGGAGGCTTATTGTGGATCTATATATTATGTGCCGTGACAGGATCGGGGCAGAATGGAAAGACAACAAATTTAAAATAATTGACAAATCAATTTGTCCTCTGTATTTGCTTAATACAGGCAATGTCTGGCACTGGCTTGAAATGCGTGCCATTGATTATCACAGAGCTAATTCAAGACTTCTTAAAAAGGCACTGAGGCTTTTGGAGCGTGATGATATAAGCTGTGTAATAAGCGTAAATGCTGTAACTATCACTGACAGCTATTGGGTAAAGCCTGTGGGAAGTGATTTGAAATATGCTGATGTAAGATTTGGTGATGACTTTTTTTCAGACCTTGCACTCAGAGGAAATTATGACAGCTTTAATAAGGCTTTGGCAAGTCAGAAAACCAGAACCCCGGAACTTACAAACATAGGAAGCTTTGAAAAGTGCTGGAAGCTTATTGACGGTGAATGGTGGATGTACAAGGCTGCCGATATTAAGCAGCAGTTCAGTGAAATATTTATAAGTGAACTTGGCAAAAAACTTGGTTTTAATATGGCTTTGTATATAAAGGGAAGTAAATGCGTTAAGACAAAAGATTTTACAAACAGCGGTCAGGTAAATTTTGAACCTGCTTACAGTTTTATGGGTGAGGATGAGGATTATATTGAAACTGTTAAAAGGCTTAAAATACTGGCTCCCCATACTATAGGTGATTATGTCAGAATTATATTTATGGATACTGTTACTGCTAATCCCGACAGGCATACTTTTAATTTCGGTTTGTTAAGAAATGCCGAAGATGGCAGCATAATTTCTCTTGCACCTAATTTTGACAATAATATGGCTCTGATATCAAGAGGATATCCCGGTAATACGGAGAGAAAAAAAGATGTATTTATAGACTTATTTACAGAACTTATGGAATATGACAGAGAGCTTATTAAATATATACCTGAAATAAGAGAGGAAACAGTCAGGGAAATAATAGAAAACATAAATATGCGTGTCAGGAGAGAAACTGTTTTAAGGTTTGTTATGAACGGGTACAGGAGAATAGCCGAAAGAATAAAGGGAATTTAAAATATTATAAAACAGGGCGGTTAGGGCTGAATGAGGCTTAATCGCCCTGTTTTTAAATAGTGCTTAAATTGCAATATTTTATTGTGGGTCTTGGTGCAACTTCTTTTTTAAGTTAAGCTGTTCCTTTGTTTTCTCAAAACCACAGCTGTAATAAAATTCATGAGCTCCTTTCCTTTCTGCTCCGGAAACAAGTCTTATTGCATAAGCTCCCGTATCCTTTGCCCAATTTTCGGCTTCATTCATTAATTTTCTGCCTATACCTTGTCTTTTATATTTTTCGGCAACAGCTATTCCCATTATGTTTTTCATGGGAGGGGCATATATGCTTTCGTAATCGTTTATATGTATATATCCTATTGTCTTGTTGTCGGATACAGCCACAAAGATTTTATCACTTTTACTCTTTATAAGCTTTATCAGCTTTTTATAAGTATCTTCACAGGGATAGTCATAGCCCATTTCATTTTTATTAAGTTCATAAATATCATTGCAGTCTGAAAGCCTGCATTCTCTTATTTCAACTTTCATAATCAGCTTTCCTTTTTGTTATGCAAGATAACATAAAGTATCGTTAAAATAGGGGTAACATACCGGGTCAGCAGGTTGACAATATTTATTAAAATTATTTATCACCATATCCGTCAGGATGGGACTGATGCCATTTCCATGCGGTTTCAATGATCTGTGTCAGTGTATTAAATCTTGGTTTCCAGCCAAGCTCCTGTATTGCCTTTTCGCTGGAAGCAATAAGTGTGGACGGATCTCCGGGACGTCTGCCTTCAACAACAGCCTTTATTTCTTTGCCTGTTACTCTTCTTGTTTCCTCAACGACTTCCTTTACACTGAAACCCTTGCCGTTTCCAAGATTGTAAATTGCACTAGTTTCATCTCTGAAAAGTTTTTCAATAGCCTTGATATGAGCATCTGCTAGGTCTGTTACATGTATATAATCTCTTACGCAGGTACCGTCGGGGGTAGGGTAATCATCGCCGAACATGGCAATCTTTTCCCTCTTACCCAGTGCTGCCTGTATTATAATAGGTATTAAATGAGTTTCGGGAGTATGGTCCTCACCGATCTCACCGCTTATATGAGCTCCTGCCGCATTAAAATATCTGAGGGCTACATACTTGATCCCGTAAGCCGCATCGCTCCACTTTAAAATCTTTTCAACAGTAAGCTTTGTTTCACCGTAGGGATTTGTAGGCAGTGTTCTGTCGCTCTCAAGTATCGGAATATTTTCAGGCTCGCCGTATGTAGCGGCAGTTGATGAAAATACGATTTTCTTAACTCCTGCTCTTACCATAGCTTCCAGAAGTCTGACAGTACCATAGACATTGTTGTCAAAATACTTTAAAGGTTCCGAACAGCTTTCGCCTACAAGAGAAAAGGCAGCAAAATCAATAACAGCGTCAATTTTATTTTCGGCAAAAACTTTGTCAAGAAATTCGGAATCTCTCAGGTCACCTACATAAAGCTTTGCATCTTTGTGAACAGCAGCTTTATGACCTTTGCAGAGGTTGTCCGCAACAACTACATCATGTCCCTGTTCTATTAATTCATAAACTGTATGGCTGCCTATATAACCGGCACCGCCGCATACTAAAATTTTCATATTATTATCCTCCCGAATGTTAATTGTTATCTATATAGTACTACAATTGTATTTACAGGTCAACATAATCATATATGTTTTCAACATTTTCTGCTATGTAATCGGCTCCTGCCGATTCCAGCTCCTGTCTGCTTCCGAAACCGTAGAGAACACCTATTGTTTTTATATTATTTTCCTTTGCACCTGATATGTCATGCTCCCTGTCGCCAACCATTACAGCATCGGAAACAGGTATTTTATATTTCTCGACAGCATATGCGATAACATCAGCTTTCTTTGTTCTTACGCCATTTAATTCACTGCCTGCAACAAAATCAAAATATTTCTTCAAACCAAAGTGTTCAAGTATAATTTCTGCATATATCCACGGCTTGGAAGTTGCAAGTATTATTTTTTTGCCTTCGGTTTTTAATTTTTTCAAAAGTTCGGGTATACCATCATAAACTTTGTTTTCAAATATACCCTTTGGTCCGTAATATTCTCTGTATTTTGTCATGGCTGTATGGGAATCTGCTTCACTAAGTCCTGCAAATTCCATAAAGGACTGACGAAGAGGGGGACCTATATATTTATTGAGCTCGGCTCTGTCATTAACCTCTATGTTAAAGTGTTTAAGTGCATATTCAACTGAATTTTTAATTCCTTCCTGTGAATCCGTTATTGTACCGTCAAGGTCAAACAATATATATTTCATATTACCTCCCCATATCCTTTAAAAGCTGTATTTTTATGTCATAAAGCTTTTGGGACAAATCCACATATACATTATGAGGGTTTACAAGACGTCTTGTTTCATTCCAGAGTGTGTCAAGTTCCTGCATACAGTATTCTCTTATATCCATAACAGCCTTTTTCTCTCCCACATACTCACCTTTAATGAATAAAGGAACCATGAGTTCACTTAAAGTATAGGTTCCTGCTTTCATAACTGTTTTTTTCCAGGGCTCTTTAGGATCAAAGAGAGTTAAATCATCCTTTTCATTAAAGTTTTCGTCATTAAGGCATATAAGGTCTGCTTTTATTTTGTTATGTTTCTTTTCGTAAACCCTTATTATTTTCTTATTTCCGGGATTTGTAACCTTTTCGGTATTTTCCGATAACTTGATTTTTGGTATAAATTCTCCGTCTTTCATTATTGCTGCAAGCTTGTACACACCGCCGAAGGAAGGGCAGTCCTTTGCTGTTATAAGGTGTGTTCCTACGCCCCATGATGTTATCTCCGCCCCCTGCTGGAGCTTAAGACTTTCAATGAGATATTCGTCAAGATCGTTTGAAGCGGATATTACGGCAGTTTCAAAACCTGCCTCATCAAGCATTCTTCTTGCTTCCTTAGAAAGATATGCAAGGTCACCGCTGTCAAGGCGGATACCGTAATTTTTAAGCTCGATACCTTCATCTCTCATTTCCTTAAATACTCTTATGGCATTGGGAACACCTGATTTAAGAGTATCATAGGTATCTACAAGGAGTGTACAGGCATTGGGATAAAGCTTTGCGTATTCCTTAAAGGCTGTATATTCATCTTCAAAGCTCATTATCCAGCTGTGAGCATGGGTACCTTTTACGGGAATGTCAAAAAGCTTTCCTGCAAGTACATTGCTTGTTCCGTTACAGCCACCTATAACGGCAGCTCTTGCACCGTATGTGCCTGCATCGGGTCCCTGAGCTCTTCTGAGACCAAATTCCATTACACCGTCATCCTGTGCTGCATAGCATACCCTTGATGCCTTTGTTGCAATAAGGCTCTGGTGGTTTACAATATTAAGAAGGGCAGTTTCAATGAGCTGTGCCTCCATAATAGGAGCGATAACTTTTACTATTGGTTCTCTCGGGAAAATAACGCTGCCTTCAGGTATGACATAAATATCTCCGCTGAATTTGAAATTTTCAAGATATTCTATAAAATCTTCATCAAAGGTCCCGAGACTCCTTAAATAACTTATATCACTCTCATCAAAGTGAAGGTTTTTAATATATTCTGCAAGCTGTTCTATACCGCAGCATATTGCGTAACCGCTTCCAAAAGGATTTTCCCTGTAGAAAGCATCAAATACAACCGTTTCATTTTTATTCTTGTTTTTAAAATATGCCTGCATCATTGTAAGTTCGTACAAGTCAGTAAGCAGTGTTAAATTTTCAGACATAATAACACCTCCGTATATCCATTATACTACACTTTACTATCAAATATCTACATAAAATTTAATTAACATTTTTACAATCATAACTTAAAATATTTACTTTTTTAGGTGGACATTCTTAAATTTATGTGTTAAAATAATAAAAAGCTTAATTTAATTAACCAAAAGGAGATTTCATAATGGACAGTATAGACATGCAGATACTGGATATGCTCCAGGAAAATGCAAGAACTCCACTTAAAACAATTGCAGAAAAAGTTTTTTTATCTTCACCTGCGGTGTCAACCAGAATTGAACATCTTGAAAAGCAGGGCATAATTAAGGGATATACGGCTATGGTTGATAAGGAACAGCTTGGATACCATATCACAGCCTTTATTAATCTTGAAATGGAGCCTGTACAGAAAAAGGACTTTTACCCCTGGATAAGTAATGTTCCCAATGTCCTGGAGTGTAACTGTGTAACAGGAGATTACAGTATGCTTTTAAAGGTTGCCTTTCCAAGCACTGTTGCTCTTGATGTGTTTATAGGACAGCTCCAGCAGTTCGGAAGGACAAGTACCCAGATAGTTTTTTCAACGCCTATAGAACACAGAGGCATAAAAATATCAACTGAAGAATAAATTAAATACAAAAAAGACAGTATCAGTGACTATGAGATACTGTCTTTTTTATGTAATATAGCTTTGATTGTCAGCAGTTGCCGTCTTCTTCGCAGAATTCAACCTTTTTGCCTGCAAGGATCATATTTGTAGTCCTTACGGCACACATTTTGCCGCACATTGAGCATGTATGTCTTTCAGCAGGAGGAACACTTTCGTAATATTCTCTTGCTTTCTTGCCGTCAACGGCTATGTCAAACATTTTGTCCCAGTTAAGTCTGTGTCTTGCATAAGCCATTTCGTTATCCTTATCCCTTGAGTGAGGAAGTTTCTTTGCAATGTCTGCTGCATGAGCTGCTATTTTACTTGCAATTATACCTTCCTTAACATCATTTTCATCAGGCAGTCTTAAATGCTCTGCAGGAGTAACATAACAGAGAAAGTCTGCACCGTTTGCTGCTGCAATAGCTCCGCCTATAGCTGATGTGATGTGGTCATATCCCGGGAAAATATCTGTTACAATAGGGCCTAAAACATAGAAAGGTGCATTGTGGCAAAGTCTTTTCTGGAGTTTCATATTGGCTGCGATTTCGTCCATAGCCATATGTCCGGGACCTTCTACCATTACCTGAACATCCTTAGCCCATGCTCTTTCTGTAAGATAACCAAGTTCAATAAGCTCTGAGATCTGACCTGCATCAGATGCATCGTCAATACATCCGGGTCTTAATGCGTCACCGAGAGATATTGTAACATCGTACTTTCTAAGTATTTCAAGAACATCGTCATAGTATTCAAAGAAAGGATTTTCATTGCCTGTCATTTCCATCCATGCAAAGAGGAGTGAACCGCCTCTTGAAACTATGTTCATCATTCTGCCGTCTCTTTTAAAGGCTTCAACGGTTCTTCTGTTGATACCTGCATGTATTGTCATAAAGTCAACACCTTCCTTAGCGTGAGCCTCTACAACTTCAAGAAATTCCTGTGCAGTTATCTTCATAAGATCTTTTTCAAGATAGCCGATAGCATCATACATAGGCACTGTACCTATCATTGCGGGAGACATTGCAACAAGTTCTTTTCTGAAAGTATTTGTCTTTCCGTAATTGCTTAAGTCCATAATTGCTTCGGCACCGTATTCAATCGCCATCTTTACCTTGTTCATTTCCATTGTGTAGTCTTTGCAGTCACCTGAAATACCAAGGTTTACATTGATCTTTGTTCTCATACCCATACCGATACCTTCAGGGTCTAAAGAAGTATGGTTAATGTTTGCGGGAATACATACAACACCTTTTGCAACAAGGTCTCTTACTTCCTCGGGAGTTTTGTATTCCTTTTTTGCCACTGTTTCCATTTCTTTTGTAATAATACCTTTTTTAGCGGCATCCATTTGAGTTGCGTAATTTCTCATATCAGTCCTCCAAAATTTATATTAATGAATACCGCAGGAAAAAAGCGCCTGCAGAAAGCAAGCGCTGAAACGATCTGCTCCCTACCACGGTGTTAACCGTCAGGTTCAAAGGGTATTTCTCAACCATAAATGGTACCCCTGCAACATATTCATCTAAAACTATTATATATTTTTTGGAATATATTGTCAATGAAAAAATAATTTTTTGCAATGTATTTACGCTGTATGCTTTTCAAATGGTTGTGTATGTATACCGGCAATGGCTAGATATCGTTTCGCAATAACTTCCAAAACAAGCATATTAACCGCTATATATAACTGCTGCAAAAAAATTTCAATAATTATTGGAATTAAATGTTTTAATATTATGTCACACAAGTAGATTCAGACAATATGAATCTGTGATAGCGTGACCAACTCTTACTACTGAGGGATAAGAGAAAAATCTTTGTTTATTGTATTATGATGTACTTTGCTATATTTAACATAGTCAACAGTTACTTTACCTGTTGAATTATCTTTTGAAGAAAGGCAGAACATTCCGCTTTTAACACCAACCCATCTTCCCGGAACAGATAGCATTTCTATTGCAGACTTATATGAAATCCCGTCAAGGCTATATAAAATTTTTACCATTTCTGTTGGTAAATTTTTTTCTTCCTCGCTTATGTCTCTGTAACCTATGCGCTCCACCAAATATTTTATGTACACAAATTTAGTATTCTGTGATAATACTTCAAGTTCTTTGCGCTTTTCCTCTGTGCTTTCTACCAATATTTTGCCAAATTTCTGTTTGCCTTTTACAGAAATAACTCTGATCTCATCTTTATCTCTCAGAAAAGAAACAAGCCCATATTCCATTCCCATTGAAATAACTCCAGCCTCATCTCCTAAAGTTAACCCAGATAAGTCAAGCTTTGTTATTGATGAAAATTCAGGTGCAGGCCACTTTTGTAGGAGTAGGTTAGGTACATCTCCATATACACTGTCCTTTTTTACAGCATTTAAAACAAGACCATAATCAGAAAAAGAATACCATTCGGCCTTGCTATTTGCATTCCACTGCCATTGAAGTCCAAGACATTTATCTCTAAAATTATCTGATGTTTTAGGCTCTGTCAATTCATTATGATCTTTGCCAACATTTGGCTTTCTGTAGTGCTTCACAGGTTCGCCGAAGTCATTATTACCTTTAGCAACTCCGATTACCGGCCAGTCATTCTTCCATTTCATTGGCTGTAAATGCGTAATTCGTCCGGCTCCATATACATCCTGAAAATGAATAAACCAATCCTCGCCGGTTACTGTATCAACCCAAGCACCCTGGTGAGGTCCGTTGACATCTTCATTTCCCTGACGCATTACAACTTTATATTCGTATGGACCAAATATATTTCGAGAACGAAGTACTGTCTGCCAGCCCGTCTTTACTCCGCCTGCAGGAGCAAAAATATAGTACCAGCCATTTCTCTTGTATAGCTTAGGACCTTCTATTGTGTTCTGACCGTTTTCATTACCATCAAATATTTTTATTTCTTCACCGATAAGCCCCATTCCGTCAGGCTGCATTTCAACCATATACAATACGCTTTTATATCCAATACGGCTCTTTGCCACACCTGCAACAAGATATGCCTTTCCGTCTTCATCCCAAAATGGACAGGGATCGATCCAGCCGGCTCCCGGTCTTATATTAACGGGTACTGACCATTCGCCATAAGGGTCTGTGGCAGTAGTCATATAAATACCCTCATCAGGCATCGGAAAGCATACATAATAAATCCCGTTATGATAACGAATAGCCGGAGCCCATACGCCACAGCCGTGTATAGGTTTTTCATAACGCTCCTCCGGGATAGCAGGCAGTACATAATTGATAATTTCCCAATTTACCAAATCTTTTGAATGCAGAATCGGCAGCCCCGGTGAATTACAAAAACTTGATGAAATCATAAAATAATCTTCACCAACTCGTATTGCATCCGGGTCTGAATAATCAGCATAAAGAATTGGGTTAGTATAAGTACCGTCTCCATTATCAGCATTCCAAATATTTGACATATTATATTTCCCTCCTGTTTGAAGCTATGTAAGCTTTACATTTTATATTAATGATTACATTATACACTTTTAAATAGAGCTTTATATGACTAATCATTAATAATTTCTTGCCATATATTGCGATTGTTGATATACTATTATAAAAAATATTATTAAACAGACTTTTTCATTTAAGGAGCATTGTTATGATTTTTCAGAAACGAGATGAAAAAATAACCATAAAAACAACAAATAATAACCAGTTTCCTTTTCACTTGCACAAGGAATTAGAAATATTTTATATTCTTGATGGTGAACTTGAAATGACTATTGGAAAACAGAGCTGCATATTAAAAAAAGGTATGTTAGCCTGTGTATTTCCTTATTTATCTCATGAAACAAAAACTCCTGTTTTTTCTAAAGCGATTATGCTAATTGTATCTGTTGACAGCATTAGTGATTATTATCCGGAAATTTTATACAATATATCAAGTTCACCTTTCTTATCTTTTTCTGAACTGTCTCAAGAGATTGGTGAAATAATGAATCGTATTTTGTCAATTAAAGAGAAAAAACAGGATACACGACTTATAAAAGGTTATCTCTATATTTTATTAGGAAAGCTTTTGCCAGCTCTTGGACTTAAGGAAAAAGAAACTAAAGTTCCAACTATTTATGAGATGATTGATGAATATATGAATTTACATTTTACTGAAAATCTGACACTTTCTCAATTGTCAAATGCTCTGGGATATAATAAATACTATATTTCCCATGTTTTACATGAGAATTTTTCCTGTTCATTTACTGATCTATTAAATCGCCTAAGAGCAGAACACGCTATGGGATTATTAACTCATACAGAAATGAGTATAACAGATATATGTTATGAAAGTGGCTTTAACAGTATACGTTCCTTTTACCGGGTGTTTAAAAAAATTTATAACACAACGCCTAAATTATTTCGCACAACGCACTCATAGGATGAATAAATTTTTAAGCCGTATAAAAATAAAAGCCTTCGGAGTATTTCCGAAAGCTTTCAGTCTTATTTATTTAAAGCGGCAATTACATTGTCTGTAATTTTTTCAAATTCCTCAGCTATTTCTGCTCTTATATTGCTGTATCCGTTATCTGCCATGCCTGATACGGTTACGTCTGTAGGAAGTTCGCCGAGAAGTGTGATGTTGTTTTCCTTAAGGAATTCATCAGTGTTTTCACCTGAAAATATTTTGATTTTTTCTCCGCAGTGAGGGCATATGATATAGCTCATATTTTCAACAAGTCCCAGTATTGGTACATTAAGCATCTTAGTCATATTGATTGACTTTGATACTATCATATTGACCATATCCTGAGGTATGCTTACCATAACAATACCGCTTAAAGGTATGCTCTGCATTACTGTAAGGGAAATATCTCCTGTTCCCGGAGGCATATCCACAATAAGATAGTCAAGTTCGCCCCAGAGTGCTTCAACCCAGAACTGCTTTACACAGTTTGAAAGCATCGCACCTCTCCACACTACAGGCTGGTTTTCATCGGGGAGCATAAGATTAAGGCTCAATACCTTTATGCAGTCCTCGTTTTCAACAGGTATAATAAGATTGTTTTCGGCAAAGGCTCTTTTGCCTGTAAGTCCCATAAGGCGGCAGGCACTTGGACCTGTGATATCCGCATCAAGAAGTCCTACCTTATAGCCTTTTTTTGCAAGCTCCTTGGCAAGGAAGGCTGAAACCGTTGATTTTCCAACACCGCCTTTACCGCTCATTACACCGATTATATTCTTAACTTTGTTAAGAGGGTTGTTTTCAATTCCGCATTTTCCGCTGTCGTTGCCGCACTTTCCGTGTGACGGACATGAACTGCAGTCTGCCATTTTATCGTCTCCTTTTTAGTTTTTTTATATTGCGGGCGAGCAATGCTCGCCCCTACAAATAATTGACTGGCGCAAGGCTAATGCCGGCACTGTAAAAATATGGGTGCCGATATTTTACTGAAATTTTCTTTGTCTTACAACTTCGTACATTATAAGTCCTGCTGACACGCTTGCGTTAAGTGAGCCTATGTTCCCGTACATTGGAATACCTACTGTAAAGTCGCATTTTTTCTTAACAAGCTCGCTTACACCAGTGCCTTCACTTCCTATAACAAGGGCGATAGGTCCTTTTAAGTCGGAATTAAAATATTCCTTTCCATCCATATCGGCGCAGGCTACCCATATGTTTTCCTTTTTAAGTTCGTCTATGGCTCTTGCCATATTTGTCACTCTGGCAACGGGAACAAATTCAAGAGCACCTGCTGATGTTTTGCTTACAATGGCTGTAAGTCCAACGGCTCTTCTCTTTGGAATGACAACACCGTGGGCACCTACCGCATCTGCTGTTCGTATAATTGCTCCAAGATTGTGAGGGTCTGTTATTTCATCGCATACGATAATAAAAGGATCTTCTCCCTTATTTCTTGCATTTTCAATAATATCACTAAGCTCACAGTATTCATGGGCAGGGCAGAGGGCAACTACACCCTGATTGTTGTTGCTTTTGGAAATAAGAGCCATTTTTTCTTTATCAACTTCCTGAACTATGATTCCCTTTTCTCTTGCCTTTGCAACTATTACTTTTAGTGTACCCTCAATTCCGCCTTTTTTTACAATAATTTTATCAATTGGCTTATCGTGATTTAAGGCTTCCATTACAGGGTTTCTGCCTTCCAGCTGCAGACCTTCTTCAAAGGCTGAGTTATCCTCATATTTGTTTGCTCTGCTGTCACGGCTGCGGAAATCCTTTCTTTCAGGACGCCTTTCCTTTTTCATTTTGCTTCGTCTGTTATCTTGTCTTTTCATCTTTGTTTCCTTTCGGTATAGAATTTAAACCTATGCTGTAAAGTTCCTCTATTCTGTTATATTCCCCTTTAAGATAAAGATAGCCGAAAAGTGCTTCTATGCCTGTTGCTCTTCTGTAGTCAACTATGGATTGATTTTTTGCTGATGTATGACTTTTGGCATTTCTGCCTCTTTTCATAACTGCAAGTTCTTCTTCCGTAAGTATATCTTCGATTGCACTGTACATTATTGACTGAGATGTTGCATTGACAATTGATTTTGCTTTTTTGTGCATCATATTTACGGGAGCGTTGCCTTCTGCAAGTATCATTCCTCTTGTGAGAAGGTCAAATATTGTGTCGCCAATGAAGGCAAGGGCAAGGGAATTCAGCGTTTTGGGATCAGCGTTAATATTTTTAAAAAGTTCCATATTTCACCTTATTTATAAGACCAGCGAACTCCTGCTCTTGTATCTTCAATAACTACGCCCTTGCTGTTTAATTCATCTCTTATGGCATCGGCACGGGCAAAGTCCTTTGCTTTCTTTGCAGCAGTTCTCTCTGCAATAAGTGCCTCCACTTCATCGGCTGAGATCTGTTCTGCTTTTAATTCATCCTGTGGCTTTATTCCCAGAATATTGCAGAGCATAAGCATTTTTTCTCTTATTGCTGTAACAAATTCCTTAGAAGAGTTTTCATTTACATTTACGTTTGCAAACTTAGCAATTTCAAATATGGCAGTTACGGCATCTGCTGTGTTGAAGTCATCATCCATTGCTCTTTCAAATTCAACTCTGAATTTATCGGCTTCTTCGTTAAGTTTCTTTTCATCTTCAGTCATTGTGCCCTGAGCCTTGCTTTCCATAAATAAAAGGGACTTGTAAGCATTCTTTATTCTGTCAAGACCTGCTCCTGCCGCTTCCATAAGCTCTCTTGAAAAGTTGATAGGACTTCTGTAATGACCGCTTAATATGAAAAATCTTACAACATCATATGGAATATGCTCAACAATTTCTCTTAATGTAAAGAAGTTTCCGAGAGATTTACTCATTTTTTTATTATCTACATTTATAAAGCCGTTATGAAGCCAATATTTTGCAAATGGCTTTCCGTTTGCAGCTTCAGACTGAGCAATTTCATTTTCATGATGAGGGAAAATAAGGTCTTCGCCCCCTGCGTGGATATCAATTGTATCGCCTAAATATTTTTTAGCCATTACTGAACACTCAATGTGCCAGCCAGGTCTGCCCTGTCCCCATGGAGATTCCCAGTAAGGCTCACCTTCCTTTTTAGGTTTCCAGAGTACAAAGTCCATAGGATTTTTCTTGCTTTCGTCTACGGCAATTCTGGCACCTGCTTCAAGGTCATCAATATTCTTGCCTGAAAGTTTCCCATAGTCTGCAAAGGCTTTTGTATCGTAAAATACACTGCCGTTAACTTCATAAGCATAACCTTTTTCAATAAGAGTTTTTATCATTTCAATGATCTCATCCATTTCCTCTGTTACTTTAGGATTCTTTGTGGCAGGCTCAACATTAAGACCTTCGGCGTCCTTTTTTGCCTCTTCAATATATCTTTCAGAGATTACCTTTGAGTCAACACCTTCGGCATTAGCTTTTTTAATAATTTTATCATCTACATCTGTAAAATTCTGTACATAGTTTACTTCATAGCCCTTGTATTCCATATATCTTCTTATGGTGTCAAATATTACATAAGGTCTTGCATTGCCTATATGGATATAGTCATATACTGTAGGTCCGCAGACATACATTTTAACTTTTCCCGGCTCAAGAGGTACAAATTCTTCCTTTTGTCTGGTTAATGTGTTATAAACCTTCATATCATTTCTCCTTTATATAATTATTTTTCGTTTTTTAATTCTTCCAGTTCATTTTCAAGTTTTTCAATTTTTACTCTTAATTTGCATATTTCCATTTCCACAGGATCGGGAAGTCTTACCTGGTCAAGAGTATCGGAAGGTGCTGTACAGTCCTTTCTGTCAACAGGCCTTCCCGGTATACCCACTACAGTAGAGTAGGGTGGTATATCCTTAAGTACAACGGAGCCTGCTCCTATTTTACTGTCATGACCTATAGTAATTGGTCCCAGTACCTTTGCTCCCGCACCTACCATAACATTGCTTTCAAGGGTAGGGTGACGTTTGCCTGTGTCCTTGCCTGTACCGCCCAGTGTTACGTTCTGATAAATAAGAACATTGTCACCTATTTCACAGGTTTCACCGATAACAACTCCCATACCGTGGTCAATGAATACTCCGTGACCTATTGTGGCTCCGGGATGTATCTCTATGCCTGTGAACCATCTTGAAATCTGGGATATGAGCCTTGCTATAAAGAAAAGGCGCATTTTATACAGACGGTGAGCAATTTTGTGTGATATCATTGCCCAGAAGCTTGAATATAGTATAACCTCAATGCTGCTTTTGATAGCAGGGTCTTTTCGTTTTACTGTTTCAACTTCTTTTCTTACGCCGAAAAAAACAATAATGAGTAAAATCAGAACTATAAATATAATTATAAAGGTATTCATATACTCACTCCACTAAATTTCTTAAAAAATAAGAGCCATCCTCAGATAGAGACGATGGCTCGTGGTTCCACTCTAATTCCGCCATATGGCAGCACTTTAGGACTTTAACGCAGTCATACGGCACAGGCTACTGTCATTTTCACCTGAACGGCTCGGAAATGCACTTCATCTTTACTTGCCTTAGAACACTCACAGCAAATGTGCTCCTCTCTGAAAGGATTGTAAGGATTACTCTTTTCGTCATTGCCTTTATCCAATAATATGTATTTTATACTTAAAAGAAAAATTTGTCAAGGGGTGTTTTGCTATTTTGGGGTAAAGGGAAAACATAGAGATATTATAATAAAACAGCTCTATAATTTTTTCTTACATTATTTCTTTTGCTATGTTAATTATATCTATACCCTTTTCTTCAGCATATTTAACAGTATATGCTGTCCCACCGATATTATTAGTTTTATAGCAGACACAACAACTGCTGTAATCAACAAGGTATCTATTTCTTTTTAACATACAGTCATTTGTATAATTTTTTGAAACATAAACATATTTATCACATTTGTTTTTGATTTTTTCATAGATTTCAATATCTTCTTTTTTCCAGTATTTTGTCTGATCTTCACAGGGGAAAACAAGTATTAATTTTATATGAGGGTATAATAATTTTAATTCAAGTATAGTTATTTCAACTAAAGTATCAAATCCTAATGCTCCACCAACTCCAAAATAAATATATCCTTTCTTTATCAATTTAATTATTGTTTTTTGTAATATAGGTTTTATTGCAATAATATTTTCTGTTGAAATTTCTCTATGTCCTGTAAAACAACAAGTTTTTTCTTTCATTTTATAAACAACTCCATATCTAAAATAAATATATATTTAAAACAATTATAACTAATTATTTTAGATAAATCAATAATAATTACTAGTTTATTCATTAAAAATTAAGTGCAGCGTATAGTACAATTATATAAAACGAGGTGATATGAATGACTAAAGAACAATTTTCGGCAAGGCTGACAAAATTAAGAATGGCTAAGGGTGTATCTGCAAGAGATATGAGTTTATCTATAGGTCAGAGTGCAGGATATATTAACAATATTGAAAATGGTGTTAATCTTCCGTCAATGTCTGTTTTTTTCTATATTTGTGAATATTTTGGCATAACGCCTAATGAGTTCTTTGATGTTGATTCAACTAACCCCGAAAAAATAAACAGGCTGTTGGAAGAAGCAAAAGGCCTTGATGATAATCAGATAGATATGCTTATTAATATTGCTGCAGGTTTGAAAAGATAAATTTCCAAATAATTAATTTATCACTTAACATTAATAAGGGTGACGAAATGAAGAAGATAAGAAAACTTATATTTGCTCTGATTTTGATTGTATTGTTTTACTTTATATTTTGCTGGAAGATACCTGTTATTTTATCTATAAACGGAATAAAGCTTCCTGAAAATTGTGAAGTTATATATGATACAAAGGTTGAATTCAGTGATGTATACGAAGATAAAATACTGGGGGAAAAGGTTGTAAGATGTGATGAAGGGTATGAATATGTTAAAAAATATGTGGAAGAAAATAATTCCACGTCACAGCTTGAATATATAAGTGTAACAGGATATTTTGGTATGTGGGATGATGCTGTTTATGATTCTGAATTTGATAATAATTTTAAATCGTGGAATATGTCAGATGACGAAAGGGATCAGTATATAAAAATAAGATATCGTAAAGAAATATTTGGTATGCCTTGGCATTATATGGACATATACATATAAAACAGGCTGTCAATAAACTTATTTTTTATCGAAAATTTGCAGTTTTTGAATAGCTAACTTGCAATTAGCGTCGCAGACTTTAATCCGCAGGCGGAAATCGCATTTTCGCTGAGGACAGGAACTTTTCTGTAATTTTGGCGTTTTTAACGTCAAAATTGCGGAAAACTTGATGGTTCCTTCCTTAGCTAACTGAAAGAAATGCAAGCATTTCTTTCAAGGCTGTCGGTTGACAGCCTGTTTAAATGAATTTACATTTCAATAAAGCATACAGCTTTGGAGGATATTCCTTCTCCGCTGCCTGTAAAGCCAAGTTCTTCTTCTGTTGTAGCCTTAACATTTACATCATCTGTGCTTATGTCAAGGGCTTTGGCAATATTCTTTTCCATCTCTTCAATATAGGGGCGCATTTTAGGTTTTTGTGCCACAATAATTGAGTCAATGTTTATAATCTTTATATTTTTTTTATCCATAGCTTCCTTAACGTACTTTAAAAGGGTAATGCTTGAAATATCCTTGTACTTAGGGTCGCTGTCAGGAAAGAGGACACCTATGTCCCCAAGTTTTGATGCACCAAGAAGTGCATCCATAATTGCATGTACCAATACATCGGCATCTGAATGACCAAGAAGTCCTTTTTCATAGGGGATGTCAACACCGCCTATTATAAGCTTTCTGTTTTCTGCAAGCCTATGAACATCATATCCTAAACCAACTCTCATTTTCATAGGGTTGCCTCCTTATTGCATGTCATTGCTTTCTGTATTGCTTTCGCTTACATTAAGTCCGGCTATTCTGGCAAGCTCTTTAATTGTGTTTACAGATACCTTTTTACCTCTGTATTCAATGAGGTTGTCCATTTCACCTGTGAAAATATCAGAAGGTGTATATTTTTTGAGAACGATTGTATCATTGTTTGTGAAGATCTCAAGAGCGTCACCTTCTTTAATGTTGAAATTTGCTCTTAATTCACTTGGCAGCACCATTCTGCCCAGAGAATCAATTTTTCTAACTATTCCTGTTGATTTCATATAAATCCCTCCAAAAAAATATTTTTTAATGTGTTTCTGTATTTATTTTAGCAAATATGGGAAAAATTGTCAATATTGGTAATAAAATTGTAATAAAGTAATTTGCGACATTTTTTGACATATAATATTATGATATACCAACATATGACTTGATCTGACAATAAAATAATGCTTTTATAGTGATGTAAGGGCATAAAATCCCTTTTTAAGTGACAGCTTGACATATTTTTACTGCTGTGATATTTTATATATAAATTTTAAGTAAGGAAGGGGAAAATGATGAAAAATGACTATCTTGTGCAGAAAAAACCTTTGAGTGCTCTTGGTATATTTGCTTTGCCTATTATTATAGGAAACTTTTTTCAGCAGATGTATACAATGGCTGACTCTGCGATTGTGGGACGGTTTGTAGGTGAACAGGCACTGGCAGCTGTGGGAGCATCTTACTCCCTTACGAATGTCTTTATATGTGTGGCTATAGGAGGCGGTATAGGAGCATCTGTTGTGGTCAGCAGGTACTTTGGTGCAAAGGACTACAGTAAAATGAAGATTTCTGTTTTTACGGCATTGATTTCATTTTTGATTATAAGCATTATACTTGGCGGAGCAGGGCTTTTGTTCAGCAGAAAAATAATGATCCTTTTGAACACACCTGAGGATGTTCTGGATATGGCGGTAACATATCTTAATATATATTTTATGGGCTTGCCTTTTCTGTTTATGTATAATGTATTATCATCTATGTTTAATGCTCTGGGAAAATCAAGAATACCTCTTGTTTTTCTTATATTTTCATCGGTATTAAATATTGTTCTTGATGTATTTATGGTTACAGGGCTTGATATGGGTGTTTCAGGTGTTGCATGGGCAACGCTTATTGCTCAGGGGATTTCGGCTGTACTGTCATTTGTAGTGTTTTTAAGGGTTATAAAAGGTCTTAATTCGGAATTTGGCGGATTTTTTGATAAATCAGAATTTCTGGATATGTCAAGAATAGCCCTGCCTTCAATATTGCAGCAGTCTACTGTGTCAATTGGTATGATGCTCGTTCAGTCGGTAGTAAACAGTTTTGGCTATCAGACCCTTGCAGGATTTTCGGCAGCCATGAGAGTAGAATCAATATGTATTGTACCTATGATGGGAATAGGAAATGCTGTTTCTTCATATACTGCTCAGAATATAGGAGCGGGAAAAAAGGAAAGGGTAAAGGAAGGATACCGCGCCGCAAATATTATGGTAATATTCTGTGCTGTGATCATATGTGTTGTACTGGAGATATTTAACAGTGATATAATTGAGCTTTTCTTAGGTGATGAGGGTACTGCAGAGGCTGTTGCAACGGGCTGCGGTTATCTGAAATATATGGGCTGGTTCTTCTGCCTTATAGGCTTTAAAATGGCTGTGGACGGACTTTTGAGAGGGGCAGGAGATATGAAGATGTTTACAGTTGCCAATATGGTAAATCTAGCTATAAGGGTAATTGCATCAATGACTCTTGCACCAAGATTTGGTATTGCAATGGTATGGTGTACTGTTCCTGTGGGCTGGTTTGTGAACTGGGCAATATCGTTTACGGAATATAAGACGGGAAAATGGAAGAGGATATATAACTGATGTAATAATAAGCCGGTCATATTATTTATAAAAACTCAGCGTGTTTTTGAACGCTGAGTTTTTTACTGAAAATTATTTATTTTTTAAGTATTCGTCAATTGCAGCGGCTGCATTTTTACCTGCACCCATTGCAAGAATAACTGTAGCGGCACCTGTTACGGCATCACCGCCTGCATAAACACCTTCTTTTGATGTTAAGCCTGTATCTTCTTCTGCAACTATACACTTTCTCTTGTTTGTTTCAAGACCGGGTGTAGTTGAGCTTATAAGTGGGTTTGGAGATGTACCAAGACTCATTATGACCATATCTACATCCATTGTAAATTCTGAACCCGGAATTTCAACAGGACGTCTTCTGCCGCTTTCATCAGGTTCGCCAAGTTCCATCTTGATACACTTCATACCGCATACCCAGCCGTTTTCATCTTCAAGAATTTCAACAGGGTTTGTAAGTGTGTCAAAAATAACGCCTTCTTCCTTAGCGTGATGAATTTCTTCAAGTCTTGCAGGAAGTTCTGCTTCGCTTCTTCTGTAAACAATGTGAGCTTCCGCTCCAAGTCTTAAGGCTGTTCTTACAGCGTCCATTGCAACGTTACCGCCGCCTACAACTGCAACCTTTTTACCTGTTACTACAGGAGTATCATAGTCTTCGTCAAAGGCTCTCATAAGATTTACTCTTGTAAGATATTCATTGGCTGAAACAACGCCCATGGCTGTTTCTCCCGGAATATTCATAAACTTTGGTAGACCTGCACCTGAGCCTATAAATACAGCATCAAAACCTTCATCATTTAAAAGCTGGTCTATTGAAACTGTTTTTCCTATGATGACATTTGTTTCTATTTTAACTCCAAGCTTTTTGATGTTATCAACTTCGTGCATAACTACTGTGTTCTTTGGAAGTCTGAATTCAGGGATACCGTAGCTTAATACGCCGCCTGCCTTGTGGAGAGCTTCAAATATTGTTACGTCATAGCCTTTCTTTGCAAGATCTCCCGCACATGTAAGACCTGCAGGACCTGCACCTATAACAGCTACCTTTTTGCCATTGTCAGGTTCCTTTGCAGTAAGGTCAATATTGTGTTCTCTTGACCAGTCAGCTGTAAATCTTTCAAGCTTACCTATTGAAACAGGGTCGCCCTTGTGTCCCAATACACACTTGCCTTCACACTGTGTTTCCTGTGGACATACACGTCCGCATACAGCGGGAAGAGCTGAATACTTTGCAATTTCCTTTGCTGCGCCTTCAAAATCCTTTTCCTTTATGTGTCCTATAAATGCAGGAATATCTATATTAACGGGACAGCCCTTTACACACATTGGGTTTTTACATGAAAGACAGCGCTGTGCTTCAACTACAGCTTCTTCTTCATTATATCCGAGACATACCTCGTCAAAGTTAGTGGCTCTTACCTTTGGATCTTGTTCTCTTACGGGAACTTTTGTAAAATTAACAGCCATTACTTGTCACCTCCGCAACCGCAGCCACCGTTTTTATGTGTGCTGCCTTCTTCAAATTTAAGCTTTGCCTTGCCTTCTTCTGTCTTGTACATAGTCTGTCTTCTCATAGCTCCGTCATAGTCAACTTTGTGTCCGTCAAATTCGGGACCGTCAACACAGGCAAACTTAACTTCGCCGTCAACTACAACACGACAGGCACCGCACATACCTGTGCCGTCAACCATAATAGGGTTAAGGCTGACAATAGTATGAATACCTAAAGCCTTTGTTGTCATAGATGTAAACTTCATCATTATCATAGGGCCTATTACAACAGCGTGATTATATTCCTTGCCCTGATTTTTTACAAGGTCTTCAAGAAGATCTGTTGCTCTTCCTGCAAAGCCTGCTGTACCGTCATCTGTTGCTATGTATACGTTCTCGGCAACTTCTTTCATCTCGTCTACAAGTATAAGCAGATCCTTGTTTCTGGCACCGATAAGAACATCAGCCTTGATGCCGTGCTGTTTTAACCACTTGACCTGTGGGTAGATAGGTGCAGCGCCTACACCGCCTGCAACAAAAATGATTTTTTTCTTTGCAAGTTCTTCGGGAGATTCACTGCAAAGGTCACTTGGACATCCGAGAGGACCAACGAAGTCTGCTATTGAGTCACCTTCTTCATATGTCATAAGTTCCATTGTAGACTTGCCTACTGCCTGAGTAACAATAGATACTGTTCCCTTTTCAGCATCATAATCTGAAATAGTAAGAGGTATTCTTTCGCCTTTTTCATCTATTCTCAGAATGATAAACTGACCCGGAAGTGCTGACTTTGCAACACGAGGGGCTTCAATTTCCATTTCAAAAATTGTAGGGGTAAGCATCTTTTTCTTAACGATTTTATACATAGTTATCCTCCTAACTTTTAATTCTATCACTCCATTATACAACAATGTTGTTAAATTTAAAACAATTTTTTTTGTAAAATAGCGTAAAAAATTATCTTTTGTGAAAAACTAACAAAAAAATTACAGGTGTTTTTTGCAGAAATATCAGTCTGTTAAATATATTTAATTATTTTTTCAAAAAAAAGTCTTGTTATTTTTCCTGTTTGCATATACAATTATATGTAGAAAAAAATTTTTGGGAGTGGCAATATGGCTAAACGAAAAAGTAAAAACGAATTGACTAACAATAGAAGAAAAAAGAGAAGTGTTACACCTGTTATGATCACACTTGTAATGGTAATGGGACTTTTTGTGGGTATAGGCAGTTTTTCTGTAAGCTATAGCTATATGATGGCTGATTCTGAAGGCGAGATCACAACTGATACCTTTTCAGCCAATGATATAGCAGGACAGGCACAGGCAAATCTCATAGGCTCTGATATTGATGCTGTTATTACTGGAGTAAGCAGCGGTGAAGATGGTGCTTCATCAACAGTAACATTTAAAAATCTTAAAAATGACACTGTAAACACAGTGAACATAACAGAAAAAACCGTTTTTCCAAAGGCGACCACTGCTGAAAATCTCAGTGTGGGTGATATTTATACATATGTATTTGACAAGGATAAAAATATTACAGAGCTTAAGGAATGTGAAAGTGCATGGAGTTTCAGTGATACGGGAGCCAGAATAAATAAGACTGCAAAGCTTGTTAAATTTGGAACAGAAGCAAGGGAACACAAGGACTCATCATATAAGTATGATGAAAATATTATATCTGTAAGAGATAAAAACGGAAATGCTCTTACTCTTGAAAACATAAGTCCTCTTGATACGGTTAAGCTTACAGGTTACAATAATGGTACTGCTGATAAGGTTTATAATATTGTAATCGAACAGGGGCATGGTATACTTGAACTCAGAAACATAAATAATATTAAAAATGCAAGAGTTACAATAGATGGCACAGATACAGAGGTGGATATTGGAAATCCTACAGTTACATTGGGCGAAGGTCCACATACAGTTGTTGTGAAGGGTAAAAATATATCAGATATAACAAGGGAAGTTACTATATCTACAGACGAACCTTATGTTCTTGACTTATCAAAGGTAATTGTAAACACAGGCGCTCTTACTGTTTATTCAAATGTAAGTGATTATACGCTCTACCTCAATGATAAGGAGTATGATGAAGATCAGTCAATTCTTCTTCCATACGGTGAGTACAATGTAAGGGCAGTAAAAGACGGATATGCAAATTATACGGGAAGTGTAACTATTGATGAGGATCAGAATACACTGAGGATAAATCTTGAAAAGTTTAACCAGTCAGGTACGGTTACACTGACAGCTTCTCCTGCAGAGGCTAAGATATATATTAATGATGAATATGTGGGAACAGGCAGTGCAAAGGTACAGCTTGCCCTTGGATCATTTGTTGCAAAGGCTGAGTGTGAAGGATATCAGACTCAGAGCAAGCAGATAAATGTGTCCTATGACGGTCAGGAGATTACAGGCAGCTTTGAGCTGACACAACAATAAAAAGCGGTGATTAGATGATAAGTGCTAAAAAAGTTAAAAAATTTGCTAAAAGTGTTATGTCGGCTGTGGAAAGCAGTCCTCAGCTTGTAAGCTGCAGGGAGGATATAAAAACACTTTGCGCAATGCTTTATGACTGGGCAAAGGGTGATTACAAATATATATCAAAAAGGACCGCAGTTATAGCCGGGATATGTATTGCATATATAATTTGTCCCATTGATATAATACCGGGATTTGTTCCCGTACTCGGACAGATCGATGATGTAGCAGTTATATGCTTCCTGCTTAAGGTTGTAAAGAAGGAAATAGGTTTCTACAGAATATGGCTTGCTACAAAAAACAGCAATGTTATAGATGTTAATTAGCTTGATTCCGTGAAAATTTAATAGTGAGAGGGTTTCTTGTCGGATGATAAGAAGCCCTTTTTTAAAGAAAGTATAATGAGATAAAAAATAGTTATTTACTGAGGTGAGCTTGTGAGAAAAGAGATTATAGAAATATTAAAAGATAAAAATGATTATATATCCGGGGAAGAAATAGGCAATATACTTGGAATATCAAGAGCTGCAGTGTGGAAAAATATAGAAGCCTTAAGGAAAAAGGGATATATAATCGAGTCTGTGAGCAATAAAGGGTACAGACTTGCTGACAGCACTGATGTGTTAAGTGAAAAGGATATAGCTTATGACAAGGTACTATACAAACCCGAAATTGATTCAACAAATGAAGAGGGTAAACGTCAGGCAGCAAAGGGATGCGAGGACGGACTTCTTATTATATGTGATGATCAGACTGCAGGTAAGGGAAGGCTTGGCAGGAGCTGGCAGGCAGAGAAAAATAGGGGGATCTATATGAGTATGGTCTTATATCCTGATATTATGCCTACAGAAATACCTCAGATAACACTGGTAACGGGAATTGCCGTAATGAGAGCCATAAATAATGTTACGGGATTAAAGACACAGATCAAATGGCCAAATGACATAATTATAAATGGAAAAAAGCTTGCGGGAATTCTTGCTGAAATGAGTGCGGAAATGGAAAAAGTAAATTATGTTGTTATTGGTATCGGCATAAATGTAAATATGAAGTCATTTGAAGGGGAGCTTAAAGAAAAGGCAACTTCTCTTTATATTGAAACCGGTAAAAGATTTAAAAGAAGTTTAATAATAAATGAATTTGTTAAAGAGTTTGAAATATGTTATAATGAATTTTGCAAAAATGGGTTTACTCCTTTTGTTAAGGAATATAACGAAAACTGTGCCAATGCAGGAAAGGCAGTAAAAACTGTGGGCGGCAGGACTAATATTGAAGGCATATCAAAGGGAGTTAATGAAAAGGGAGAAATTCTCATTGAAACCGACAAGGGACTAACTGCTGTAATGGCAGGTGAAGTTTCAATAAGATCAAGCAATGGCAAATACATATAAAGGAGAGTTTTAAGTATGGAAGATAATAAAGATATACTGTGTTCTGCATCCTATTACAAGCATGGATATTTTTTGAATGATAAATTTAACAGATTGCCTGAGAATATTAAAAGAGAATTGAGAGTTATAACCGTGTGTCTGGCAGAAAGAACAAAGGGAATAGCAATAATCGGTTTTTATAAGGAAAGTGCTGATGTATATATTGAAGTTATGAATCAGCCTGACGATTATCTTTATGATGAAATAAGCGCAAAGCTTGAAGTGGGATATGTGGAAAGGGATAATGAAGAGCTTTTTAATTCCCTCTCGCTCTGGTATAAAACTTTTATAAAGGGTGAATTAAAATGAAAATAGGCAGTGTAGAACTTGAAAATAATGTATTTCTTGCTCCTATGGCAGGTGTTACGGACAAAGTTTTCAGGACCATATGCAGGGAAATGGGCTGCGGACTTGTGTATTCCGAAATGGTAAGTGCAAAGGGAATGAGATACAACAACAAAAATACAACAAGACTTCTTGAAGTTGATCCTATGGAAAAGCCCTGTGCAGTGCAGATATTCGGCTCTGAACCAGATGTTATGGCTGATATGGCAAGAAGGCTCAATGAATATGAGGATATTGCAATAATAGATATAAATATGGGGTGTCCTGCTCCTAAAATAGTTAAAAACGGGGAGGGCTCAGCTCTTTCTCTTAAGCCTGACCTTGTTGCAAGAATAGTTGAAGCTGTTGCAAAAGCTTCGGACAAGCCTGTTACAATCAAATTCAGAAAGGGCTTTGACGATGATCATATCAATGCCGTTGAAATGGGTAAAATAGCTGAAAATAACGGTGCAGCGGCAGTTACTGTACACGGAAGGACAAGAGAACAGTATTATGCGGGAAAAGCAGACTGGGATATAATAAAGGCAGTTAAAGAAGAGGTAAAAACAATACCTGTAATAGGTAACGGTGATATATTTGAACCTGAGGATGCCGTTAATATGCTGAAGTATACAGGCTGTGATGCTGTAATGATAGGAAGAGGGTGCCAGGGAAATCCTTTTATATTTAAAAGAATTCTCCATTATATCAATACAGGAGAACTTTTGCCTGAACCTACATGGGAGGAAAGGCTTGACATGGCAGAAAGGCATATGGATCTGCTTACTGATTATAAAGGTGAAGTGACAGGTATAAGAGAAATGAGAAAGAATTTGGGCTGGTATATAAAGGGACTGCCTCATTCCGCAGAAATGAGAGTGAAAATAAATGCTACGACCGGCAGAGAAAATATGAGGGCTGTTATAAATGAGATGAGAAGTCTTATAGGATCCTGAAAGTCAATATTGTAAATTTTTATGAGTTATGATATTATTAAATAACCAAAGACGAATTTTATGATTTTTTGTCTTTTAATATGTTCAGATTAAGAGGTGTGCTTGTGAGCAGTATTAAATTTATGTGCAGTAATTGTGCTACGGTAATTGACAACAATTTTATAGATAATTATATGGCAGAGGCGCCAAGTCCGGTGTTTTCCCTCATTTACATATATGCTTACAGGTGTGCAATGGCCGGGATTTCTGTGTCAAACAGTGAAATTGCAAAGAAGTTTAACGTTATTGAAAGTGATGTTATAAAAGCATGGAGATACTGGAAGTCAGTAGGGCTTATAAATACAGGCGGAACAAGCAATGAGCCTTTTATTGAGTTTACGGGAGGCAGGGGAGAAAATGAAATTTCCGCAGATGCCGATAAGGGTAAAACTAAGGAAAAGGTAAAAATAGTGCCTGACAGACCTGTGTATAACCCAAGTGATATTAATGCAATAATAAATGAAAATCCTGAAGTGGGTGAGCTTTTAAAGCTTGCAGAGGGAACTAAGGGTAAAACTCTTCCGCCAAAGGAAACAGAGCTTATTGTATGGATGTATCAGAGTCTTGAACTTCCATTTGAAGTTATACTTGTGCTTTTGAGCTTTTGCTATAAAAACGGAAAGCCTGCAAGGTATATGGAAAAAACCGCTCTCGACTGGATCGAAAAGGGAATAGTTACAAGTGAGGCTGCCGGTGATTATCTGGCTTTTTACAATAACTATGGACATATACTTAAGTTTTTCGGCGTAAATGACCGTTCCGCAACCGCAAACGAAAAAAATCATATTGACAGATGGCTTAAGGAATGGAACATGAGTATGGAGCTTATAGAGCTGGCAGCAAAGAGAACTGTTGACAATACAGGGAAGGCAGCCTTTTCATACTGTAATAAAATTCTTGAAACATGGCATAAGTCAAATTTCAGTACTGTTAAGGATGTTGAGGTTTCCGAGGCAAATTACATAAATAAAAACAGCAAGGCAGCAAAACAGAACAATACCATTCAGCAGCCAAAGGGTGTTTTTAACAATTATAACCAGAAAATATACAGTGCCGATGAAATTGCTGAAATTTTAAAGAGAAAGGGTAATGCACAGTAATGGATAAAAATGAAATATACTCCGAAATATTTGAAGAGTATCAGATCGATAAGAAAAATGCTGAAAAGAATGCTGAAAAGCTGAAAAATATGCTTTATAAAAATGTGCCCAGATTACAGGAAATAGAAAATGAAATTAAAATAAAGGGTGTTGAGCTTTTCAAAAGTGCTGTAAATCATGGTGATATGCAGAAATTTGAAGATTTTAAAAACAGCTGTAATAAATTAAGGCAGGAAAGACAAAATATATTAAAGAGCCTTGGTATGAGCGAAGCTGAACTGGAACCTCAGTATAAGTGCAAAATATGCAAGGACACGGGAATGGTTGATACAAAGAAGTGCAGATGCTTCAACAAAAGGCTTGCGGAAAAGTATTATCAGCTTTCAAATTTAGGTGATATTCTTAAGAAAGAAAATTTTGATAATTTTAATTATGAATTGTTTTCAAAAAATATATCGGAAGATAATATATCTCCCTATGATAATATGAAAAAAATAACAAAAGAAGCCTTGTTTGCTATTGAAAATATTGAAAATGAGCCTTTGAATATGCTTTTTTACGGACATTCGGGACTGGGAAAGAGCTATATGTGCAATTGCATTGCAAAGGAGCTTATGGACAGAGGGTATTTTGTAATATATATGAGTGCATATAAGCTTTTTACAACAATGACAAATATCAGATTCAATAATGGCAGTAGACAGGATATGGATACTGCAAAGCTGCTTGAAAACTGTGATCTGCTGGTTATTGACGATCTGGGTACTGAGGGTGTAAACAGCAGTACTGTGCCTGAGTTTTTTGATATATTAAATACAAGACTGAGAGCGAATAAGTCAATGCTTATATCAACAAACCTTGATTTGCCTAATGTGGGTGTTGTATACAGCGAAAGAATTTTATCAAGAATAATAGGAAATTTCAAAGTGTTTAAATTTATAGGCAGTGACCTGAGAATGCACTGACAATTTATACCAAAAATATATATAAAATTAAAAGTTAATTTGTCAAAATTGCTTTTATCTATTGAAATTACTTCTGAAGTATGTTATACTATATACAATTATAGTGGTGAGAAGGCGCTTGATCGCCTTCCGGAATTTGTCTGACAGAATCGGAGGTATTATCTATGATAGAAGCAGTTAGCTGCGGAGGCGTAGTAATCCATAACGGTAAGGTTCTGTTGCTTTATAAAAATCAAAATGGAAGATATATGGGCTGGGTTTTGCCTAAAGGCACTGTTGAAAGCGGCGAAACATACAAACAAACTGCCCTGAGGGAGGTAAAAGAAGAAACTGACTCTGATGCTGAAATTGTAAAATATATCGGTAAGACTCAGTATACTTTCAGAGGTGCCAATGACATTGTAAGCAAGACTGTTCATTGGTATCTTATGATTACTGATTCATTTTATTGCAAGCCACAGGCAGAAGAATTTTTTGCCGATGCAGGCTTTTATAAGCAACATGAGGCTTATTATCTGCTGAAATTTCATGATGAAAAGCAGATAATGAGAAGAGCCTTTATGGAGTACAATGACTATAGAAATAAAAAACAAAATGCAAAAAATATGACTTTAAGGGGGTATAGCTATGAAGGCTGAATTTACACTTGAAGAAATCAAAAATTTAATGAAAAAAAATGAAAAAAACAACAGATTCAGGACTTTTATTTTAGTAATTGCGGGAATGGCTGTTGTTGTGGGTGTTATAGTTCTTGTAATATCAAAGCTTAAGGGAAAATCAGCATATGAATATGATGACTGGTCTGAACTTGATGATATGGACTATGATGATTATGACGATTACGATGATTATGATGACTTCGAGGACTATGATGATTATGACTACGAAGAGGAAGATTATGACTTTGATGATGCTGAGCCTGAAAGTACTGACAGTGAAGAAGAATAATTAAAATATAATAAGGCTGTCTGAGACAGCCTTGTTTTTTTAGGAGGAATACATATGTTATTAAAAAGATTTTTAACAGGTGCAATGGCAGCTGTTATGATGTTTGGTACGTTGGGAGCGGTGAATGTAATGGCAGATGACAATGTGAAAATTTTTATTGTAGGAGATTCAACAGCATGTATTTACGGAAGTGATGATAATTATGCAGTGCCGAGAGCAGGCTGGGGTATGTACCTTGGAAATTATGTAAATGGTGCCGAAGTTGTTGATCTTGCAAAATCCGGAAGAAGCTCAAAAAGCCTTACCGTTGAAGAGGAGTATCAGACACTTTTAAATGAAATGGGTGAAGGAGATTATCTCCTTATACAGTTTGGACATAATGATGCCAAGAAATCCACGGAAGAAGACCTGAATACAAGATACACCGATCCTGAAGGTGATAAGGACACAGAGGGTTCATTTAAAAATTCCCTTTATAATAACTATGTAAAGGTGGCAGAAGAAAAGGGTGCAAATCCTGTATTGCTTACGCCTATTGCAAGACGTTCCTTTGATGAGAGCGGTAATGTGGAAGATACTCATGGTCTTTATGATGATGCGGTAAGAGAGCTTGCAGAGGAATTAAATATTCCATGTGTAGATGCTACACAGATCACTACAGATCTGTATCAGCAGACCGGACCTGAGGATACGGCAGCTTTTCATGCAATATATAAGGACAGCTCAAAGGGCGACAAGGGACATGACAATACACATTTAAATCACTACGGTGGAAGAGTTGTTGCATATAGTATTGCAAAAGAGCTTGGAAATATTGATGGTATAGGTGAATACATTAATGTTGGAGGCAGTAATACAAATTATATGACAAGGGCTGAATTTACATATCAGATCGTAAGGATCACAGGGGGCGACTATGCAGAAAATACAAATGACAGTTTTCCTGATGTGGACAAGTCAAGTGAGTACGCTCCTGCAATAGCTGCAGCAAAAGAACTTGGATTTGTTACAGGTGATGATAAGGGTAATTTTAATCCTGATTCAGCAATAAATTTACAGGAAATGTGCACAATTACCGCAAGAGCATTAAAGTATGCAGGCGCTGAGCTTAATACAGATACTACAGTTTTAAATAATTTCGGAAAGGCTGATGAAATTAAAGATTATGCAAAGGAAAGTATGGCTGCACTTCTCAATATGTGGGATGGCGTTATACCTGCATATGCAAATCCTAAGCAGTTAATGAGCGAGGGCGATGCATATACATTATACAGCCTTTTATACGATGAGATAAGCGGTGCTGACGAAAATGCAGAGGCTCAGTCAATTGATGAAATTGAGAAGGTTGAATAATTGAGCATTTAAATAAAGCGTGGTTTTATATAAACAGGGACGGCTTGCACGGTTTTAAATTACCGCGCAGCCGTCCTTTACAATTTTGAAATAAAAAATAACAGGAGGCGTATATGGGATTTTCTTTAGATACAAGTGTACCGGGAACAATGGTATTTTTACAGGGATTGCTGAGCTTTTTCTCTCCCTGTGTGCTGCCCCTTATCCCCCTTTACATAGGATATTTATCGGGAGGAACAGGTGTAAAAGGTGAGGACGGCAGAATATACTACAAGAGAAAAAAGGTTATGATAAATACCCTGTTTTTTGTAATAGGAATAAGCTTTGCATTTTTTGCTCTGGGGCTTGGATTTTCTGCTCTTGGAAGTTTTTTCAGTAAAAACAGACTGCTTTTTGCAAGAATAGGCGGGGCAATTGTTTTTCTTTTTGGTCTTTATCAGCTTGGTATATTTGGAGGAAACTTTGCTTTCAATAAAGAATACAGAATTCATTTTGATGTGAGCAAGGTTGTAATGTCACCAATAGCGGCATTAATTATGGGCTTTACATTCAGTTTTGCGTGGACTCCATGTGTGGGACCTGCTCTTGCAAGTGTACTTATTATGGCAGCTTCGGCAAGTACAAAGTCAATGGGTTTTATACTGATAGGTGTATATACTCTGGGTTTTGTACTGCCATTTTTAGCTGTTGGTGTGTTTACAACTACAGTAATTTCTTTCTTTAAAAATCATATGAATGTTGTAAAATACACTGCAAGAATAGGCGGTGTAATTATGATATTAATGGGCATATTGATGTTTACGGGCAAAATGAATTCGGTTACGGGATATTTATCTGATATTTCATATTCAGATAATGGAAATGATAATAATGTTGCAGGGATAACAGAAATGACAACAGAGGAAACAACGGAAATAACCACTGAAGAAACTTCCCAAGAAGAAAGTGCTGTACCTGCTATAGACTTTACTCTTTATGATCAGTACGGGAATACACATAAATTATCCGATTACAAAGGCAAAACTGTTTTTCTTAATTTCTGGGCAACATGGTGCCCGCCATGTAAGGCTGAAATGCCAGATATTCAGAAGATATATGAAGAATATAGCCGAGAAGGTGACAATGCTTTGATCGTGCTGGGAGTTGCTTCACCTGATATTGGCGGAGAGAAGTCGGAAGAAGAAATAAAATCTTTCCTCAGCGAAAACGGATACACATATCCTGTGGTTTTTGATAACACAGGTGAAATATTCGGTATGTATGGTGTATCATCACTGCCGACTACATTTATGATTGACAGAGAGGGAAATGTTTTTGGTTATGTAAGCGGTCAGCTTGATGAAGAAATTATGAGAAGCATTATTAAACAGACAATGGATGGCAGAAGGGAATAAACAGTTATGTACAGTAAAAAAATAATAAACTGTTGAAATATAAGCTGTTTTGTGGTAATATAAGTTCAAATGTATTTTAGGAGGATTCTGTAAATGAAGGGTATTATTACTGTTGTAGGTAAAGATCAGGTTGGTATTATAGCAAAGGTTTGTTCTTACCTTGCAAAGGATGAAATTAATATTCTGGATATATCACAGACTATTGTTTCCGGCTGGTTTAATATGATGATGGTCGTTGATCTTTCAACAAGCTGTCACAGATTTGAGGAAATTGTTGCAGAGCTTAAAAAATTAGGCGATGAAATAGGTGTTGATATAAGACTTCAGAGAGAAGATATTTTCAACTCTATGCATCGTATCTGATAATTTGGAGGTTAATTATGATTTCACGTGTTGAAGTTCAGGAAACAAATAAGATGATCCAGGAAGCTAACCTTGATGTAAGAACTATTACAATGGGTATAAGCTTAATGGATTGTATTGATACTGACGTAAAAAAGCTTACAGATAAAATTTATGACAAGATAACAAAGAGTGCAGAAAACCTTGTTAAAACAGGTGATGAAATAGGCAATGAGTTTGGCGTGCCTATTGTAAACAAAAGAATTTCCGTTACTCCTATTTCACTTGTAGGAGGAAGCTGCGGTCAGTCAGCTTATATTGAAATTGCAAAAACTCTTGACAAGGCTGCAAAAGAAGTTGGAGTAAACTTTATAGGCGGTTATTCCGCTTTAGTACAGAAGGGCTGTACTAAGGGTGACAGAGATCTTATAAACAGTATTCCCGAGGCTTTAAGTACAACAGAGAGAATATGTTCAAGCATAAATGTGGGCTCATCAAGAAACGGCATCAATATGGATGCCGTAAAGCAGATGGGTGAAACAATTAAGGAAATGGCTTTCCTTACAAAAGACAGAGGCTCTATTGCCTGTGCAAAGTTTGTTGTGTTCTGTAATGCCGTTGAGGACAACCCCTTTATGGCTGGAGCTTTTCATGGTATAGGAGAAAGGGACCTTGTTATAAATGTTGGTGTAAGCGGTCCGGGTGTTGTAAAGCGTGCTCTTGAAAGTGTAAGAGGAGCAGACTTTGAAACCGTATGCGAAACAGTTAAAAAGACAGCATTTAAAATCACAAGAGTTGGTCAGCTTGTTGCCCAGGAGGCAAGCAAAAGACTTGGCGTGCCGTTTGGTATTATTGACCTTTCACTTGCTCCTACTCCAGCTGTAGGTGACTCCATAGCTGAAATATTTAATGAAATGGGTCTTGAGCAGGCAGGTGCTCCCGGCACTACTGCAGCTCTTGCTATGCTTAATGACAATGTTAAAAAGGGCGGCGTAATGGCAAGTTCTTATGTGGGCGGACTTTCAGGTGCCTTTATTCCTGTAAGTGAGGATCACGGTATGATAGACGCTGTTAATGCAGGTGCTCTTACTCTTGAAAAACTTGAGGCTATGACATGTGTATGTTCTGTAGGACTTGATATGATCGCTATTCCGGGAGATACATCTGCAGAAACTATTTCAGGTATTATTGCAGATGAAATGGCTATAGGTATGGTAAATAATAAAACTACTGCAGTAAGAATTATACCTGTGATTGGTGCCAATGTTGGTGATACAGTTGAGTTTGGCGGTCTTCTGGGCTATGCTCCTGTAATGCCTGTAAATAAATTCAGCTGTGAGGCATTTATTAAGAGAGGCGGAAGAATTCCTGCGCCTATTCATAGTTTTAAGAACTGATAAATTTAATAAATGATTTTGTTTTTACCCTCATATTTTTACAATATGAGGGTAAAGTATATATAGGGAATATGAGGTGTGATTATGAATTGTGATAAGGTTTTATACTTTTTTGAGAAAATAAATGAAATACCAAGAGGTTCGGGAAATGAAAAGGCAGTAAGCGATTATCTGGTTGAGTTTGCTAAGGAAAGATGTTTATGGGTACATCAGGATAAGGCTAATAATGTGATTATAAAGAAAAAAGGTTCAAAGGGCTATGAAGATCATGAGCCTGTTGTGATCCAGGGGCATATGGATATGGTATGCGAGAAAAATCCCGATGTTAAACATGATTTTGAAAAGGATCCCATTAAGGTAATATACGATGGGGATTATATACATGCCGACGGTACGACTCTGGGGGCTGATGATGGGATCGCAGTGGCTATGGCTATGGCTCTCCTTGATGATGAAAATGCTGTGCATCCTCCTGTTGAAGTGGTTATAACTACAGATGAAGAGGTTGGGATGCTTGGAGCTGCAAATCTGGATGCTACACTCATTGAGGGAAGAAAGCTTTTAAATATTGATTCCGAAGAAGAAGGAATATTTACTGTAGGCTGTGCAGGAGGCGTAAAGACAGAGTCTGAAATACCTGTGGAGCTTGTTAAGCCTGATCATGATAAATTCGCAAGAATAATTGTAACAGATCTTGAGGGCGGACATTCCGGAATAGACATTGACAAGGAAAGAGCTAATGCAAATAAAATAATCGCAAGGGTTTTGGACAGAGTTATAAGTACAGAAAAAGCACAGATATGCTCAGTCAACGGAGGAGCAAAGGACAATGCTATACCCAGATATGCAGAGGCTGTTGTCTGCTGTGGAGATATGGGGAGCCTTGAAGCTACAGTAAATATTGTAAAAGGAGAAATAAGGGCAGAATATGCTCTTACAGACGGTAATATTGAAATAAAGACAGAGGAAGTTGAAATATGCGATAATGTATTTTCAACGGACTCAGCAAAAAGACTGCTGACGGCAATACTCCTTATGCCAAACGGGGTAGAGTCAGTAAATTTAGAGCTTAACATGCCTGAAAGCTCAAATAATATAGGTGTTGTAAAAATGAACGGAAATTCAGTGTCATTAATATGTGCTGTGAGAAGTTCTGTAATTACAAGAAAGGCCTATATTAAGAACCAGATTGAAAAGCTTACTGAAATATGCGGCGGAACCGAAAAAAGTCATGGAGATTATCCTGCGTGGGAGTATAGGGCAGAGTCACCTTTGAGAGATCTGTTTGTTGATGTTTACAGAGAATGTTATAAGTCTGAGCCTAAGGTGGAAACTGTTCATGCAGGTCTTGAATGCGGACTTATAGCAGAAAAAATTCCTGATATGGATATGATCTCATTTGGTCCGAATTTGCTGGATATTCATACACCAAAGGAAAGAGCAAGTATTTCTTCAATTGAAAGGGTATGGAATTTTCTTTGCAGTGTTCTTGAAAAAATGTAATTATTGATGCAAGAAGGAGAATATATGAATTTACCCTGGGATAAGAGCTATTTTAAGGTCTGTTTTTATGCCATATTTACTTTCATATGTATATATATAGCTAAAAATGCAATTGACGGCATAATATATACCATTGTGAATTTAGGGGATATTTACAGCTTTGCTATGAATATTGCAAAGAAAATATGCTCTGTGTTTTCAATAATAATTGCAGGCTTCATTATAGCTTATATTCTTAAACCTGCTGTGAAAATTACGGCTTTAAGAACGGGGCTTAAAAAAACTACATCTGTTGGTGTAGTTTTTATTTTACTTGCTGCTATTATATGTACAGGGGCATTTGTGACGGTATATAGTGTGGATTATAAGGAACTGAGCAGCAATATAGAAAAATACAGTGCTAATATAAAAAATATATACAGTGAAATTAAAATGTTTCTTAACAGCCACAATATGGGATTTATTGAAAATATATTTGACAGCATAAACAATATGTTTTATAACTATATTAAATCTGCAGGAGGAGATATTTTAAATATATCAAGGGAAATTGTAAGCAAGGGCGTTACCCTTATACTCAGCATTGTTGTTGCTTTTTATATGCTTAAGGATGAAGATAAAATATTAAACAGACTAAAGGAATATTCTTGCGTATTTATAAGTGAAAAATGGAGAATAAGAATATATGGATTTATAAAGGATGTAGATGATGTTTTCAGCGGTTATCTGAGAGGACAGCTTACAGACGGACTTATAATGGCGGCGCTTATAAGTCTTGGTCTGTCGGTTATAAAGGTCCCATTTTCCGTTGCAATTGGTATTTTCAGCGGATTTTCAAATATAATACCCTATTTTGGGTCAATAATAGGCTTTTGCCTTTCCGTGGGAATGGCATTAATAAGCGGTGAACCTGTGAGGGCTGTGTACGCTGCTGTTCTTATAATAGTTTTGCAGCAGATCGACACAGCGGTCATAGTTCCTAAAGTAGTTGGTGACAGTGTAAAACTCAGTCCGATAATGATAATCATATCCCTTGCAGTTGCAGGAAAGCTTTTCGGTATTGCAGGAATGATATTTGCTGTGCCTGTCGTTGCTGTAATAAAGCTAAGGCTTGACAGATATTGTGAAAGGAGAGTCGAAAATGGAAAAACATATAGAAAAGGAATTGAAGAGAATAGAAATTCAGGAGAGAAATCTGGACAGGAAAACAGGCTTTGTTGAGAAAAAAATAGACTCCCTTATGAATAAAGTCGAAAACAAAATTCCCGATGATTTAAAAAGTAAACTTGAGGCGGCTTTTTACAAGGCTTTCGGCATTGTGTTTGAAAAAGGAACGGGAGTTATTGACAAAACATACGACAGAAAAACAATGAATATGGATTTCAGAGCTTACAGATCAATTATAGATAAGGACAGTGAGGCTCTTATACATCTAAGGAGAAAACTTGACAGAAGCCTTAAAAAAGATATTGCTCTTACTGCTGCCGAGGGAACAGGGCTTGGTATACTTGGCATAGGTCTTCCAGATATACCTATATTTATTGGAGTCATATTGAGAAGTATATACAAGATCGCGTCAACATATGGTTTTGACTGTTCAGATGAAAATGAAAAATGCTATATATTGAAGCTGATCACAGGTGCTATGAGCAGAGGAGAGGGAAGAGAGAGAACCGACAGACAAATAAAGAGAATGGAATACCTTATTGATAACAATATTTTTGAAGGTGATCTTGACAGGGAAATGAAAAGAACAGCGGGAGTTCTTGCAAATGAACTCCTTACATATAAGTTTGTGCAGGGACTTACCTTTGTGGGCGTTATAGGAGGGTACACAAATGTGAAAGTGTTCAGGAGAATTGTTACATATGCACATTTGAAATATGAAAGAAGATGCCTTGAGAGGTTGTAAGCCCGACAGAACAATATTAATGATATAGCTGATTAAATTTTAAGAATAAAAAATACCTTTTATACAGAGCTTATAAATGATGATCCATTTAAGCTTAAAGTATAAAAGGTATTTTTATATCATTCATTTATAAGAGGAACTTGTGGCAAGCTCTCAAGATCAGGACTGACTAAATAAGATGTTCCCTCGCAGTATAAGACATACATATCTCCTTCTTTGACAATATATGAGTTTTCGGACGTAATTTCGGGAACATACATATCCTCTTCGGTAGGCTCATAGCCGGGCTGGACAACATATCTGCCGGAAATGAATATGTATATAAGAATAATTAAGAAGGCTGTTACACAAGCCGTTATATTATTCCTATGATCTAAACAGATAGCATTATATCTCATTTTAAGTACACTACTACTGGAAACCGCAGCCATAGAATGGACATAATTACTTTCAGCAGAGCACATATTTAAAGGAATTGACCTTTTAAATACATTACAGATACATTCAAGATAGCCAAGTCTGTATTCTGCTATGGAATCTCTGACAACATAGGTATCTACATAAATTTCAAGGAGATTATCAATATGTTCCTGAAGCATGTAAATTACAGGATTCCACCAAAGAATTGATTTAACCATATCCATAAAAAGCTTGATCCAGTTCGACTTATTATAAAAATGAGTAAGCTCATGAAGCAGAATATAGTTAAGCTCTTCAGCTGTATACTTATAATCGTTTAAAAATATTACCTGACGAAAAAATCCGAATTCAGAAGGAGACGGAATCGCGCAGTTAACAATTATTTTAACATCAAATTTAAAGTTATGCTCTGCCTTAATACGGTTTAATGTGCCTGTAATTAAGGGATCATCAGAAGGAGCGATATGTTTTATCATCTTGCACAGCTTGTTATATTTGCGAAGATAATTTACAATAAAAACAACTGCTCCGGATACCCAGACAAAGCAGAATACATTTACAACAGTAAGCCTGATGTCAGGTACAACGTTGTTTATGGCAGTAATATCTGCATAAAAAACATCATTAATGTGTGGAAAAACATTAAATGAAAGTAAAGTTTTGCTGAAACACAGGAACTCAACAGGGAATAGAAGTCTGAGGCACATAATAAAAGCCAGAGACATGGTAATCCACATGGGAACCTTTGAAATTACAGCCTTCATCCGGGTAATAAATATAAATAAAACTATAAAAACACAAGTAACAACTGTTACCCACAAAATAGAGTAAGGTGTTAGATCGATCAAAACCGTATACACCTACTTAGTCATATTTTCTTCTTTATATTTCTTTATAAAATCCTCAAGTTCAGAAATAACTTTATCATCGTTTTTATGGTGCTTTGCAAAATATGCTACCATATTGCCAAGATTGAGCTTTTTATTTGAAGTTTTGAAGATATTTTCTAACTGCATTGCGGCATATTCATCAACAGATATTGCAGGTGCATAAAGCCTGCTTGTAGTTTTAACTACCCTGACGTTTCCGACTACTTTGATAAACCCGTTCTTAATGAGCTTCTTTATCATGGGATGCAGTGAATTATCAGCTATATTATCTGCTTTAGGTAAAATTTCTGATATTAAAAGGGGTCTGTCGCTGTCCCATAATATTTCCATGATTTCATATTCTTTATTTGTTAAATGATTGCTTTTGTTAAGCATTAGTTTTCACCTCTTGTTTTAGTATATCTGATTTCATTAATCTATATCAATAAAATTATAAATGCTTTATGAGCAGAAGTCAATAATATTTATGAACAAATATAAAAAAAATTACTGATAAATATGCACAATAAAATAAATCCGATGAATGACAGTTTCTGCACCAACATAAATTTTGTAACTGCGAAAATATCGGAACAGGTATAAATTATTCAAATAACGCTATACATTTCAAAACTGAATATGATCAAATGATTTGTTCTGAAATTAAAAAAAGTATGTTTTAAAATAAAAATATGTAGTTTAATGCTGCTTGATTATGTGTATAAATTATATTTTTGAACTCATCTGTGAAAATATTGTCTGTATTAATAAATATTATGTTTTGAGTTTATATGATTTATGATATGAAATGAAAGTAAAAGAACCGGCTTACAGAGTAAATTATACTTTGATAAACCGGCTGTTTTAGTTATTATTGATCAGTAAAATTGAATTTTAATTTATATTGACTTGATTTGCTGGCGGTTAAAGTGGTTATATAATTCTTTTGCTGAAAGTAACCATTTTAAATCCTATAATGACTTATGCAAAAAGTGCTTTTCGTACAAGTCAATCACTTTGAGTAGGGAGCAAGCTCCACTCTTATGAAGAAGCCTTTATTGTGTTTACATATTGGACACATTTCAGGAGCCTTAGTACCTTTATAAATAAATCCGCAGTTCAAACACATCCATTCTGTTTCAACATCGTTGATAAAAAGCTTGTCATTTTCAAGAAGGTCTGCAAATTGTGAAAAACGGTTGCTGTGTGTTTTTTCGATTTCAGCAATACCATAGAACAGGGAGGATACTCTTGCAAAGCCTTCTTCTTTTGCTATATCTCCGAATTGTCTGTAATCATGCTCATACTCCTGCATTTCGTTGTGTGCTGCAGCTTTAAGAAGATCCACTGTGTTTTCATAAATATCTACAGGGTAATTTCCGTCAATTGAAATATTCTGTCCGCCCAGTTCCTTAAGGCAGTCATAATAAACCTTGGCATGAGCCTCCTCCTGCTTTGCCGTAAATTCAAATACGGCTTCGATTACATATAAATTGCTTTTCTTTGCTTCTCTTGCAGATATGATATATCTGTTTCTTGCCTGACTTTCTCCCGCAAAGGCACGCATTAAGTTTTCCTTCGTTCTGCTTGACTTAAAATCCATTTTATCCACTCCTTAAATAATTTCATATCTATTATTTGGAATTTAAAGAAAAATATACAGTTAATCGTGACAAATTTATTAATATGTTTTATAATTAAAATAGATTTATCAGGAAGAAGGTATGGATATGAAAAAACACAAGGGATTTATTTTTTTGATTTTACTGAATTTACTGCCGGTAATTTTGATTTTTCTATTTTTCTTTTTTATTTTCCTTCAGGTTGACTTTATTTCATTGCTTGGTTATATTGTTATATATCCGTATATTTTCTACATAACAACGAAACTATATATAATAGATACGATTATTCTGGTTCTATATTTTTTATACAATAGCCTGATGAAAAATAGAGATAAAAATAAAAGGGTAATATTTGGACAAGTGATTGCAATTATAGTTATGATTTCACTTGATTTCTTTACTTATGATTTTTATAATATGTTAATGTCGGTATAATTATAAAAATTTTTAATGATATATTAGGAAATTAAAGAAAAATATATAGTTGATTGCGACAAATTTATTAATATGTTTTATAATTAAAAAATTTATCAGAAAGAGGGTATGGATATGGAAAAACACAGGGGTTTTATTTTCTTGATCTTACTAAACTTACTGCCGTTATTTCTGTTCATTTTATATTTTATAACAACTGTATTTAATAATACAGTAGCAATGAATATTGTGGTATTATATGTAATTTATGTACATATAAAATTGCATATAATTGACACGATTATTTTAATTTTGTATTCTATATATTTTAATATAATAAAAGGTAAGAGAAAATTTAGGAATATTTTTATCAGTATAATTTCAATTATTATTATGATTGCAATAGATTTCTGGGCATATCATATTTATTATTTAGTAATAATGTCTGTATAATATAAAAATTTTTAATGACAAAAACCGAAATATGCTTTATACTATAATTATAAAAAACGGAGGTAAGGATATGAATGTAACATATATTAATCACAGCGGTTTCATTGTTGAAACTGAAAGCTGCTATATTATTTTTGATTATTTTAACGGAGAGCTGCCGGAGTTCGGAGACAAGCCTATATACATTTTTTCAAGTCACGGACATCAGGACCACTTTAACAGAGAAATATTCAATATGTTTGATGATGACAAGGTCAAATACATACTTTCAGGGGATATAAGAAAGAAAATCAAGTCTATAAACAGCGGGAATATCCTTTTTGTGTATCCCAGAAAGGAATATGAACTTGACGGCCTTAAAATAAAAACCCTTAAATCAACAGATATAGGAGTTGCCTTTATTGTTGAGGTTGACGGAGCAAAGATATATCATGGCGGTGACCTTAACTGCTGGATGTGGCAGGAGGAAAACAGGCAGTATAACAACAGTATGAAAAGTGCTTATGAAAGAGAAATTAAAAGCATTGCAGGGGAAACTTTTGACATTGCCTTTGTACCTCTTGATCCGAGACAGGATGAATATTATGATATGGGTATGAAATTTATTTTAAGTCAGTGTCATATATTAAATATTTTTCCTATGCATATGTGGGAAGAGTATTCCGTGCAGGATAAATTCCTTATGGAAAGCAATAATAACTTAGGTGATACAAAATTTTATAAAATAAGTGAAAAAAATGAAACATGGAGGATATAATTATGCAGTTTAAAATGATCCACGAAAATTACAATGTAGCAAATCTTGAAAAGTCAATTGAGTTTTACAACAAGGCTCTGGGTTTAAAGGAAGTAAGGAGAAAAAATGCCGATGACGGAAGCTTTATAATAGTATATATGGCAAATGAAAACTCTGATTTTGAGCTTGAACTTACATGGTTAAGAGATATGGACAGACCTTATGATTTAGGTGACTGTGAATTTCACCTTGCTTTCAGAACTGATGATTTTGAGGGAGCCTATAAACTTCATAAGGAAATGGGTTGTATCTGTTATGAAAATCCAAGTATGGGGATATACTTTATAAGTGATCCTGACGGTTATTGGCTTGAAATTGTGCCTACCAGATAAGGGCAGTGGTTGAATGATTTATGAAATAAAAGATAATAAGCTGCTGAAAAGCAGTGAAATATTTGATATTAACAGGGAAAATACTATAGTAATTGTTAATTCGGAAGAATTCAGTGAACTTGAAAATTTATATGATGAGCTTAAAATATACAGACGGAGCAAAACATATAACTGTACACAGATCGAAATTCATACGGATTATATTTACAGTGCCTTTTATGTGCCCTCAAAAATAAATGCACAGAAAAGGAACTCCTTTGATTGTATAGTGTTCAAGAAGCGTATAGTGCTCATTGATGACAGTGATTATATTGATAAAATTGTTAATAATATATTTAACAGAGATGAAAGAAAAAGTTATGATCTGGGAAAATTCTTTTATGAATTGCTCAGTGAAATAATATTTAAGGACCTGATTTTTCTGGACAGCTTTGATGAAAAGCTTTACAAAATTGAAAACGATATTATAAACAATAATTTTGACAAATTCAATTCAAAGCTTTCCGAGGTCAAAAGACATCTTATGGTTTATTACAGGCATTATTCACAGCTTCTTGCACTTTGTGACAGCATTAATGAAATGGAAGAGGATTTCTTTGACTATGAAACAAGACGTCTATTAAGTCTTTATTCACAAAGGGTGGAAAGGCTTAAGGAAGAAACAGCTCTTTTGAGAGAATATACTCTTCAGATACAGGATATGTATCAGTCACAGATAGGCGTTAAGCAGAACGATATTATGAAAACTCTTACAATAGTTACGACAATTGTTCTGCCTCTGTCACTTCTTGCAGGATGGTATGGTATGAATTTTGAGTATATGCCTGAGCTTACCATGAGGTACAGCTATTATGTGGTTATTGCTGTGTCTGTTATTATCGTGGCGGCAAGTCTTATATTATTTAAGGTTAAAAAATATTTTTAAATATTGAAAACATAAAGGATACAGCATGGGAACTGAAATATATTCAGGTCTCTGAATGTATCCTTTTTTGTTTTAGTAAAGCAAAGTTAATAAACTTACTGTATTTTACAGTATAAAAATAGTAAGAGTATAAAAAATCCGAAATATAACTCAATATACTTGATGATTGAATTATAATATGTTATATTGAATATAGAAAATTAAAATTCCATTAGAAATCGACAGGAAGCAACGATTATAGGGGAATGTCTTTTGATATAAGTTAATGGTTTTCACAGAACTATGATAATTCATGGGATATGATTGTGTACTGCAATGATCATGATTTTGAGAATATTCCAATTCAGAATAAGGATATTGTAAATTCCGGATTTTGAAGATATTGAACCTTTAGACAAACCTAACTGGTATTATTACTATTCCGATTATAATTTATACAAGGAGGGACAATATGACGGTAAAATGTAAAAACTGCAGAGAAGCAATTTTTTTGGATATGAGCAATACTGCATTTATGAATAAAGCCATATATTGTGAACACTGCAAAAAGGTTGTGTTCTATTGTGAATTACCGTTTTCACTTGTTTTAAGCATTATTAAATGGCTTCTGGTATTTATCATAATGGCCTTTGAACCGGCAATGATTTTTATAGGTGCTATTATATGGAGCATATTGGAAAAAATATTTATGGTTTTATCATATAAATATTTATTAAAATAATATAGCGCTATTGTTGCTTGAGGCATTTGAAAATAATATGATTAATTATACAATTAGAGTAATATTAAAGAGAGGGCAGCATCTTGAGGGATATGGAACATGTGAAATTTATATGTATGTTACAGATAAGAAATATAACATATATTCGCCGGAACTTGCAAATGACGATATAATAGAGTTCAATCGTTTCGGCAACGTTCGCTTCGAGGAGGAATGATCGTGGGCAAAAAACGGCGGAAGGAAATTTGTTGGCAGAGGTGATTCTTTGAAAAAAATTCCACTGATATTTGGTATAATAAATTTATTGTTTCAGGTTGTTTATTCAACGTTAGGCAGTATACCGGGTGATGACTATATATTGGTATTTTATGTTTTCAGACCGGAATATCTCATTATATCCGGACCAATTTCATTTGCCATGCTTATTGCAGCGGTAATACTTTTGTTTAAATACAGAAAAGATAAAAGCTTTATATATATTGTGATTTCTGTAATATTACATATAGAATTTCTGGCGTTTTATAACTATTTATTAAAAATAAACTAGCAAAAATCAACTTGCTGCTCATAAGTTATATTTGAGAAAATATGTTTTGAGAAAAGGAAAGTGATATAATGAGAAAAAGTGTTATAAGTGAAGGCAGACCGAAATATGTATGTCCTGTATGTAAATTTGATGGGTTAAGCGAGCCGCCCTATAACTCTGAAGGCTCCGGTCCTTATGAAATATGTCCATGCTGCGGCTTTGAGTTTGGTGTGGATGATTTTGGCTATAATTCATGTAAAGAAGCTCACGCTGTATGGAGAAAACAATGGATAGACAGGGGCTGTCTCTGGCAGTATTCGGAAAATAAAAAACCTAAAGACTGGGATCCTGTTGAGCAGCTAAAGGAGTGAATGCTTAAAGGAACCTTCCGGCTGAAGGTTAAAAAATATTTTTAAATATAATTAATGAAGGACATAAGTACTTTTGTGAAATTTGAGAGAAATTTTACTTGGGTGCTGTGTCCTTTTTTTGCTGTATTTATAAATTTTGAAATCAATGGAATGTACAGGAGAATAATGAAGATGAAATGTTTTGTAAAATCTGCGTATACTTAGGTTTAATGGGAAATTCGGATATGATTTTACACAGATTTTACAAAGTTATAACTAAAATCTGATAGAAGATGACAATATTTTTTAATATAATCTTGGTTGTAAAAAACAAATAAAAAAATTAAAGGAGACTTTTAAAATGAAAAAGACAATTAAATTAATGGTATCTGCCGTATTGGCTGCAACAATGTTAGTTGGATGCGGAAGCACAGGAACTGAGGGTGAAGGTACTGAGGGAACTACTGAAGCTGCTGCTTCATCTGAAAGCAGTGACGGCGGCGTAATCAAAATGAGTGGTTCTACATCAATGGAAAAGCTCTGTAACACATTAAAGGAAGAATACTTAAATAAGACAGGTGTTGAAATTGATGTTCAGTTTACAGGTTCAGGTGCAGGCGTTCAGGCTGTTACAGAAGGTACTGTAGACATCGGTAATGCTTCAAGAGCTTTAAGTGATGAAGAAAAGGCAGGCGGACTTGCTGAAAATATTGTTGCTTTAGATGGTATCGGTATGATAGTTGATAAGGCTAACACTGTAACAGACATTTCAAAGGATGACCTTGCTAAGGTTTTCAAGGGTGAGATCAAGAACTGGAGCGAACTTGGCGGATCTGATACTCCTATCGTTGTAATCGGAAGAGAGGCCGGTTCAGGTACAAGAGGTGCTTTCGAAGAAATCTTAGGTATTGAAGATGCTTGTGTATATGCTCAGGAAATCAACTCAACAGGTGCTGTAATGGCTAAGGTTGCTTCTACTCCCGGTGCTATCGGTTATGTATCACTTGATGTAATTGATGATACAGTTAATACTTTAAAAGTAGACGGTGTTGAAGCTACTGCTGAGAATATCAAGAACGGTACATATGCTGTTCAGAGACCTTTCGTAATGGCTACTAAGGGTGAGATTTCAGAGCAGAGCCAGACTGTTCAGGACTTCTTCAACTGGCTTGACAGTGATGAAGGTCAGCAGATCATTACTGCAGTTGGTTTAGTAACTACAAAGTAATTTAATGTAATCGGTTTTAAAAGCTAGAGGTGGATTTAATGGAAAAAACAATCTCTCTCAGCAGTAAGGGAGCTGTCGAAGACAAAGTCGGCAGCTCAAATACTGTTAAGGAAATGTCTGTAAAAGGCGGTAACAGAAGTAAGTCTTTTTCAGAAGAATTTATGAGAATTATATTTACTGTCTGTGGTTTTGCAGCAGTTGCAGCAGTTGCCGCTATTACTATATATATGCTTATTGCAGGTGTGCCTGCAATATTTAAAGTAGGTATAGCTGAAATGCTTTTTGGTACTGTATGGGCTCCTACAGCAGCAGAGCCAAGCTTTGGTATAGCTTATATTGTGCTTACATCTGTTGTTGGTACGGCTGCATCTATCGTAATAGGTGTTCCTGTAGGTCTTCTTACAGCTGTATTTATGTCAGAAGTTGCAACTCCTAAGGTAGCGAAGGTCGTTAAGCCTGCTGTTGAACTTCTTGCAGGTATACCTTCTATAGTATATGGTTTACTTGGTTTATTGATCATTAATCCCTTAATGGGTAAGCTTGAGATGGCTATATTTGCTGATTCAGAAACTCATGTAATGAACGGCGGTGCAAACCTTATATCAGCAGTACTTGTACTTGCAATAATGATTTTGCCTACAGTTATCAACAGTTCTGAAACAGCTTTAAGAGCTGTACCTATGCATCTGCGTCAGGCAAGTCTTGCATTAGGTGCAACTCCTACTCAGACTATTTTTAAGGTAACTATACCGGCAGCAAAGTCAGGTATTATTACTGCTATAGTTTTAGGTATAGGACGTGCTGTAGGTGAGGCTATGGCTATTGTACTTGTATCAGGTAATACAGTTAATGTTCCGTTACCTTTCAATTCCGTAAGATTCCTGACTACAGGTATCGTATCAGAAATGGGATATGCTTCTGGTCTTCACAGAGAAGCGCTGTTTACAATAGGTCTGGTACTCTTTGCATTCATTATGGTTATCAACATAATTATCAATAAGATTTTAAAGGGCGGTGAAAGCAATGAAAAATAGTATATGTCAGAAACAGGTGAGAATAAGTGATAATATACTCAGATTTTTTATATATCTTTCAGCTGTTATTTCAGTAGGCATATTGATAGGTATCATTGCTTATGTAGCCATAAGAGGTGTAGGAGCTGTAAACTGGCAGTTCTTGTCAACCGTAACTTCTGAGTTAAAGGGTACATTCGGTATATTGGGTAATATTGTAAATACCCTTTATATAATTGTAATTTCACTGCTTATTGCAACACCTATAGGTATAGGTGCTGCCGTATATCTTACTGAATATGCAAAGCCCGGCAGACTTGTAAGACTTATAGAGTTTACAACAGAAACTCTTGCGGGAATTCCTTCAATTATTTACGGTTTGTTTGGTATGGCATTTTTCGGAGTTTCACTTAAACTGGGTACATCTATTATATGCGGATGTTTAACTCTTACTATAATGGTTCTTCCTCTTATAGTAAGAACAACACAGGAGTCACTTAAAACTGTTCCTTTAGGTTACAGAACAGGTGCTCTCGGTATAGGTGCAACAAAGTGGTATATGATAAGAACAATTATACTTCCAAGCGCACTTCCCGGTATTGTTACAGCTGTTATATTAAGTGTGGGAAGAATTGTAGGTGAATCTGCGGCACTTCTGTTCACAGCAGGTTCAGGATATTACTTGCCTAAGCATTTGTTCAGTCACGTATTAAAGTCAGGCGGTACTCTTACAATTGAAATGTATTTACGTATGGAAAGAGGAGAGTTTGACTATGCCTTTGGTATAGCTCTTGTTCTTGTAGTGATTGTGCTTGTTATCAATGCTTTGACTAAGGTAATTACAAACAGTATGAAAAAGTCTGCTCAATAAGAAAGAGGTATAAGAAATGGAATCTAAAATAAGTGTTACAAAACTGAATTTATATTACGGCAGCAACCATGCTCTTAAGGATGTAAGTATGGAAATACCTAAAAATGAGGTAACTGCATTTATCGGACCATCAGGCTGCGGTAAGTCTACATTTTTAAAAACATTAAACAGAATGAATGACCTTGTTGATGGTGTAAAAATTGAAGGTAAGGTTTTGATTGACGGTGAAGATATTTACGGAAATGATGTAGATACAACACTTCTCAGAAAAAAGGTTGGTATGGTTTTCCAGCAGCCTAATCCTTTCCCTATGAGTATATATGACAATATTGCATACGGTCCGAGAATTCACGGAATCAAAAACAGGGCACAGCTTGATGAAATTGTTGAAACATCTTTAAGAGGTGCAGCTATATTTGATGAGGTTAAGGACAGACTTAAGAAATCTGCTTTAGGTCTTTCAGGCGGTCAGCAGCAGAGATTATGTATTGCAAGAGCTCTGGCAGTTAAGCCTGATGTGCTTTTAATGGATGAGCCTACTTCCGCTCTTGACCCTATTTCAACATTAAAGGTTGAGGAACTTATGGCTGAACTTAAGAAGGATTATACTGTTGTAATTGTAACTCACAATATGCAGCAGGCAACAAGAATTGCAGACAACACTGCTTTCTTCCTTGTAGGTGAAATGGTCGAAATGAACAAAACAGAAGTTCTTTTCTCAAGACCTATGGATAAGAGAACAGAAGATTATATTACAGGTAGATTCGGCTGATATTGCTTTAATGCAGCCTGAAGGTTTAATAACCTATATTATGACTTATGAGCAACAAAATGAAAACTTGTTTTCGATTTTGTGCGAAAAGTCACTGAGGCGTCAGCCGAGGTATTATATTAGCCCTGCTAAGCAGGGCGCCTGTGGAATACAGCAATCAGAACGGAGTTCTGATAATATATTTATTATCGGGAGGTAAATATGCCAAGAAAGACTTTTGAGGCTTCTTTAGAGGACCTTAATGTGGAATTAATAAAAATGGGAGCTACAGTTGAAACTGCTATTAATTCAGCTATAATAGCTTTTAAAAATCATGATGAAAAGCTTGCAAAGGAAGTTGTTGACCAGGACAGAATAATTGACGATATGGAAAAGGATATTGAATCAAAGTGTCTGTCTCTGATCTTAAGACAGCAGCCTGTTGCCTGTGATTTAAGAGTTGTATCTACTGCTCTTAAGATGGTTACTGACATGGAAAGAATAGGCGACCAGGCAGCAGACATTGCAGAACTTGTTATGGACTTTACAGGTGAGCTGGGCTATACTTCAATTGAGCATATCCCTGCAATGGCTGAGGTTGCAGTATCAATGGTTCATGGTGCAATTGCAGCATTTGTAAATCACGATGTTGAGGCAGCAAGGGAGATCATTAAAAAGGATGATGTTGTTGATGAGCTTTTTGAAAAGGTAAAGCAGGATGTATCAAAGAGCTTGCAGGCTAATGCAAAGAATTCCGATATGGACATTAATTTCCTTATGATCGCAAAGTATCTTGAAAGAATAGGCGATCATGCAGAAAACATTTGTGAGTGGATCGAATTTTCAGAAACCGGAGAATATAAAAACGGCAGATTGTTATAATCTTTTTCATAAAACAGAGAAAGCTCCTTTTCATAAGACTGTTGCTGATTTTTTTGCAGCAGTCTTTTTTTGATTCTTTGCCAAATAGTGTGGGTTAACAGGAAAACCCTCAGTCAGCAAAGCTGACAGCTCCCTTACAAAAGGAGCCAAGAGGGCGGGCACGCCGCCTTTTTGAACAGTTAGGTTTTATGTTAATCCTTTAAGTTGACAGCATTGCCCTTGCAAGGGAGCCTGAACGAGAGCCTGAGCGGGAACCTTAAATAGATGCAATAAATAAACCACACCCAAAATTGTTGAACCTCTTTTTTATGAGAACAAATAAAAAGGTTCTCTGTAGACCGTTGGGTTGACAGAGAACCGAAAATGTATATGTAATTAATTAAATCAAAACGTCAGCAATTTCCTTAGGAAGTTCTGTAGGAAGAGTATTTGCTGTAAGAACGAAATCAATACCATACTTTTCGCCCATAGACTTAAACTTTGCAACAAGCTTGATAATGTCTTCGCTGTTAAGCTTTTCAACTATTTTAAATATGCCGTCAATAAAAATTGCTTCAATATCACTGTTCTGTGAAAGAATACCGTAAATAAAACCGACCAGTTCTCTGTAATTAACCAAAGGGAATTCAGCAACTTCTACAAATCTTACTGAATGATCCAAATCATAAATGTGTCTGCTGTCATCATCGATGAATACAACACAGCCGTTTCCTTCCTTTGCTGCCTTGTTAGCCATCTCCAACAGCTTTTTTGTCTTTCCTTCGCCTTTTTCACCTGCTAAAATCTGTACCATTGTTATCTCCTCCTTAAAATAAATTGAAGAATGCATTCTTCATATTAATATCAAAATCAGACACCCTAAGGTGTATATACAAACCCTCATTTCCTTAATGCAGGTTATGTAAAGTAACTTATTTACTTTCATAGTATATATATTCAACAAAAAATTCTCAACTCCTTTTATTTTTATTGAAAATTTTATAAATTTTACATTTGACAGATGTTTTTTGGCGATTTTGACTAATTGTAAAATTTTACTTGACAAATATTTGTTTGATAGGTTAATATTATAAGGATATAGAAAGGACAGAGTCTTATGAAAAAGAGTACAACAAAAAATGAATATACAAACGAAAGTATTAGTTCTCTTAAAGGCGCTGACAGAGTCAGACTGCGCCCAAGCGTAATATTTGGCTCTGACGGACTTGAGGGCTGTGAACATTCTGTATTTGAAATACTTTCAAATGCTATTGATGAGGCTAGAGAGGGCTTTGGAAGTAAAATAGAGATAGTATTAGGCAAGGACAATGATATTACCGTCTGTGACCACGGAAGAGGTATTCCCGTTGACTATAATGCCAATGAGGAAAGATATAACTGGGAACTGCTTTTCTGTGAAATGTATGCCGGAGGTAAATACAACAATAATGGCGGTGACAATTATGAATTCAGTCTGGGATTAAACGGACTGGGTCTTTGTGCTACACAGTACAGCTCTGAATTTATGGATGTAACTATTTTCAGAGACGGCTATAAATACGAGCTTAAATTTGAAAAGGGCGAAAATGTAGGCGGACTTAAAAAGGAAAAGACAAATGTTAAAAGTACGGGAAGTACAATTCACTGGAAGCCTGACAGAGAGGTCTTTACTGATATTGATATACCTGTGGAATATTTTCAGGATGTTTTAAAAAGACAGTGTATTGTAAATGCAGGACTTACATTTGAGCTTACAGATGAAAAAACAGGTGAAAAGTACACATACTGTTATGAAAACGGTATAAAAGATTATATAAATGAGCTTTCAGATGGCAAGAACTTTACAGAAGTACAGTATTATACCAGTGAGGCAAAGGGAAGAGACAGAGCCGACAAGGATGAGTACAGGCTTAAATTTGAGCTTGCTTTCTGTTTTAACAATGAAGTAAATGCTCTTGAATATTACCACAATTCAAGCTACCTTGAACATGGCGGCTCTCCCGACAAGGCTGTAAGGTCTGCCTTTGTGTCTGCTATTGACAGCTATTTAAAGAACAATAATTTATATAACAAGAATGAGAAAAAAATCGTTTTTTCCGATGTTGAAGATAGTCTTGTACTTATTATAAACAGTTTTTCTACAATAACAAGTTATGAAAATCAGACTAAGAAGTCTATTACAAATAAATTTATACAGGAATATCTGACAGATTATCTTAAGGAACAGCTTGGTATTTATTTTATAGAAAATAAGGCCGATGCGGACAAAATTGCAAAGCAGATACTTGTAAATAAAAGAAGTCGTGAAACTGCTGAAAAGACAAGAGTGAATATTAAGAAAAAACTTACAGGTTCAATAGACATGAACAACAGAGTTGAAAAGTTTGTAAACTGCCGTTCAAAGGATGTTACAAAAAGAGAACTCTATATAGTAGAGGGTGACTCTGCGCTCGGTTCTGTAATGCTTGGAAGAGATGCGGAGTTTCAGGGGATCATGCCTATAAGAGGAAAGATATTAAACTGTCTTAAAGCAAATTATGACAGAATATTCAAGTCTGATATTATAACAGATCTTTTAAAGGTTATAGGCTGCGGTGTTGAAATAAAGGCAAAGCATAATACAAGCAAGGACTTAAACAGCTTTGATATAAATAATCTGAGATGGGACAAAATTATAATATGTACAGATGCCGATGTTGACGGTTTTCAGATAAGGACCCTTGTGCTGACAATGATATACAGGCTTGTGCCTACACTTATTGAAGAACACAAGGTGTTTATTGCAGAATCACCATTATATGAAATAACGGCGGGAAAGGGCAAAAATGAAAAAACATATTTTGCCTATACCGAAAAGGAGAAGGCTGATATAACAGCTAAAATAAAGGGTGACTATCACATTCAGAGGTCAAAGGGTCTTGGTGTAAATGAACCTGAAATGATGTGGCAGACTACAATGAATCCCGAAACAAGAAGGCTTATAATGGTTATGCCTGAGGATGGAAAGAAAACTTCCGAGATTTTTGATATGCTTTTAGGTGACAACCTGACAGGAAGAAAAAATCATATAGAAACAGAAGGCTATAAATATATTGACCTGACGGAATTAAGCTAAGGAGGGTATGAGTATGGCAAACAAATATATAGAACAGCATATCACTGATACCCTTGAACTTAATTACATGCCCTATGCAATGAGTGTTATTGTTTCAAGGGCGATCCCTGAAATAGACGGATTTAAGCCTGCCCACAGAAAGCTCCTTTATACTATGTATAAAATGGGGCTTTTAAGTGGTGCAAGAACAAAGTCTACAAATGTTGTGGGACAGACTATGAAACTTAATCCCCATGGTGATGCTACAATATATGAAACAATGGTAAGACTGACAAGGGGTAATGATGCTCTCCTGCATCCTTTTATTGACAGTAAGGGAAATTTCGGTAAGGTCTATTCATCTGCTATGGCTTATGCTGCATCAAGATATACAGAAGTAAAGCTTGACAGCATTTGCAGTGAAATATTTAAGGATATAGATAAAAATACAGTTGACTTTGTAGACAATTATGACGGCACATTAAAGGAGCCTGTGCTTTTTCCTACAACATTTCCAAATGTCCTTGTGACACCGAATAAGGGTATCGCCGTAGGTATGGCAAGTACAATATGCAGCTTTAATTTAAGGGAAGTATGTGAGGCAACAATACAGTATATTAAAAATTCCAATGTGGATCTGAAGGAATATCTTAAGGCTCCCGATTTTACAACAGGGGGAGAACTAATATACAATGCCGAGGAAATAGACAAAATATACAATACAGGCAAGGGCAGCTTTAAAGTAAGGGCAAAGTATAAATTTGACAAGAAAAACGGTATAATTGAAATATACGAAATTCCTTATTCAACAAATATTGAAACTATTATAGATAAAATCATTGACCTTGTTAAACAGAATAAGATAAAGGAAATAAACGATGTCAGAAACGAGACTGATCTGAACGGTCTTAAAATTGCAATTGACATTAAGAGAAGTGCAGACCCTGAAAAGCTTATGACTAAGCTTTATCAGCTTACTCCTCTTACTGACAGCTTTAGCTGTAATTTTAATATACTTGTAAACGGTTCTCCGAGGACTATGGGTATAAAGGATATTCTGAATGAATGGATAGATTTCAGAATGTCGTGTATAAAGCGTCAGACAGCTTATGACCTTGAAAAGAAGGGTGAAAGGCTTCATCTTCTTGAAGGTCTTGAAAAAATACTTCTGGATATTGACAAGGCTATTAAGATCATAAGAGAGACGGAAGAGGACAGTCAGGTAATTCCAAACCTTATGGCTGGATTTGATATAGATCAGGTCCAGGCAGAATTTGTAGCTGAAATAAAGCTCAGAAATCTTAATAAGGAATATATTTTAAAACAGACAAGGGCTATTGAGGATCTGAAAAAGGAAATGGCTGACCTTGACGATATTCTCCACCATGAGAGCAGAGTACTTAAAATAATAACTGCCGATTTAAGAAGGGTTGCCAAGAAATACGGCAAGGACAGAAAGACGGATATTATTTATGAGGATGAGATAAAACAGGTTCAGGAAGAGGATTTTATCGAGGATTATCCTGTAACTCTTTTCCTTACAAAGGAAAATTATTTGAAGAAGATCACACAGGTTTCTCTTCAGGCCTCAATGAGAGTTTCTGCAGAACATAAGTTAAGAGAAAATGATGAGATCATTCAGACAGTTGAAACAAGCAATAAGACTGAACTTCTTATGTTCTCAGACAAGCAGAATGTTTATAAAATAAAGTGTCATGACATTCCCGAATGCAAGACAAGCAATATAGGAGAGTATTTAAACAATATTCTTACTATGGATGCTGATGAAAAGATCATATATGTAACTGTAAGCAATGAATATAAGGGTTACATGCTTTTTGCCTTTGAAAACGGCAAAGTTGCAAAGGTAAATATGTCTGCCTATGAAACAAAGACTATGAGGAAAAAGCTTATAAATGCCTATAGCTCAAAATTCCCTCTTACAGGTATGATGTATATTGAAAATGATACAGATATTGTACTTGTAAGAGACAGTGACAAGGCTATGCTTTTAAATACGGCACTTATACCGGAAAAGCAGACAAAGACAACAGCCGGTATAAATGTGTATACACTTAAGAAAAACAGCAGGCTTGCAAGAATTATGAGAAAAGAGGATTTTGTTTCAGAAGATATTGAGTATTACCGCTCAGGTAAGATACCGGGTACGGGGCATTTTATAAATGATTCCGATAAAACTGCCAATAATTTTCCAAAGCAGCTGGATCTGTTTTAGGCAGGATAAAGAATAATTTTATATTGATGTTATTGACGGAGGCTTTATGTCTCCGTTTTGTTATTTTTCAAATATCAGCAAAGCTGAAATTTGATTTTATAAATTATGTGAAGAAAAATCAAAAAACTACTTGACAAATAAGTCTTACAAGTGTAAGATATAAGTGTGCTACAAATGTAAGACTAAATAAGGGAGGTTTTGAAATGAAGAAAAATCATGGCTTAAGCGGAGCGGAATTAGAGGTCATGCAGGTGCTGTGGGAAAAAGAAAAGCCTGTGAAAATACAGGAGGTCTGTGATGCACTTCCTGATAACAAATGGGCATATAAAACCGTAGGAACACTTCTTATAAGAATGGAGGAAAAGGGAGCTGTTAAATCAGATAAGATAGGAAGAACGAATTATTACTCACCTCTTATAGATAAGGAGGAATACAGAGAGGAACAGACAAAAATTCTTGTGTCAAAGCTTTACAATGGTTCCGTTAAGGAGCTTGCAGCAGCGCTTTTCAGAAGTGATGATATGACCCAGGAGGATATTGAAGAAATAAAGAAAATGTTTGGGCTATAAGGGGGTGTAGATTTGGGTGAAGTATTTAAAAATGTATTGGTACTGTCGATGACAGGAACTGCCGTTTCTGTTGTGCTGCTGATGATAAAGCCTTTTACAAGAAAGGTGTTCAGTCCTGTGTGGCAGTATTATATGTGGCTTGCTGTATTGATAGTATTTATACTGCCTTTTAAATTTAATTTGCCTTTAAGGCCGGCAGATGTAAATTATGGAAATGATATAATAAACAGGGTTGCAGAGCCTTTGCAGAAAAGTTCGGAAAATGTCAGAGTTTTTACTGATACAGTTTTTAATGCCACGGTTACGGAAAATACGGGAACAGACATTATGAATGTTTTGGCATATGTATGGATATGCGGGGCTGCAATGATATTTATATACAGGCTGGTAAGCTATGCTGCCTATAATAAAGCGATATATAATAAATCTTATGCAGACGGGATGATAGAAAATTTGCCTGTAAGAAAAACGTCAATGGTATATTCGCCTTTGATAATTGGTTTGTTTAAACCTGTTCTGTATATACCAGATATGGATATAAAAACAGAAGAAATGAATTATATAATTAAACATGAGCTTACTCATTACAAGAGATTTGATATTTTATATAAGTGGTTTGCAATGGCTGTGAGTTGTATCCACTGGTTTAACCCTGTTATATATTTTCTGCTTAAAAATATTGATGAGGATTGTGAAATATCCTGCGATTATACTGTGGCTGTAAAAATGAGCGAAGAAGAGCGTACAGAGTACATGAAGGTAATACTTGAGCTTGCTGCAATATCAATAAGCAGGAAAAGTATGCTTTCCACACAAATGGCAGGCAGCAAGAAAATACTGAAAAGGAGATTTGATATGATCAAAAATGCCAAAAAAACAAAAATTTATATTACGGTTACAGGTATTGCGGCGGCAGCTATAGTTATATCTGTTTCTGTTTTTGCGGGAGGCGTTATAAGAGGCAAAAACTCAGATATTCCTGCAGTATCAGAAACTTCAAATAAACAGACAGATATAACGGATGAGATCACTGCAGCAGATGAAAACCATATAGCCAATTATGACCTGATACACAATCCATTGTTTGATGCAGAAAATATAGAGTACAGCAGAGATTACATAGGAGATGAACTTAACCGCAGAGATAAGCTAATCTATGAATATCAGTGGAATAATATGAAACCTTCAAAATCTATGAATGAAAGAACTGCAGATGACGGTATGTATTTTGATATAAACAACAATATGGTTGTTTATCCCGAAAGAGAGCTTACAGATGATGAAATACTTGCCCTTGTGGAATTTCAGTATGATATAAATTCTCTTTATGAACAAAACCGTGCAGAACCTGTCAGTGGTATGATAAGCGAACAGGAGGCTGTAGAAACGGCAAAAAATGAAATACTGTATTTTTATGGCGCTGTCAGTTCGGATTATAATATAAGCTGTGGTTATAATGAGGCAGGGGAGGATGGTTACGGTTCTGATAAAAATGTGTTTTCCGTAATGTTTGAGCCTGTTGATATGCCTTATCTTGAAGAGCAGAATACAGATTATCATGTGTATTTTGCAGATATTGAGGCGGAAACGGGAAATGTAATAACAGTAGATTCATATTACAGCGGAATGGGAGATGAAACGGAGGAAGTAAAAAGCCTGAGTGACACCGAAAGAGCAGACTTTGAGAAAAAGTCAAGAGAGGTTATGAGAAACATACCGAATTTAGGTAATGTTAAGGAACAGTACATTAATCCGTCGGGAGAAAGGTCGGTTTGCACTGTCTTTGAACTTGAGGGAAAAGAGCTAAAGGTGGAGCTTACATATCCAAATATGGAAAAGGTCGGCTGGAGTGTTGAAGGATAAGTAAAAAATGTATAAAATTTTACTAAAAAAATTAAAAAAATACTAAAAAATATATGGAAAATATATGAAAGTTATGCTATACTAAGATTAAATAAATTAATGGAGGTATACATAAAATGGGCATTACATTAAAATTAAACGGTGTTAAAAATTTTGTAAGGGAGGATGAGTTACCTAAAATTGAGCCTGCCGTAAAAATGGCAAGTGAACTTTTGTATTCAGGGAAAGGCGCAGGCAATGACTTTATTGGCTGGGTCAATCTGCCTTTTGACTACGACAAGGAAGAATTTGAAAGAATGAAGGCTGCTGCAAAGAAAATTCAGTCTAACAGCGAGGTACTTGTTGTAATAGGTATAGGCGGTTCATACTTAGGCGGAAGAGCTGCTCTTGATTTTATTAACGGAAATAACTACAACAATAAAAAGCATCCGGGACTTCCTGATATTTACTTTGTGGGCAACAGCATAAGCTCTGACTATTTAAGCGATATTATTGAAATGATCGGTGACAGAGATTTTTCTGTTAATGTAATTTCAAAGTCAGGTACAACAACAGAGCCTGCTATTGCTTTCAGAATTTTCAAGAAAATGGTTGAAGATAAGTATGGCAAGGAAGGCGCTAAGGAAAGAATATTTGCCACTACAGATAAGGCAAGAGGTGCTTTAAAGTCTCTTGCAGATAAGGAAGGCTATGAAACATTTGTAATTACAGATGATATAGGCGGAAGATTTTCTGTGCTTACTCCTGTTGGTATTCTCCTTATGGCTGCTGCAGGTATTGATGTGGATGCAGTTATGAAAGGCGCTCAGGATGCTGCTGAAAAGTATAAGAATGACGATCTTATGAACAATGACTGCTTAAAGTATGCGGCGTTGAGAAATATACTTTACAGAAAGGGCAAGGTTATTGAAATCCTTGCAAACTATGAGCCTTCTCTTACTATGTTTGGCGAGTGGTACAAGCAGCTTTATGCAGAATCAGAGGGCAAGGATCAGAAGGGTATATTCCCTGTAAGTGCAAATTTCTCAACTGATTTGCATTCAATCGGTCAGTTTATACAGGACGGCAGCAGAAACCTTTTTGAAACCGTTCTGTGGATAGAAAATGCAAAGAAGGATATTATAATTGAGGCTGATGAAGAAAATCTTGACGGTCTTAACTTCCTTGCTGACAAGAGTATTCAGTATGTAAATTCAAAGGCTTACGGCGGTACATTCCTTGCTCATGTCGACGGCGGTGTGCCTACTATGGTAATTGAGATTGAAAAGGCTGATGCTTATCATTTCGGACAGCTTGTTTACTTCTTTGAAAAGGCTCTTGCTATAAGCGGTTACATGCTTGGTGTTAATCCATTTGATCAGCCCGGTGTTGAGGCTTATAAGAAGAATATGTTTGCCCTCCTTGGCAAGCCGGGATATGAAGAACAGAAGGCTGAGCTTGAAGCAAGACTCCAGTAACTGGGTTTTATTAATAGTGTAATAAATATAATTATTTTAGGGACAGTGGTTGATATGATTATTCTTAAGTAGATGAGGTAAATAGCCAAATCTGCTGTAGAAATCATATCAGTATACTGTCCCTTGTTTATTTTGACTCTTTGCCCAATAGTGTGGTTTAACGGAAAACCCTCAGTCAGCTACGCTGACAGCTCCCTTACAAGGGAGCCTGTGAGGGAGTTGTAAATAGAGACAATAAAATGAACCACACCAAAAATTGTTGAGCCTTAATTTTTTATATAAAGGAAAACGGAGGCTTTGAAGCCTCCGTTAAGATAAGTAGAATTTGTTATTAGTTAGCAGCATCTGTAACTACTTCTGCATCAGCATCAGCCTCAGCATCAGCTGCTGTTTCTTCCTCAGCTGTAGTCTCTTCTTCAGCTGCTGTTTCTTCCTCAGCTACAGTTTCCTCTTCAGCTGCAGTCTCTTCTTCAACTACAGTTTCTTCTTCTGTACCTGCATCAGGAGTAGTAGTATCTGTTGAACCACAACCCATAAGAGAAAAACTCATAACACCTACAACTGCTGCCATCATTAAATACTTCTTCATAATTTGAATGACCAATTATAATATAATTGGCTTCCTCCTTCCATATAATGTAAAATATATCTTTCAATATATATTGTATTCCAATTTTGTGATTTGTCAAGAAAAATTTTATAATTTTTTAACTTATTTTTTACAATATCAGTGCTAAATTTATAAGTGTTAAATATTTGTAAATGAAATATGTATTTATTGTGTACAAAAGGGAAAATATGACGTTTTTTCTGCAAAAATCTGTTGACTAAAATTTGTGCAATGTTATAATTAATATGTTAATAATAAGAAATCAGGAGGCTATTATGAAATACAGTAATCCCGTTCACAGAGGCTTTTTCCCTGATCCCTCTGTAATAAGAGTTGGTGATGATTATTATAAAGTAAATTCAAGTTTTCAGTATTTTCCTGCGATACCTATTTCACATTCAAAGGATCTTGTCCACTGGGAATTGATAGGTCATGCCATTACCGAAAGTGATTATCTTGATTTAAGTGAAACTCTTGACTCAAGAGGAATATGGGCGCCTGACATATCATATTATAATGGTAAGTTTTATATATTTGCCACATTAAGGCATAATTCCGAAGATATGAGCAAAAGTCCTATGAGAAGTCAGCTTGTAATGACATCTGACAAACCGGAAGGTCCTTACAGCAGGCCTGTAGTACTGCCTGTTGACAATATTGATCCTTCTCATTTTGTGGATGATGACGGAAAGCACTATATGATAATTGCTCCTGCAATAACCGTTGTTCCTCTTAATGATGAATGCACCGAAATTACAGGTGAAATAAAGCAGGTGTGGGCGGGTACAGGTGAAAGATGCCCGGAAGGCCCTCATATTTTTAAGAGAAACGGCTATTATTATGCAGTAGTGGCAGAAGGGGGTACAGGCTATGGTCATGGCATAAATATTGCAAGAAGCAAAAATCTGTATGGTCCCTATGAAGAGTGTCCATATAACCCTGTTTTAAGACAGACTGATCCTGATGCACTTATACAGAGAAGCGGACACGGAGATATTGTTGAAACTCAGAAGGGTGAATGGTGGTGTATGTATCTCTGCGGCAGAAGAAACGGCGGCAACTATACTACTGTAGGCAGGGAAACAGCTCTTGACCCTGTACACTGGACTGATGACGGCTGGTTTGTAATAAATGACAGAAAGCCAAGTCTTGAACAGGATATGCCTGATCTTCCCGTAACCGAATATGAGAAGAATACATATTATGACTTTTCGGAGGGGAAGCTTTCACTTGACTGGGAGTGGGTGAGAAATCCTGACAATGATCACCTGAGCTTTGAAGAGGACTGCCTTAAAATAAACACACAGAAAGGCTATTTATGTGATGTAAGTGCTAAGAATACACTTGTAAGGCGTGAACAGGAATTAAGCTATGCTGCTGAAACAAAGCTTAAATTTGATCCACAGGATATAGACTATCAGGCGGGAATAACATGCTATTATTCAACTGCAAGCTATATTCGCTTCGGCAGATGCAGTGAAGGACTTGAGCTTGTCATAAACAGAAACAGAGGAGAAGAAAGAGTAACTGTTATAACTGATGTTGATTGTGATGTTGTTTATCTCAGAGTGGTTGTAAAAGGACTTGACAGATCATTTTATTACAGTACAGATGGTACAAAGTGGAAAATAGCTGCAAAACTGCCAAAATGTATATATCTATGCGATGAAGGTGTGCCCGGTGACAGAAAAAGACATACGGGAACTTTGGTCGGTATATATGCCCTCAGCGGTGACAGAGAGGAAAGTGAAGAGGCAAGATTCTATTATTTTAAGTATGAGGATCAGGCATTCATGTAAGATAAAATAATTGTTAGCTGTCTAACAAAATATAATGTTTGTTATTGAATTTTGTTGAAAGATGTAGTATAATAAATTATTAAGGCTTTGATATTTTATCATAGCTTTAATAAAGAACAATATGGTAAAAACAGATAATCAGAGGGAGAGTTTTTTATGAATAAATACAGAACAGGTGTAGATATCGGCTCGACTACAATAAAACTGGTTGTGCTTGATGAAAACAACAATATTGTTTTTAAAGATTACAGACGTCACCGTTCCAATATTCAGGAAACCCTTTTGGGGCTTATAAAGGATGCAAGAGATGCTGTGGGAAATGTTACATTTTCTGCTATGATCACAGGAAGCGGCGGATTGTCAATTGCTGAGTGGATAGGCATACCTTTTATACAGGAGGTTGTTGCCGTAAGCAATGCTATTGATACTGTGGCACCGCAGACTGATGTAGCCATTGAAATAGGCGGAGAGGATGCTAAGATAATATATTTCAGAGGTGGAATAGAGCAGAGAATGAACGGTATATGTGCCGGAGGTACAGGCTCATTTATCGATCAGATGGCTTCACTTCTCCAGACTGATGCCGAAGGGCTTAACGAATATGCAAAGAATTACAATGTAATTTATCCTATTGCAGCAAGATGCGGTGTGTTTGCAAAAACTGATATTCAGCCCCTTATTAACGAGGGTGCTGCTAAATCCGACCTTGCGGTATCTATATTCCAGGCTGTTGTTAATCAGACAATAAGCGGTCTTGCCTGTGGCAAGCCTATTAAGGGAAGAGTTGCCTTTTTAGGCGGACCTCTGCATTTTTTAACAGAATTAAAGGCAAGGTTTATAGACGTACTTAATTTAAGTGATGATGAAGTCATTGAGGTTGAAAATTCACACCTCTTTGCTGCTATGGGAAGTGCTTTATCTTCAAATCCCGAGGACCGCTTTGATTTTGATACCCTTATAAGAAATTTAAGCGGTGAAAAGCACCTGACAATGGAAATAAACAGACTTGAGCCTCTTTTTAACAGTGAAGAGGAATACAATGCTTTTAAGGAAAGGCATAATAAGGCTGTTGTTAAAAAGGGTGACCTTGATACATATAAGGGAAATGCTTTTCTTGGAATTGATTCAGGTTCTACAACATCAAAGCTTGCCCTTATAAGTGAAAACGGTGAGCTTTTATACTCATTCTATGCAGGTAATGAGGGTAATCCTTTAAAAATGATAATGAACGCTCTTAAGCATATATATAACATTATGCCTGAAGGTGTGGAAATCAAAAAGGCCTGTGTAACAGGATATGGTGAAGGACTTATAAAAGAGGCACTTATGGTGGATCTGGGTGAAATTGAAACCGTTGCTCACTATAAGGCTGCTGCATTCTTTGACCCTGATGTTGACTTTATTCTCGACATTGGCGGTCAGGATATGAAATGTATAAGAATTAAAGACGGTGTTATTGACAGCGTGCTTTTAAATGAAGCCTGTTCTGCAGGCTGCGGCTCATTTATTGAAACATTTGCAAAGAGCCTTAATTTAAGTGTACAGGAATTTGCAAAGGTAGCTCTTTTTGCAAAGAGTCCTATTGACCTTGGTTCAAGATGTACTGTGTTTATGAATTCAAGAGTTAAGCAGGCACAGAAAGAGGGTGCCGAGGTAGCTGATATTTCAGCGGGACTTGCCTATTCCGTAATCAAAAATGCACTCCAGAAAGTTATTAAGATAACTGATCCTACGGAAATGGGAAAGCATATTGTAGTACAGGGCGGTACATTTTACAATGAGGCTGTTTTAAGAAGTTTTGAACTTATATCAACAAGAAATGCTATACGTCCCGATATAAGCGGTATAATGGGTGCCTTTGGTGCTGCTGTTATAGCAAGGGATAAATATGTTGAAGGTGAAAAGTCTACACTTCTTTCAAGGGAAGAACTTGATGACCTTAGCGTAAGCACCAGCTTTACAAGATGTAAGGGCTGCGGTAACAACTGTCTTTTGACTATAAATAAATTCAGCGGAAACAGACGCTTTATTTCAGGCAACAGATGCGAGAGAGGTCTTGGCAAGGAGGCAGCTACAGGCTGTGTGCCTAACCTTTTTGAGTATAAGTACAACAGACTTTTCAATTATACTCCGATACCGGAGGAAGAGGCCAAAAGAGGTGTCGTGGGTATACCGAGAGTTCTTAATATGTATGAGGATTATCCGCTGTGGTTTACATTCTTTACAGAGCTTGGCTACAGTGTTAAGCTCAGTCCGAAGAGCAGCAGGCAGATATATGAAATGGGTATTGAGTCAATACCGAGTGAGTCAGCATGCTATCCTGCAAAGATAGTTCACGGGCATATTATGAGCCTTATTAAGGACGGAGTTAAATTTATATTCTATCCTTGTGTTGCTTACGAAAAGAAAGAGATAGACGATGCGGACAATAATTATAACTGTCCTATCGTAACAAGCTATCCCGAGAATATAAAGAATAATGTTGAGGAAATAAGAGAACTGGGAATAGATTTCAGAAATCCGTTCTTCAGTCTTAATAATGAGGATGTTCTTGTAAGAAGATTACAGGAGGAATTCCCTGATATAGACAAGAAGGAAGTGGAAAGGGCTGCAAGACTTGCTTACAGGGAACAGCTTAATTTCAGAGAGGATATGAGAAAGAAGGGCGAAGAAACCCTTAAGTATATTGAAGAAAACGAAATGACAGGTATTGTTATTGCGGGACGTCCTTATCATATTGACCCTGAAATAAATCATGGTATACCTGAAATGATAGTGAGCTATGGCGTTGCCGTACTTACAGAGGACAGCATTGCACACTTAGGTGTTGATAAGGTGCCAAGACCTCTTAATGTAAGAGATCAGTGGGCTTATCATTCAAGACTTTATGCTGCGGCAAGTTATGTAAGAGATCAGAAGAATATTGAGCTTATACAGCTTAACAGCTTTGGCTGCGGTCTTGATGCCGTAACGACTGATGAGGTCCACGACATTTTAGCTGCAACGGGAAAGGTATATACTCTTCTTAAAATAGATGAGGTAAGTAACCTTGGTTCAGCAAGAATAAGAATACGTTCTCTCTTTGCTGCTCTTGAAGAAAGACGTCAGAAGGACTTTAAGCCTAAACATGCTGCTGATAGGCCTGAAAGAGTTGTATTCACAAAGGAAATGAAGAAAAATCATACAATACTTATGCCTCAGATGTCACCTATTCATTTTGATATTGCCAAAGAGGCAATGAAAAACTGTGGTTACAACATCGTGCTTATGCCTGCAATTGACAGAGGCTGTATTGACATTGGTCTTAAGTATGTAAACAACGATGCCTGTTATCCGGCTCTTATTGTAGTCGGTCAGCTTTTAAGAGCTTTACAGTCAGGAAAGTATGATACAGACAATGTATCGGTTATGATAAGCCAGACAGGAGGCGGCTGCAGAGCTACGAATTATATAGGATTTATAAGACGTGCTCTTAAAAATGCAGGTTTCGGACATGTTCCCGTAATTTCCGTAAGTGCAAGCGGTATTGAAAAGAATCCGGGATTTAAGATCACCCCTAAGCTTGCAATAGGACTTTTACAGTCAATACTCTACGGCGATTTGTTTATGAGAGTTCTTTACAAGACAAGACCTTATGAAAAGGTCAAGGGTTCTGCCAATGCTCTTTATGAAAAGTGGAATGAGATTTGTAAAAAGGCTGTCATAAAAAGAAGCTATTCAGAATTCAAGAAAAATGTTAAGGCAATTATAAAAGACTTCGATGAGCTTCCTCTTGATGAAAGTCATGTAAAGCCAAAGGTCGGAGTTGTAGGTGAGATACTTGTAAAGTTCCACCCTACAGCAAATAATGATATTGTTACTCTTCTTGAAAATGAGGGTGCGGAGGCTGTAGTGCCTGATCTTATCAATTTCTTTACTTACAGTTTATATAACAATAAGTACAAGGAAATGTATCTGGGTATGAGTCACAGAAATACTGTTATAGCTAATGTGGGAATTAAGTTTATTGAAAACTACAGACGTCCTATGAGTGATGCTCTTGAAGCAAGCAAGAGATTTGAAAGACCTATGGATATTGCAGAGCTTGGCGCTCTTGCTGAAGATGTTGTAAGTATGGGTAATCAGACCGGCGAGGGCTGGTTCCTTACTGCCGAACTTCTGGAGCTTATACATAGCGGTGTGACTAACAATATCTGTACTCAGCCTTTTGCCTGCCTGCCTAACCATGTGACAGGCAAGGGTGTTATAAAGGAATTAAAGAGAAGAAATAAAAACAGTAATATTGTTGCTATTGATTATGACCCGGGCGCAAGTGAGGTTAATCAGGTAAACAGAATAAAGCTTATGCTCAGCGTGGCTGAGAAGAATCTTGCAAAGGAGCAGAGAGAAGCTGCAAGCGCTAAAGAGGCTTAATGTAATAAGGGTGTTGCGGGAGTGACACCTTTGAAATGCATAGAATATTAAGATATTTTTTGCTT
>CAJFNV010000044.1 GCA_904395805.1 Candidatus Gallispira edinburgensis | reverse complement strand
GGACTTGCAATTGTAAAGCATATAGTAAATTATTATAACGGAACTATAAGCCTTGACAGCGAGGTCGACAAGGGAACTACGATAAAACTTGAACTGAATATTGCTGAATAAGTAATAGTGAGCCTGTTTCGAAAATGTATCGGAACAGGCTTTTTTTACTTGTATATATTTAAAATATATGTTAAAATTTATAGGAATAGATATAGGAGGTTATGATATGAAGATAAAGTATAAAAGAGTTTTAAGTGCTGTTTTATCTGCATCAATGCTGTTTGGGTCAGTGCCCGTTTTTGCAGGTACAGCAGGTAAAACCGTTACAATTACAGTGGGAAAGGACAGTAACTGTGACTTTGCAACTGTACAGGAGGCGGTTGATTCAATTAAGGATACGCCTACAGAGAAATACAGAGCTGTTATCAATATAAATCCCGGAACATATAATGAGGAAGTAAATATAGATGTTCCTTATGTGACACTTGTAAACACGAGCAAAACAGAGGATGTTATAATTACATATGACAAGGCAAACGGACACCCTGATCCATCAAAGAATTTCGGTACGGACAAAACAGCTACAGTTACAGTAGGTGAAAATGCTACAGGTTTCAGAGCTGAAAACATAACTTTTGTAAATTCATACAATATAGATGAGCCTGATGACGATGTAAGAAAGCAGGTACAGGCTGTTGCTCTTGAAACACTGGCAGACAAGGTCGTACTTGAAAACTGTAAGATGATAGGCAGACAGGATACACTTTATTTGAAGGGTGCTTCAAAGGGACAGACTGTATCGGGAGAGGCAAATCCTGCAAGAGTATATTTAAAGAACTGCTATATTGAAGGTACTGTTGACTTTATATTCGGTGATGCTACAGCGTATTTTGATAAATGTGACCTTCATATGGTATATTATAAAAACGGAGGACATTTTACTGCTCCAAATACTACTCTTTACAATATAGGATATGTATTTAATGAGTGTACACTTACTGCAGACAAGGCTTATACAGCGGAAGAAGCAGACAAAATAGACCTTGGCAGACCATGGCAGTGTGACAGTGCTTATCCAAACTATGGATCAAACTCTGTTTACATTAACTGTACGATGCCTGACATTATGAACAGTGAAGGTTTCAGCTTATGGGATGATGGCACTGTTGTAAACAAGGTAAGATTTATGGAATACGGCTCAAAGCGTGCCAATGGCGCTGATATGGATCTGAGCGGAAGAGCTGATTTTGTAAAAATACTTACTGAAGAACAGGCAAGAGGCTTTAATGCTTATAATGTTTTAAAAGGAAATGACAACTGGAATCCTTCTGAAAACAAAGTAAGTAATGACAAATTATCCTGCGATGTAACATTAAACAGTTATGATACGTCAATCCCTGTAGGTGAAAGTTTTCAGCTTAAGGCTTACACTCTGCCTATGGAAAACAGTGGAAACGTTACATATACAAGCAGTGACAACAGTGTGGCTTCTGTTGATGAAAACGGTGTTATAACGGCAAACAATATAGGAAATGCTGTTATTTCCGTGTCAAATGATACAGGACTTACAAGCAAAAGTCAGGTTAGGGTAACAGCAGCCAGAACAGACCTGCCTACAGTAAAAAGTATTTCAATTACAAATGAAAGCAAGCTTATTGTCGGTCAGAAACTTATTGCAAATTACAGCTATGATTTAAATTCCGATAATGAAATTGATGCTGCTAAAATACGCTGGTATACTGTTAAAGGCGATAAAAAGTATGTTATTAAGGAAGGTGTAGGCGAATATTACAGTTCCTATACTGTACAGCCTGAGGATATCGGCTATAATATTATGCTTGAAGTATATCCCGGAACAACAACTACATACGGAGAATACGGCACACCAAAAAGCTATACAACAGCTTCCGTTGTAAGTCCAAAGGGTGATGAAGCGGCAGCGATATACAGAACAAATTTTGATAATATGGATGGCTGGACTACTACAGGTGTATGGAACAGTGTTGAAAGATATGACAACAAGTTTGTTACAGCCGGCTGTGACAGTGATAATTACTCATTTATGGAATATTCAAAGGGATATGACTGGGATAATATTACATTAAAGGGCAGATTCAGATTTAATCCCGATAAAAAAGGCTTAGGCTCTGACGGATTTTATAATGTATATATGAATTACAGTGAAGACGGAAATTCTTACTATGTCCTTAAGGTAGGAAGAGGAAGCAACACAAAAAGCCTTCTGCTCTATATTTATAAAGTAGTTAATGGCGAAGAAACTCTTCTTGCAAGTGATACAACAAGCCTTAAAAATAATATTTATCAGAATGCAGGTGAAGAAAATCCTTACTTTACAATGGAGCTTTCAAAGAGTGAAGGAAATATTACAATGAATTTCTGTATTGAAGGTGTCAGCAGTACTATGGCAAGCCTTAAAGCTGCAGACAGCGAGCCTCTCGGAGCAGGAACAATTGCTTTTGAAGCAGGTGGCGACGACAATGTTGTTTATATGGACAGCTTAAGTGTATTAAGTAATACAGTAACAGATAATTCACATAAAACAAAGCTCTATTTAATGGGTGATTCAACTGCTGTTGCCTATGGTGATGACAATACAATAGGCGGATGGGGTGAATACCTTGTAAATTATTTCGATGATGATGTGGAAATAATAAATAAGGCTGAAGGCGGCAGAAGTGCCCGTTCATACTTAAATCAGGGCAGATTACAGGAGGTTCTTGATCAGGTAGGACCGGGGGATTATGTATTTATACAGTTTGGTACAAATGACCAGAGAACTGATGAAAGTGCCTTTATGGAGCATGCAGTTATGCTTGGTGAGCCTGATGAAAACGGCATTTATCCTACTATGCCCGGTGTAAAGACAAAAACACCTCAGTATATTTATGATTTTTATAAGGATACAGATTATCCGTATGGTGAAACATTCTATCCTTATGAAAGTGGTACATTTAAGTGGTATATGCTTCAGCACGTTACAGCTATAAAGAAAACAGGTGCTACTCCTGTGCTTCTTACACCTATGTGCAGACTTTTCTTTGACAGTGAAGGTAAAATCACACCTCATTTCGGTGAAAATGACGGTTATATTGAGGCCATAAGACAGCTTGCCGATGAAGAAGGCATAATGTGTCTTGATATGTATGACATTACTAAAAATCTCTATGAAAGCTACGGTGTAATGACAACACAGGGACTTCATAACATTAAGTCTGACGGTACAGTTGATCTTACACATTACAACAAGTTCGGTGCAAACATTATTGCAAGCAAAATGGCTGAAGCAATTAAAGAATCTTCTCTTCCTATAAGCAAGGATGTTATTAATTCAAGTGTTGCAGTAGGGAAAACAGATTCATTAAAGACAGCAAATCTCTATGTTCTGGGAAGTACAAGCGCTGCAGGTGCAGATAATGAAAATATGGCTGTTAAATCAGGTGGTTACGGAGATTATCTGCAGAAGTATTTATCAAATAAAATAACGGTCAAAAATATGGCGGTAGCTGATGCAACTGTTAAAAGCTATACCGAAACCGATGAATACAAAACATTTATAAATGAACTTTCCGAAGGTGATTATGTAATGATTAATTTCGGAGAAAATGACGCAGAATATATAGATGATCCCCAGGAATACAACAAATATTCCTATCCTTCAGACAATGAAAATGAGAAGGGTTCATTCAGTTATTATTTATATAACAATTATATTAAGCCTGCACAGGAGAAAAAGGCTGTTGTAATTGTTATGACACCGCCTGCAGAAAGAAATTTTGTAAAGGGTGAATATGCAAATGTTGAAAATCCATATACTGCAAATGTTGTATCCATGGTACAGAAATATGCAACATACTATGTAAATCTTAACAGTGTTACAGCTGATATGTATTCTTCAATGGGAGAAGAAGGCGGAAAGGTATTAAATGCTTATGACAAGGATACGGGAATTGTAAATGACGTGTTAAGTGAGTTTGGTGCTGAACTTACAGCAAAGAAAATACTTACAATGATGCAGCAGTCATCAGCTTCTCTCAAGGATTATATTGACGGTGAGGGCATTAAAGCAATAAGCTCTATGACAAGAGCGGATTTTGTTAATATGATCATAAATGTAATGGGTATTGAAAAAGAGGCAGCAACTAATTTTGATGATGTGTCTAAGGGAAAATATTACGAAAATTCTTTGGGAGTGGCTAAGGAAATGGGTATAATAAAGCCTGTATATGGCAATTACTTTAAGCCCGAAGAAGTACTTACAGGAGAATTTGCTGTACAAACCATAAAAAATGTTCTTGATTATGAAAACGTACAGGCAAATATGGATGATGTATATGCACTTCTTAAAGGTAATGTTTCTCCTGAAATCGGAATATGGGCAGCAGATAAATTATATGAGGTGTTAAATTAAAATGAAATTTATATCTTGGAATGTAAACGGACTGAGAGCATGTGTCGGCAAGAACTTTATGGAATTTTTTAATGAAGCTGATGCAGACATATTTTCAATCCAGGAAACCAAGCTCCAGGAAGGTCAGATAGATCTTGACCTTCCCGGATATTATCAGTACTGGAATTATGCCGAGAAAAAGGGATATTCAGGTGTTGCTATTTTTACTAAAATTGAGCCATTGTCTGTATCCTATGGACTTGGAATTGAAGAGCACGACAAAGAGGGCAGAGTGATAACCCTTGAATTTGAGGATTTTTATTATGTAACATGCTATACTCCAAATTCACAAAATGAGCTTGCACGTCTTGACTACAGAATGGAATGGGAGGACGCTTTCAGAAACTATATTTCAGAACTTGACAAAAAGAAGCCTGTTATATTATGCGGTGATCTGAACGTTGCACATAATGAAATTGACCTTAAAAATCCAAAGACAAACAGAAAAAATGCAGGCTTTTCAGATGAGGAAAGGGCTAAGTTTACAGAACTTCTGGGAGCAGGCTTTGTTGACAGTTTCAGATATTTTTATCCCGATGCAGAAGGCATTTACAGCTGGTGGAGCTACAGGTTTAAGGCAAGGGAAAAGAATGCAGGATGGCGTATTGACTATTATGTTGTAAGCGAAAGATTTAAGGAAAGAATGGTCGATGCAAAAATCCATACTGAAATTATGGGTTCTGACCACTGTCCCGTAGAGCTTGATATTAAGTAATAAAGGTGATAAAATGCATAAGACAATAAGCCCTGTAGAGGCTAAAAAAATAATGAATGAAAATTCAGATATTGTAATTGTAGATGTAAGAGAAGAGGAAGAAATGGCAGAAGGCTATATTGAAGGTGCTGTTCTTATTCCTCTTGACACTGTGGAAAGTGAAGTCGAAAACAAAATTACCGACAAAGACAAGACTATCCTTGTATACTGCCGCAGCGGCAGAAGAAGTGCTATTGCCTGTGATATTATGGACAGCCTTGGGTACAAAAATGTCTATGATTTCGGCGGAATTATAGACTGGCCTTTTGAAAGGGTAATGTAAATTTTAAAAGTTATACCGGTTTGGGGTTGCTGTAAACATAACTGTTTGCGGCAGCCCTTTTTATATTACTACAATATTTACTTTTCAAAACATTGCATAATATGACTAAATCTGATATAATAATATGTCAGAAAAGTAAATTTAAAATAAGGTGAAAAAATGGATAAATTAAAAAAGCAAATGGACTTTCTGATAGAAATATCAAAAATGAAAAGTATATACAGACAGTCTGTTTATTATGAAAACGGTAAAATTAAGCGTGAAAATGATGCGGAGCATAGCTGGCATATGTGCATGTATGCTCTTGTGCTTGAAGAATATGCACCGAAAGGTACCGATATTTCAAAGTGTATTAAAATGATGCTTATCCATGATCTTGTGGAAATATATGCAGGTGACACATATCTGTACGATGAAAAAGGCAACGCAGATAAAGCCGAGAGAGAAAAAGCTGCTGCTGACAAGCTCTATGCTATGCTTGATGAGCAGGGAGAAGAACTTAAAGCTTTATGGTATGAATTTGAAGCAAATGAAAGCCTTGAATCACAGTTTGCAAATACTCTTGACAGACTTCAGCCATTGCTGCTGAATTATCTGACACAGGGATATAAATGGAAAGAAAATAAGGTACACATATCCCAGGTCATTGAAAAGGGAAAATGGGAAACGAGAAAAGTTGATGAAAGAATAAAAAAGTTTGTAATGGATCTGCTGGAAGACAGTGTTAAAAAAGGCTGGCTCCTTCCATGAAATGAGGTGCAATTATGAGTTATATAGATAAAATTGTTGATAAAGCTGAAATACTTACAGAGGCCCTTCCATATATAAGAGACTTTCATAATAAGAAGGTCGTAATAAAATACGGAAGTCAGGTTTTAAAGGATAAAAAAGTGGCTGAAAGTGTTATGGAGGACATTGTTCTCTTAAAGCTTATAGGTATGGAGCCTATTATTGTTCACAGCGGCAGTGATGAAATAAACAAGTGGCTTGGAGCCATAGGCAAGGATATTGAGTACTATGACAACAGCAGAGTTACCGATGAGGAAACAATTGAAATTGTTGAAATGGTCCTTGGAAAAATAAATAAAGACCTAGTGCAGATGATCGAAAAGCACGGAGCAAAGGCAGTGGGAATATGCGGCAAGGACAATGGTACAATAAAGGTATCAAAGAAGAAGGTAAAGGGAAAAGATATAGGATATTTCGGTCAGATAGAAAGTATAAATACAGAGCTTATTGATGACCTTATTGACAGGGGATTTATACCTGTTATATCCTCCATCGGTATAAGCGATGATTTTGAAAGCTACAATTTAAAGGCTGATGATGTTGCGGGAGCTGTGGCTAAGGCTGTAAAGGCTGAAAAGCTTCTTTTCCTTGCAAGAGAGGACGGCATACATCCTTTGGGTGACAGTGAAGTTCCTAAGGCTATGATAACTGTTAATGAGGCTAAGGAAATAATAGAAAACGCTGCCCTTGATGTGGCTACATTAAATAAGCTTATATGTGCTGTAGATGCTATTAAAAACGGCGTACACAGAGTACATATTGTAGACGGTTCCATTGAACACAGTGTTCTGCTTGAGTTCTTTACTGTTTTTGGCATAGGCACTGCTATTGTGGGAAATGATAAAGAGCTTTATCCTCATGAAAAGGATTTCAGAGAAACAAAGTAGGAAATAATTTTTTATGTATCAAAAGGGGAGGAGTAAGAGATGAAAAAATTAGCTGCTTCATTACTTATTTTTTCAGTGCTGTCATGTGTGTATTACAGGGATTATACTATAGCAGAGGAAAGACTGTATAGCTTTGAGGAGGACAGCGGGTCAACTGCTATATATGATAAAACAGGCAAACTTGTCAAAAATACTCCTTATATCTGGGTCGAATACGCAGGCAATGGAATAATATTTGCTGATAACAGCACAAGGCTCAGAGGTATGCTTGATATGGATCTCAATGTTGTTATTGAGCCTGAATATGCATTTATTGAATATAACAGCAACAATGATACATATATGGGTATTAAACAGGATAGCACCGGGCATGAAACAGGAATAGATTTTTATGACGGCAGTTTTAATAAGGTTCCCCAGCCTCAGGATATAAGAGATATAGGCGGCACGGAATATTATTACCTTACTGTAATAAATGAAAGTAATTCTGATGAAAAATTCCTCTACATATGTGACAGTGAGGGAAATATACTCATTGAACAAGCTTTTGACAGCATTGAAGGCGAGGGCGGAAGTATTATTGTCAGAGGAAAGGAGCAGTTTAAGGAAGGGGTATATGACAGTGACCTGAATGTTAAAATACCCGTTGAATACGATTCCGTAACCTATGATAACAGCAGATTTTACTGTACAAAATATAGAACAAATGAAAAAGGTGAAACGATTGCAGATACTGTGTGTTTTTACACCGATTTTTCTCCTGCTCCCAATGTGGATAAAGTATACGGAACAGAGTATTTTACAATTAAGGGGAATGACGGCCTTTATTATATTTGTGATGAGGGAGGAAATGTTTTAAAGGAACAGGGATACTGCTTTGTTGATGGAACAGAAAACGGTTTAAAAGTAAGGACAAGTGACAAATATCCGAGATTGTACGGCTTTCTTGATAATGATCTGAATGAGGTGCTTGATGAAAAATACTACAGAATAACATCAACATCCGATAATAAAATTATTGCATATGTTAATAACAAAAAAGAAATATATGACAATAATTTTAATCTGATTGAAACAGAGGACAACGACCTTGTGTTTATAACACCTATAAAAGGTATGGATGGGAGATATGTGTATAATGAATTCCCTGATAGTGAAATGCTAAGTCCCGATTCATATGTGATAGATAATGAAGGAAATGCACTCACAAGAGGCTATATATCAATAGATACAGAGGTCAGTCCGGGGAATACTCTTATTGTTAAGGGACTTATGGGACATTCCGATGTTACAGCAGGTGTATTAAATCAGGATTTGAAGCTTATAGCAGGTATGGAATACGGCAATATGTATGTCAAAGAAGAAGATAGTGTAATATACATTGAATCTGTATGGGGAGATAATGTGCATTATTATGATCTGCTGGGAAATCAGTATGATACCAAAGCTGAGGTCATTGCAAATGGCGGAAATATTAATGAAATAAGTGACTGGGCAGTTAATGATGTTGAAAGAGGAAAAGAAATTGGCATTGTACCCGAGACATTGCAGTCAGCATACAGAATGAAAATAACAAGAAAAGAGTTTTGTCAGCTTGCCATAAGCATATATATAAGCAAACAGGGATATGAGGTTGATTTAAATGCAGAATCACCTTTTAATGATATTGATGATCCTTATGTAACTGCTGCTTATAACCTGAATATTGTGGCAGGAACAGGGCAGGGAAGATTTTCACCCGATAACAATATTACACGACAGGAAGCTGCCGTTATGCTTAATAATCTGGCTAAGCTTTTGAATGTAAAACAGAGCGAAAATGTAAATGCCTTTGTTGATGAAAGTTATTTTGCCCAGTGGGCAAAGGAAGCAATTTACAGTGTTGCAGGAATGAAGAGCGGTGATACCTATGTAATGGCAGGTACGGGAGAGGGAAAATTCTCACCATGGATGAATTATACAAGGGAGCAGGCTATTGTAACAATGGTAAGGCTTTATGATTGCGATGAAAGTGAAGAAATCCAAAGCAGTGAAAAGCTTACATTAACTACTGTTCCTGTGGAAGATGATGATGTCATATACAATATATACAGACTTGTTAATGAAAAAGGAGATATCGTTGCTGAGTATCCATACATAGTGGATACAGACTGTGGCGTGTATATTTATAAAGTTCAGAGCAATGAAAATGATTATACATATAATATGGGACTTCTGGACTCATATGGAAATGTGATCATAAATGCAGAATATGAAGATATTAATGTAAAGCCATATAATGATACAATTACATTTAAAAAGGGTGATGTCTTTGATATTTATGATTGTAAAGGAAACCTTAAGAAAAGTGTAACATATGATGTTTCTGCTGTTAATGGAGAAATACCTTATGTGGTTTCAGAAATTTACGGTTCAAATGTTGTTGTAAGAAGATGGGCTGACAGGTTTGGTATGTATGGGATCAATTCCGACCATGACTACTATATTTACAGGCTTTTCAGCGGAACAAAAACCGCTGATGATTATTTCAGTATACGCAGTTTTGCCGATGGTAAATTTATTGCAAATGATGTGAGTGACAATATGGCTTGTGTTCTTGATGCAGACGGGGAGCTTTTAGTAAAAACAGAATATGGCTCAATATATGATCTTGACGAAGGCTTATATTGCGGCAGAAAGGAATTTGACAGTTATCAGGCTTGTTATGTTCGGGGATATATGGAGCCTACAGGTGAAAAGGACTGCCTCACTCTGCTTGACGAAAATTTGAATGTTATAGAAGATCATATTGATGATGTGGGTATTGAGGTAGATAGTGAAAACAAATGTGCCTATGTTACAAGGCTGGGTGAAGAGATAGTTGTTAAATATTAAATAAAGGTAATATAAGAATGTTAGAGGTGTAATATGAGTAAAAAGTATCTGGACTGTGAATTTAAAATTACAGACATAGAATTTCCGAACAAAGGAATCGGTATATGGGAAGATAAAAAGGTTGCTGTAAAAAATACAATACCGGGACAGACAATTAAAGCTGATGTTAAGAAAAAAAGAAAACAGTATGAGGGCAGGCTCAGAGAAATTGTTGAAAAGGCTCCTTATGAAATTGAGCCTGAGTGTACGGCTTTTGGCAAATGCGGGGGCTGTACCTATCAGAATATAAGCTATGAAAAGGAGCTTGAAATAAAAAAGAAAATGGTTCTGGACCTTTTAAACAAGGCAGGGATAAAAGATTATGAATTTAAAGGAATAAAGGCAAGCCCTGATACTCATTGCTACAGGAACAAAATGGAATTCAGCTTTGGGGACAACGGCGAGGCAGGAGAACTTTGCCTTGGTATGAGAAAAAGGGAAAGCAATTATGAAGTTGTAAATGCTGATGTGTGCAATATTGTTCACAGTGATGTAAATAAAATATTAAGATGTGTACTTGATTTTTTCAGAAAGACTGATGAAAAGTTTTATCATAAAAGAACACATAAAGGTACTTTAAGACATTTGCTTGTGAGAAGAGGGCATTTTACAGGTGAAATACTTGTGAATATTGTGACTACTTCTGAGCTTAAGGCGGATATTATGCCCTTGAAAGATGAGCTTTTAGGCCTTGACATCAAAGGGGAAATAATTGGCATAAGTCATATTATTAATGACGGTGTGGCTGATGTTGTAAAGGCTGATAAAATAATAAACTTATACGGCAAGGATCATTTTTATGAAAGCCTTTTGGGGCTTAAGTTTAAAATTTCTACATTCTCATTTTTTCAGACTAATTCTGCAGGAGCGGAAGTTCTCTATTCAACGGTCAGGGATTTTGCGGGATATGATAAGAATAATGTTATTTTCGATCTTTACTGCGGTACGGGAACAATAACTCAGCTTATGAGCCCTGTTGCGGAGAAGGTCATAGGTATTGAAATTGTTGATGAGGCTGTGGAAGCGGCTAAAGTAAATGCAGAACTTAATAATATAGATAATTGTCAGTTTATAGCAGGTGATGTGCTTAATATGGTGGATGGGCTTGATGAAAAGCCAGACCTTATCATACTTGACCCGCCAAGAGAGGGAATACATCCTAAGGCTATTACTAAAATAATTGATTTCGGGGCTGACAGGCTTGTGTATGTGAGCTGTAAGGCAAGCTCTCTGGCAAAGGATCTGCTTGTGTTTGAAGAAAATGGGTATAAGGTTGAGAAGGTGTGCTGTGTGGACATGTTTCCGAGGACTTATCACGTTGAAACGGTGTGTTTGTTAAGCAAGGTAATAAGCTAAATATCTGATATATTTATAAATAAATTATTTTATTTTCCCACTATTTTCCCACTAATGTATTAATTAGTGGGAAAATTTTTAGCTTTTGTCTGTAATTTCATCAAAGAGCTGTGCGGTTTTCTCTTGCAGGTGATGTTACAGAAATTGACTGGAAGGGCAATGAAACGGAACAATATGTTATGTATGTGGGCACAAATGATAAAGACACATACACGCAGTTGATTTCTACTGAACAGGCAATAGATATACTTGATGAAATTTGTTTAAAGTATCTGGATGGGTATACTATTCAGATGGGTTACGGAAGATGGACAGATGAAAAAGGCATCAAAACAAATGAAAATACAATTATTTGTTATTTTGATCACACAGATATAAATACTGTATACCAAATAGCAGATGAAGTTATTGACACTTTAAATCAAAATTCTGTACTTATAGATACAAATAGAATATCAAGTGAATATTATACAGGGAAATGAGCTGTTTCCCGGGTTTCTCCTTATATTTGTTAATATGGATTATTTATTATTACAGGCAAAACGAAATATTTAATAAATTTTTTATTAAAATTTAGTTAATTTTTTACGTTGTAATGCTATATTGTATTTGCTATAATCTAACAAGATAGCTGAATATTTGCTTTTGAAATCAGCCGCGTTACATAAAAGCAATAAATTCAGCACTATATATAAAGGAGGTTTTATATTATGGTATTATTGATCGTAGTCGGATGTGCTCTGTTTCTGGGAATAGGTTATCTGACCTATGGGCGTTTCCTTTCGGATAAGGTTTTTGAACTTGACGATAAAAATCCGGTGCCCTCACAGGAGATGAATGACGGTGTGGATTATGTGCCTGCAAAGAAAGGCATGCTTTTGGGTCAGCATTTTTCAGCAATTGCAGCAGCAGGCCCTATTACAGGCCCTATTCAGGCGGCTATACTTTTCGGTTGGGTTCCCGCTTTGGTATGGGTACTTATAGGTTCGGTTTTTGTGGGCGGTGTTCATGATATGGGTACCCTTGTTGCATCCATAAGACACAAGGCTAAATCAATTTCCGAGGTTGTAAGAGATTATGTTTCTCCGAGAGCATGGGGACTTTTTATGGCATTTATATGGATAACAATAGTATATGTTATAGTAGCTTTTACCGATACTACCGCAACATCATTCCAGGGAATCGTTACACTTGAAAACGGAGAGGAAGTTGCAGGCGCAGCTATAGCAAGCTCATCAATTATGTACCTTATATTGCCTATTATTATGGGCTTGCTTATAAGATATGCAAAGCTTAAAGAAGGAATCGCTATAATTATTTTTATTCCCCTTGTAGCAATTGCTATATGGGCAGGAAAATATATCCCTGTTGAGCTTCCTGTGGCAGATCCTGTAATGGCTCAAAAAATTTGGGGTGTTCTTATACTTGCTTATTGTCTGATAGCAGCTATGGTACCTATGTGGCTTCTGCTTCAGCCAAGAGGCGCATTGGGCGGATATTTCCTTTACATAGCTCTTGTTGTAGCAGCAATTGGTGTGGTTTTTGGCGGTTATCAGGTTGAATTCCCTGCTTTTAAGCTTCCAGATAATCCATCTCCTACAAACAGTCTGTTCCCTATATTGTTTATTACTATAGCATGCGGAGCCTGTTCGGGATTCCACGCACTGGTTTCGTCAGGTACAACAAGTAAACAGCTTTATAAAGAAACAGATGCTAAACCTGTAGGATACGGTGCTATGCTTCTTGAGGGTATGGTTGCAGTTGTTTCTATAGTTTGCGTTATGATTTTAAGTTCAGATGATGAAATGGTTACAAAGGCGCCTAACTTTATTTATGCTTCAGGCATCGGAAGCTTTATGGAGCTTATAGGCATACCTGCATCTTTTGGTATAAGTTTTGGCCTTATGGCATTTACTACTTTTGTATATGATACACTTGATGTATGTACACGTCTTGGCAGATATATAATTGAAGAGATTACAGGCTGGAAAGACACAAAGGGTAAAATTCTTGGTACTGTTCTTACGGTTGGAGTTCCGATTTTCTTTATCTTCCAGACTAAGGCTGATGAAAGCGGTCAGGTACAGTATGCATGGCAGACATTTTGGAATACCTTTGGTGCATCCAATCAGCTGCTGGCTGCCCTTGCGCTTATAGGTGTAACAATATGGCTTTACAGTACAAGAAAAAATTCCAAGGTATGGCTTGTTACTCTGCTTCCGGCAATATTTATGTTTATAATGTCAAACTGGGCACTTTGTCTTGGTGTATATCAGGGCTGGGTTCTTAAGGAGGGAAATCAGGCTATCCCTGTTGTTTCTCTTGTGCTTATTATTCTTTCAATACTTGTTGCGGCTGAAACCATTATTTCTGTAGTAAAAAAGAATAAAGCGGCTGCTGTAAGCAAATAAATAACAAAATATTCTGATAGCAGATCGGACCGGGCTAAGACCCGGTCCGTTGTAATAAATTATTTTTTTGAATTGGTTCTGATTGAGTGATATACCTTTGAAATAGGGATACCTACTATTGTGTAATAATCTCCGTCTATTTTATCAACAAGAACTGCACCAAGCCCCTGTATGCCATATGCGCCTGCCTTATCCATAGGTTCCCAGCTATCCACATACTCATTTATCATGTCCTGTGACAATTCTCTGAAATAGACATCTGCACAGTCTGCAAAATTTTCAATAAAAACTCTGCCTCCAACATAATAGTAAAGGGCAACACCTGTATACACCTGATGCTTTCTGCCTGAAAGTTCAGTAAGCATTCTTACGGCATCGTTTCTGTCCTTTGGCTTGCCTAAAATTTCATTGTCGAGGACAACTATTGTATCGGCAGCCACAACTACCGTATCTTTTTCTGGCATTTCCTTGTCAAAGACAGCGTCTGCTTTTCTTAAGGATAATTCCATAACTATATCGGCAGGGCTTAAGCTGCTGTCATAGCTTTCATCTGTGTTGCATGTTGAAACTCTGAAATCAAGTCCTACCTGCTTCATTAAATCCGAACGTCTGGGAGAGCCGGATGCTAATATAATATCCATTTTATTTCCTCCTAAAAGCACTTCTTATAAATTATTCCTGCAATAAGCATACCTATAATGCCTGCAATTGTAAAGTTTAAGTGAAAACCGAACTGGAGATAAACAAAGCTTAAATCAAGGACAAAGGGCTGTGTAAGACCTATTGTCTTGCCGTAGTTAAGCCATGAAAGCCATTCGGGAGCTTTTGATGTAAGGGTGCCTAAAAAGCTTCCTATGATCAAGCCTGAAATTAAAACAAGTAAAAATACAATGTTTGATTTGTTTTTCATCGGTATATTCCTTTCTTTTTATAATTTTAGTTTCATATATATTACATCCTCCATTGGATTGTCATAATAAGCATCTGTTTCCTCAAAGCCATATTTTTTATATAAGTATATGGCACTTTTCAAGGGCTTTATTGTATCAAGAACCATTTCTTCATAGCCGTCCTGCCTTGCAAGAGATATGATAGAATTTACGAGTTTTTCGCCTGTTTTTAAATTTCTGTAGGCAGGTTTTACATACAGCCTTTTCATTTCGCAGCGTCTGTTGCTGAGCGCATGAAAGGCAACACAGCCTATAACATTGCCTTTATCTGAAACAGCTGCCAGAATTTTACCATTTTCTCCGGTATATTTTGCTTCAAGTGAATTAAGCTCTTCCTCTATGTGCTGAAATGCTAAATTACGGTTAAGGGAAGTTGTATATTCAATAATAAGATTTTTTATTTCTTGTAAATACATACAACCATTTACTATTTTCATTTGATTATTTCCCCTCCGATTATGGTTTTATGTAGCCTGAATAATATTTTAATTGAAAATGTTATTCTTTTCAAGTCTTTTGTTGAAATATATTGGGAAATAATTTATAATAATATAAATGATTTCAAATATGGGAGAAAGACAATGATATTTAATTCCTTTGATTTTATAATATTTTTTATAATTGTAGTGTTTCTGCATTATACACTGCCTCATAAATTCAGATGGATAATGCTTCTTATTGCAAGCTGCATATTTTATATGTGCTGGCGACCTGAGCTTATATTGCTCCTTTTATTCTCCACATTTGTAAACTGGGGTATTTCTCTGCTTATTGACAAGCATAGAGATAAAGCAAAAGGGCTTTTGATACTGAGTTTAATAATCAATTTCGGGCTTTTGTTTGTGTTTAAATATATGATGTTTATTAATCATACATTTATGGATATATACAATTATTTTGGCTGGGAATATCCTATAAATGACTTTAATATAATTCTGCCTATGGGAATTTCATTCTATACCTTTCAGGCGGCAAGCTATACGATCGATATTTACTGGGACGGTTATAAGCCCGAGAAAAATTATTTTAAATTTACGCTGTTTATAACATTCTTCCCTCAGCTTGTTGCGGGACCTATAGAAAGAGCGGACAGGCTCTTGGGACAGCTATTTACAGTTAAAAAGATAAATGTAAATAATTTCACGGAAGGCATAAAGCTTATGATAATGGGCTATTTCAAAAAAATCGTTATAGCCGACAGGGCGGCAATGCTTGTAGATACTGTATTTAACAACTGCAGAGAGTATAACGGAATGGCATTTATAATTGCTGCATTGTTTTTTTCCTTCCAGATTTACGGTGATTTCAGCGGATACAGTGATATAGCAAGAGGATGTGCAAAAATACTCGGAATTGACCTTATGTATAATTTTGACAAGCCTTATTTTTCAAAGAGCATTAAGGAATTCTGGAGAAGATGGCATATTTCTCTCTCCACATGGATAAGGGACTATATTTACATTCCTCTGGGAGGAAGCAGATGTTCAAGAGAAAGAAAGTATTTTAATCTTATGGTGACATTCCTTGCAAGCGGACTGTGGCACGGAGCAAACTGGACATATGTGCTCTGGGGAGGTATTCACGGAATGTTCCAGGTTATAGGTGATATAAAAAACACGTTTATGCCTAGAATGGACAACTTTGTTGTGAATTTTTTCCGAATTATAATAACATTTCTTCTTGTTGCCTTTGCATGGATATTCTTCAGGGCAAATACCATAAGCGATGCTTTTTATATAGTTGGGCATTTGTTTAATGATATTGGCAGAATAACCGATGCTCAGTATATTTACGAAATGTTCAATAATTTCGGATTGCAGCTTTTTGAAATATTGCTTGTTGCAGGTGCAATACTGATACTTATGTTAAGTGAAATGATAAGCTATAAGAGCGAGGATATTGACAAATTTATGGACAAGGTTCCTTTTGTGTTCAGATTTGCATATTACTATGTTCTTGTGATAATTATATTTGGAATAGGGGTGTTTTCCGGTGGAGGACAATTTATATACTTCCAGTTTTAAAGAAAATATATTGTTTATATTAAAGACAATAATTTTTATAGTCTGTGCATTGCCTGTTATATATTTTATCGGCAACAAGTATTCTGTGGCATCTACAGAAAATTTGGTGAACAGTTATAATCAGAGCAGATGGGATGAGTTTTATGCCCAGCCTGAAAACAGTATTGATATGGTGTTTTTAGGTTCTTCCCACTCATACTGTACATTTGACCCTCTTATTATAGATGAGGGACTTGGTACAAACAGTTATCAGCTTGGTATGCCCCTGCAGCACCTTGATTCAACATATTACACTCTGAGAGAGGTACTTAATTATCAGCAGCCTGAGGATGTTGTTCTTGAAGTGTACTGGGATATGCTTGATGATGAATTTGAACTTACACAGGCAGGATATTTGTTTCAGGTAATGAAAAACAAGGACCTTGAAAAGGAATATATTAAAGAAGTATTTCCATTAAGTGAAAAAGTAAAGTATAATATAAATATATTCAGATACCAGGCAGATTATTTTGCTTACAGAAATTCAAAGCTAAAGGAAAAAATTGAAAATAATTTCGGTGTGTTTACTCCACAGACAGAAAAGCAGGAGGGTATAGAACAATACCGTTCAAAGGGCTATACCTACTGCAATTACAATATGCTGCCTGATGAATTTGACAAGACAAATCAGTTTAAGAATACTGACGGTAAGGAATGGGAGCCGAAAGAAGCCCAGCTTAAATATTTAAATAAAATTATAGAGCTATGCAAAGAAAATGGCATAAGACTTACATTTGTGACTGCTCCTGTTGCAAATGTTTCTCTTGATTATATTAAGAATTATGATGTAATTCATGATTATATACAGAATATTGCAGATGAAAACGGTATTAAATATCTTGACTACAATATTGTAAATAAAGATAAGACATTGTTTGCAACAGAGAATTTCAGAGATGATGCCCATTTAAATCACAGTGGTGTTGAAATTGCCGATGAATATTTTATAAACTGGTATAAGGAAAATTATAAATAACATGTAGATTTTTATACAGTCAAATGTTAAAATATAGATATAAAGTTATATATAAATTTAAAGTGAGGTGTATTTTTATGCTTAAGAAAGTTTTTGGGGTAGTGCTGGCAGGAGTGATAGTCACAGCATCAGGAGCAATTGTTTCAGCATCAACGGCATTTGACAATACCGACATTGAGGGTATCAAAGCCTACGAGGAAATCATAATGGGGCTTGATGATATTGAGGACAGGGTCAAAATTATTGATATGGATAATGACGGTATACCTGAAATGGCTGTTAAAGATGCCGGAAACGATCAGAACGGGGTATATATCTATACACTTGAGGACAACAAGGCTGTTAAAATATATGATTACAGTGATTATGATGTATACAGCTCAAATATCAATGCAGATATAGGCATTACTAAGGGTAATGACGGTACAGTGTATGCTGTTATTATGACGGGTGTCGGCGGAAGTGATCCATGGGAAGAACATGACTTTCTGTATAAAAACGGTAATTCCATGGAAAGCAAGATAAAGACAAGATATGACAGTGCTGATTTAAACGCAAGATATATGGTTGATAACACTGTTGTAAACAAAAGTGTATATGACGCCACCATGAAGCAGTATATGGATTTCAAGGACAGAACCGGAACCGGAAATATGTTTGAGTATGTGCCCAGAATAGAAATGGATAAGGCAGAGGACATTATAGATGCCATAAATGAAGCAAAAAGAGACAAGGACAGCAGCATTATAAGAATATATATTAATGGTGATGAACTTAAAACCGACAATGCTCCTGTTATAATAAACGGAACAACAATGGTGCCTATGAGAGATATATTTGAAGCCCTTGATTCAAATGTAAACTGGGACGGAGCAACAAAGTCTGTAACGGCAACAAGAGGAAGCAGAGCTATAAAGCTTACTGTAAACTCCACAGAAGCTATTGTAAACGGCAGGACAAATATTTTGAATGAAGCTCCTTTTGTAAATGAAAATCAGACAACGATGGTACCTTTAAGGTTTATATCCGAAGCTTTAGGTGCTGATGTGGAATGGAATGGTACAGAGAGAGTTATTACAATTACAATATAATAAATAACAGATTTTGCCCCGAAGAGGAATATAAGCCTTTTCGGGGTGTTTTTATGTTTAATTGGGATTAAAAACAGGTTACTGTCGCAATTTTTTAGGAAAGCATAATATCAAATTATACAAAAAAATACAGCTATGCCATTTATAATTATAGGAGAAATAAAAAATATGCTTTTATTTTTATATTGCTTCAGGTGGTGAATTTATGACAGTAAATATTTATGCTGATGAAATGATTTTAATTAATTTTATGGCAAATATTTTAATTATTGAAATGACAAAAAGACTTTTGAGAGAAAGAGTTTCCCTTCTTAAAGAAAGTATTGCAGGATTTGTGGTTTCTGTTATATATACTTTATTTGTTATTTCGGATTTGAGAGTTTATATTAATATGTTTACCATACTGATATTGAATACGCTGGAGCTTATAATATTGTTTAAACCGAAAAGTTTTTTGCAGTGTGTAAAGTACAGCATAGTTTTTAAGTTTGCCGCTTTAAGTACAAACGGCTGTATGCTTCTTATTAACAGTTATATTAAGGACAAATTTAATTATGCCATACTTATGGCAAGCTTCGGACTGACATATTTGTCCTATGTGTTTATAAATATATTAAATAAAAAGCTTACATATTATCCTATTGACATAAAATGGTGCAATAAAATTATAAATATAAATGCCCTTGTGGACACAGGAAATTCCCTTGTGGAGCCATTGAGCAACAAGCCTGTTATAGTAGCCGAATACAGTGCATTAAGAGAAGTGCTTCCGGAAAGACTTGTGGAGATATATGAAAAGAAAAGGGAAAGTAATCTGATGGAAATAATATCCGCAATATCCGAAGATAATTTCAGAAGCAATATGAGAATTATTCCCTTTAAGAGCGTAGGGAAGGAAAAGGGGATGATGATCGGCTTTGTGGCTGACAGTGTGAGAATAAAGGATAATGTTATAAATAAACCTGTAATAGGTATATGCAGATTCAGTCTGAGCAGAAACGGGTTGTATAGTGCGTTGATAAGTCCAAAACATTTAGGAGGTATTTAAATGAATGGAAAGGGTTGTTTGGAGAGATTTTTCCGTAAATTTGCCGAAACGGGACAGATATTTTATATAGGCGGCAATGATGTACTGCCTGAACCTCTGAGCAGTGACGAAGAGTATGATCTGCTTAAAAAACTTACGGAAAAAAATGACGAGAATGCAAGGGATGTACTTATAGAAAGAAATTTAAGATTAGTTGTATACATAGCCAGAAAATTTGAAAATACGGGAATAAATGTGGAGGATCTTATCTCAATAGGTACAATAGGACTGATTAAGGCAATAAATACTTTTAAGCCAGAAAAAAATATAAAGCTTGCTACATACGCTTCAAGATGTATTGAAAACGAGATATTAATGCACTTAAGAAGAACAACAAAAACAAAAACAGAAGTGTCAATTGATGAGCCGCTAAATGTAGACTGGGAGGGCAATGAACTTCTTTTATCGGATATACTGGGAACTGATGTTGACATTATATACAGAGGTATTGAGGAGGAAGTGGATAAACAGCTTTTGAGGGCAGCTATACAGAAACTGAGCGGAAGAGAAAAGGAAATAATTGAGCTGAGGTTTGGTATCGGAAGAAACGGCGGTGAAGAAAAAACTCAGAAGGAAGTTGCAGATATACTGGGAATAAGCCAGTCATATATATCAAGGCTTGAAAAAAAGATAATAGGGCGGCTCAGGAAGGAGATAATGAAGCTGGTGTAGATTAATAATTAAGGACTGTTTGTTGATTAAGAAATTAATTGATAAGCGGTCTTTTTTAGTTGCAGTAATGATTTGTAAATAGTATAATAGATGTAAGTGATTTGTCGATATATTGGAATAAGATAATTTTATAAATTCTCTGTACTATAATAGAATTTGAAAAGCTTGATTATATAGTAAACGATTTATATGATGTGTGTTGAATATTGATGTGACATAATAAATATTTGATTTACAGTTATGCTCAATGTATTCTACTGCTGATAGAATATAAACAAAAATTTCTACTTTCCTATTATTGAAATATACCTGAATATGAATTTATAATAAAAGAAAAACGGAGGTATATGAAATGTTAAACAGTATTAAAGTTGGTACTTTTATTATGAACAAAAGAAAGCAGCAGGGTATGACACAGCAGCAATTGGCTGACAGGCTTAACATATCTTTTCAGGCAATATCAAAATGGGAAACGGGACAGGCTTATCCTAACATTGATATAATATGTGATTTAGCGGAAATTCTTGGAGTAACTGTTGATGAAATACTTTCTGGGAATGAAAAGAAAGAAGTCTTTTCCTACAGCAAGGCGGGAATTGATATTGATTATACAGACTCTATTAAAAGGGATATGTCAAAAATACTTGCATCAGGCGATAAACGAGTGCTCAATAGTCTTGGAGATTTTGCATCATTATACGACATCGGTTTTCCCGGCATTAAAGAACCTGTACTTGTTATGAAGGCAGAAGAACCGGGTTCAAAACAGAAGCTGGCTATAGAATATGGATATACAAAATCAATATGTTATGATATGATAAATCATTTGGTTAATGACATAGCTGTTATGGGAGCGAAACCTCTTGCAGTCCTCGATACAATTATTTGCGGTAATGCGGAAAAGGACACTATAAAGAGTATTGTCAGCGGAATTGCAGAAGCTTGTTTTGAGAATGAGTGTTCTCTTGTGGGTGGTGAAACTTCAATACAGCCTATGGTATTAAATAAGGGAACTTACATACTGACATCAAGCATTGTCGGAATAGCTGATAAAAAGAATGTTATTGATGGGGCGAAAATTCAGGAAAATGATGCCATTCTTGCTGTTGCCTCAAATGGGTTACACACAAACGGATATACTCTGGCAAGACTTCTGATGGATAAAATACCGCAAATCAAGCTTGATAAAATTGACGGTGTAACTTTTATTGAAAATATTATGAAACCACATACTCCTTATTATAAGGCTATAAAGGGTCTGTTAAATAAAAGCTGTATTCATGGTATGGCACATATTACAGGAGGCGGGATAAGGGATAATTTATCCAGAATAATACCTGATGGACTGTCTGCTGAAATAGACTTGTCTAAAGTGCGTATACTTAATATTTTTAAATATATTAAAAATGCGGGGAATATCAGTGATGAGGAAATGCTCCACACATTTAACTGCGGAGTCGGATTAATTATAATTGTAAATGAGAGGAATAAAAATTATGTAAAAGAACATATTTCAAAATATTATGATTGTTATGAAATAGGTAAAATAAAAAAGGGAAATAGTAGGGTCGAATTTATAAATAATCTTAACTGGAAAAGTAAGGCTTATATGAATTGATTGGAAAGGTTTAATAAATATGGTTGTAAAATTTTATGATAAAGTAAATGATAATTTTCTTAAATTTGCAGTTATTATTTCAAAATCAAAGGGGAAATGGGTCTTATGTAAACACAGGGAAAGGAATACATATGAAATTCCCGGCGGGCACAGGGAAAAGGGTGAGAAAATAGATGATACAGCTGTCAGGGAGCTTACAGAAGAAACCGGAGCGGTTGACTATGAAATTAGACCTTTGTGTGTTTATTCGGTGACAGGTAAAAATGAGGTTATATCAAAAAATGAGGAAACCTTCGGTATGCTGTATTATGCGGAAATTTTCAGCTTTGAAAAGGAACTGCATAGTGAAATCGAAAAGGTATTTCTTTTTGATAAGCTGCCTTTGAATATGACTTATCCCGATATACAACCGATTATGATTAAATATGCTATAGAAAATTATAACATCGAGAGTAATGAAATATGAAGATTATATTTTTAGATATAGATGGTGTGCTTAATTCAAAGAGTTGGAATGAAAATCACAAGGAAGAAATCAAAAGAGGGGTATTAATTGATGAGGATAAGGTGAAATTATTAAAGGAGATACTTATAAAAACAGGTGCAGTTGTTGTTTTACATTCAGGCTGGAAATTCTGGTTTGATAATGATATTAAGCCGACGAGAAAAGAATCGAAATTTCTTGCTGAGATTTTTGGAAAGTACGGTATTGAAATTTATGATGTCACACCTGATTTTTCTACAGAGGAAATCAGGGAACTAAAAAGTTAGTCTTGTAAAAGCAAAGGAAATACTTTATTGGCTTAAAGAACATAAGGATGTTAAAAAGTGGCTTGTTATAGATGATCTGGATTTGAATAATGAGGAAGTAAGGAAGCATCAGTTTATGACAAATAATGAGATGGGCTTGACTTTGTCTGATGCTGGGAAGATAATCGGGATATTGAGGTAAATCGGAGTTTTCGTAATGTTTTAAAACTCCTTGTGTGCCGTCAAAGGTGGAACACCGACACGGTGGAAGCATGATCGCCCGAAGGGCAGTTTGAAAACACACCATAACCAGTTAGGAATGAGGAGTGATGAGTTGAATCCCTCCGTCAAACCTAGAAAGGTTTGACACCTCCCTTTAGGCAAGGGAGGCTTAGTTAGTTGTGAAATAATGTATGTTTTTTAGGCAAGGGAGCCCTTGTTTTGCAGATTTGAAAGGTAATTTGAATTCCTAACACCTCATTTCTAATTCCGAACTTCGCTAAATTGGAATTTAGCTGAAAATTGTGTAGGATAAATCAACATTAACAGGAAGTTTTTAAATATGGACGATAATTCACATAATATAAAAGGTACAGTTGATGAAGAAATATGGGATGTTATTTATTATGCACTGGCTATTGCAAACTGCTATAATATTGACGTAGAGAAAGTAATTAAAGAGAAAGAAAAAATAAACCGTATGAAATATAATTCGGAAATTATGTTTGAAGAAAACAGATAGATATTTATTTGATGTATACCTGCAAAAAAAGGTGCAAAAAAATGTTAAAAATAGTTTAAAAGTCCTTGAAATGGGGAATGAAATGTGTTAAAATAGGCACTATGAATTATGAATTGCTGTGATGAAGAAAAGTAATTTAGGTAAGACTGACAGGGATTTGATGCCATGGATTGAGAGCATCAATCTGACACTCCTTTATGAAAGAACACTTCGGAGCTTATTCTGCAAAAGGCTGCTGCACCGCTGCCAAGTAGTGGGATACGTCTGGTATGCGTTAAATACCCTTGAGAGGACAATTTTGTCAATACAGGTGGTACCGCGGTTAATTCCGTCCTGAGGCTTTAGGGCTTCAGGGCGTTTTTTAATATATAAAGGTATTTCTTTGTATAGATAGTTGTCAGCTTTTGGGATTTTTGTTCCGAAATGCAGGTAAAGTAACGGGCGATTAATAATCGCCCCTACAAATTATAAGGTTATTTAGTCGTTGAATAATATATGTTATTACTTTTTGATCATAGCGAAAAGGACTACACAGGAAAGGTGAGAAAAAATGGTTAATGCTACAGGCGAAAGGACTATAATGGACTTATCAATTGATGAGCTTAAGTCACTTAGTCCAGAAGAAAAAAAGTGTGTAACAACTCATGGCGTTATTTACAATGTTAGAGATATGGGTGATTTTGCCTTTATTATTATCAGAAAAATAGGCGGTCTTGTTCAGTGCTTTTATGACAAGAAGATAACAGAAGAGGACAGACACCTTTTTCAGGATGAAACCAGTATAAGAGTTACAGGCGAAGTAAGAGATGAGGAAAGAGCTGTAAACGGCTTTGAAATTGTTATTGACAAGCTGGAAGTTTTATCATCACCTAAAGAAGAACTTCCTTTAAATGTAAGCAAGAGAAAGCTTAACATTGCTCTTGAAAACGAGATAGAAATAAGACCTGTTACTCTCAGAAACGAGCAGAGAAGAAGTGTATTCAAGCTTCAGGAAGGTATTGTAAGAGGCTTCAGAAGATACCTTGAGGACAATGGATTTACTGAGATCTTTTCTCCTAAGATCATTGCTGCAGGTGCCGAGGGCGGTGCAAACATATTCAAGCTTGATTACTTCGGTAAAAAAGCATATCTTGCCCAGTCACCCCAGACATACAAGCAGACATTGATACCTGTATATGAAAGAGTGTTTGAAATTGCTCCTGTATTCAGAGCTGAAAAGCACGATACCGCAAGACATCTTAACGAATATGTTTCAGTTGACTTTGAAATGGGCTTTATAAACAGTTTTTATGATGTTATCAATATGGAAACAGGTATGCTTAAATACTGCTTTAAATACCTTGAGGAAAACTATGACCTTGTGTTAAAGAAATTAGGCTGTGAGCTTCCTAAGATCGATACTATTCCTTGTGTTAAGTTCAGAGATGCAAAGGAAATGGTTGCAAAGAAGTACGGCAGAAAGATAAAGGATCCATATGACCTTGAGCCTGAGGAAGAAAGACTTATCGGTGAACTCTTTAAGGAGGACTACGGCAGTGATTTTGTTTTCGTAACACACTATCCTGTTAAGAAAAGACCTTTCTATGCTATGGATGATCCTGAGGATCCAAAATATACACTGAGCTTTGACCTTCTGTTCAAGGGTATGGAAATCACTACAGGCGGTCAGAGAATTCATGACTATGATGAACAGGTCAAGAAAATGATATTCAAGGGGCTGTATCCCGAAGATTTTGAAAGCTATTTAATGCTCCACAAGTACGGTTGTCCTCCCCATGGTGGTCTGGGTATGGGACTTGAAAGACTTGTAATGAAGTTACTTGACGAAAAGAACATAAGAGCAACATCTATGTTCCCAAGAGATACAACAAGACTGAATCCATAAGGAGGTAAATTATGACTATTCAGGAAAAGTTAATTGCTTGCCTTATTGAAAATACAGGTATTGAACTGACTGAAGCAATGCTTGAGGATGTTAAGGTAAGATTTGATATGATCCTTGACCTTATCGGTTATAGCGAGACAGGTGAGGGTGCTGCAGCAGAAAACAAAGTTGTAAATGTTGCTGAAACAGGTATTGATGATAATCTTATAAAGTATCTTGAGGAGCTTTCAAGGCTCAGACTTACTCACGAAGAAGAGGAAAGAGCAAAGGATGAGCTTACCAAGATACTTGGCTACATTGATATGTTAAATGAACTTGATACAACAGACGTAGAAGCTATGAGTCATCCGTTCCCTTATACTAACAACTTCAGAGAGGATGAGTGTAAGGCGTCTACAGACAGAGAATTAATATTAAAGAATGCACCTCAGCAGAAAGACGGCTGCTTTAAGGTGCCTACGACCGTAGAATAGGGAGGATATTATAATGGAATTAAAAAATAAAACTGCCCTTGAAATAGGTCAGATGATCAAAAATAAAGAAGTATCCTCTGTTGAGGTTACTAAGGAAATGCTTAGCAATATCAAAAGCAGAGATGAAAAGGTCAATGCCTTTGTTACTGTATTTGAGGAAGAGGCTGTAAAGCAGGCTGAAGAAGTACAGGCAAAAATCGATTCAGGGGAGCTTACTTCTCCTCTTGCAGGTGTTCCTATGGGTATTAAGGATAATATCTGTACAAAGGACAGACTTACTACATGCGGTTCAAAAATGCTTTATAACTTTAAGCCCCCCTACAACGCAACTGTAACAGATAAGCTTGAAGAGGCAGGTGCAGTTGTACTTGGTAAGCTTAATATGGATGAGTTTGCAATGGGTGGTTCAACTGAAACATCATATTTTGGTGCGACAGGAAATCCATGGGATACAGAAAGAGTTCCGGGAGGTTCATCAGGCGGAAGTGCTGCTGCTGTAGCTGCTCAGGAAGTCACTTATGCTCTGGGTTCAGATACAGGTGGATCTATAAGACAGCCTTGTTCATTCTGCGGTGTAAGCGGTATTAAGCCTACTTACGGTGCAGTTTCCAGATACGGACTTGTTGCCTTTGCATCTTCCCTTGACCAGATAGGACCTGTAGGAAGAGATATCAAGGACTGTGCAGAGGTGCTTTCTGTAATAAGCGGTCATGACCCTAAGGATTCCACATCAGTTAAAAGACCTGTATTTGATTTTTCAAGCTGCTTTAACACTGATTTAAAGGGAATGAAAATAGGAATCCCAACAAACTATTTCGGCGAAGGTCTTGATGAGGATGTTAAAAAGCCTGTTCTTGAGGCTGCCGAAACATTAAAGAAACTTGGTGCTGAAATTGAAGAATTTGAAATGAACATTGTGGACTATGCTATTCCTACTTATTACGTTCTTGCATGTGCCGAAGCCAGCTCTAACCTTTCAAGATATGACGGTATAAAGTACGGCTACAGAAACAGAGATTGTGAGGACTTAATGGAGGTTTACTTAACTTCAAGAAGCGAAGGCTTTGGTATGGAAGTTAAGAGAAGAATTATGCTTGGTTCCTTTGTGTTAAGTTCAGGATATTATGACGCATATTACAACAAGAGCTTAAAGGTAAGGGGACTTATTAAAAAGAGCTTTGATGAAGCCTTTGAAAAGTATGATATGATATTGTCACCTGTTGCTCCTACAACAGCATACAAGATAGGTGAAAATTCTTCTGATCCTCTTAAAATGTATTTAGGTGATATTTATACAGTATCTGTAAATCTTGCAGGTATTCCTGCCGTATCTGTTCCTTGTGGCTTTGGTGCCAACGGTATGCCTGTAGGTATGCAGTTAATAGGTAACGCTTTTGACGAACCTAAGCTTGTGAGAGCTGCTTATGCTTTCCAGAAGGAAACAGATTTCCACACTAAAAAGCCTGAAATGGTTGAAGTGAAAGGAGGAAATAACTAATGAATTATCAGATGGTAGTAGGTTTGGAAGTACACGTTGAGTTGTCTACCAAGTCAAAGATTTTCTGCAGCTGTACTACTGAGTTCGGCGGAGAACCTAATACTCATGTTTGTCCTGTTTGTTCAGGTATGCCCGGGGTACTTCCTGTATTAAACAAAAAGGTTGTTGACTATGCCATAAGGGCAGGTATTGCAACTAACTGTGAAATTACAAGATATAATAAATTTGACAGAAAGAATTATTTCTATCCCGACCTTCCAAAGGCTTATCAGGTGAGTCAGTTATACCTGCCTATATGCAGAAACGGTAAGGTTGAAATTGAAGTAAACGGCGAAAAGAAATATATAGGTATTCATGAAATTCATATGGAAGAGGATGCAGGTAAACTTGTACATGACCCTTGGGATGACTGTACACTTGTTGACTACAACAGATGCGGTGTTCCTCTTCTGGAAATAGTATCTGAGCCTGATTTCAGAAGTGCCGATGAAGTTATTGCTTACCTTACAAAGTTAAGAGAAACAATGATGTACCTTGGCGTATCTGACTGTAAGATGCAGGAGGGTTCCATGAGAGCCGATGTAAATATTTCCGTAATGCCTATGGGTTCAACTAAGTTCGGTACCCGTACAGAAATGAAGAATATGAACTCCTTTAAGGCTATTTACAAGGCTATTAACTATGAGGCACAGCGACAGATAGAAATTCTTGAGGCCGGCGGTGCTGTTACCCAGGAAACAAGAAGATGGGATGACAATAAGGATGCCAGCTTTGCTATGAGAAGCAAGGAAAATGCACAGGACTACAGATATTTCCCTGAGCCTGACCTTCTTCCGATTGAAATAAGCGACGAGTGGATACAGCAGGCAAAGGACAATATGCCTGAATTGCCTGAGGCTAAGAGAGCAAGATATATGTCTGAATTCGGTTTGTCTGAATATGACGCCTCTGTTATTACTGCCGAAAGACAGATCGCATATATATTTGAAGACGCTACTGCTATATGCGGTAAACCTAAGGAAGTCTGCAATTATGTAATGGGCGAACTTATGAGACTTATGAGCGAAACAGGCACTCTTGCAGAGGAACTTGAAATGGATCCTAAGAAGATAGCTGAAATAATAGAGCTTGTTGCTGACGGTAAGATCAACAGAACTGCAGCTAAGGAAGTATTTGAGGCTGTATTTAAGGAAAATGTAGAGCCTGAAAAGTACATTGAAGAGCATGACCTTGCTATGGTTGACAACTCTGATGAGGTTGAGGCTATTGTTACTAAAGTTATTGCCGATAATCCTAAGTCTATTGAGGACTTAAAAGCAGGAAAGGCTAAGGCAAGAGGTTTCCTTGTTGGTCAGACAATGAAGGCTCTTAAGGGTAAAGCTAATCCACAGACAGTAAATAAGGTGCTGGATGAAAAATTAAGTGAAATATTATAAACAGAAATGTGTAAATGCCGGGATTTTTGAATTTCGGCATTTTTTACAATTAGAACTTTGGTAATTAAAAGTTTGATTACACTATTTGGTTGATAAAAAAAACTGACAGATATTATATCTATCAGTCGTAAGTTTATTAAAAAATATCAGTAATTATTGCTTCCATATGTTATACCTTCAGAAGTAATACACATACGGGCTTTTTTGTTGCCAAGGTGGATAATGTCAATAAGACCGCTTTCTTCAAGCTCTTTAAGCGCTTCCAGAATATTGTGTAATTCATTTTCATTATTTGCCTTATAATAATAAGTATACATATCTCCGCCCATTAAATAAGACTGATAAACTCTGCTGAAAATCTTCTTTGCCGTATCTATCATAAAAACACCTCCGTTAGATTGACTATAAATTTAATACATTTGAAAAAATATTACACATTTTATAATGCATATTTATCGCAGCTTAGAAATAAATTTCGTATAAAATTGAAAGTAAGCTTTCATAGTGTTCTTCATTAACTATATTATATAGTAATTGTTAAAAAAAATCAAGACAGTTTACAAATTATTTAACAATATTACAAAATTTATGACATGATCTGACTGTTTGACCCATTGGAAGACTATTTATAAAAAGTCGGCATAAATGATTTAATTACATTGAAAAGCAAACCTGTTTATGGTAATATATATATGGAGGTGTAGTGAATATGTTGTTAGACTGGAAACAGGCATTGCTTCCCTATGAACAGGCAGTTGACGAGCTTGTAATTAAGTTTAAGGGGATAAAGAGAGAATATTACACTGCTAACATGATTTCCCCAATAGAAGATGTTACAGGCCGTGTCAAAACAGTTGCAAGCATTATCGAAAAAGCAAACAGACGCAACATTCCTCTTGACAAGGCTCTTGATGTTCTGGAGGATATTGCAGGTATAAGAATAATATGCAGGTTTGTTGATGATATACAGGAAGTAATTGAGTTAATACGAAAAAGAGACGGCAAGGATATGGAAATCCTTGAAGAAGAAGATTACATAACAAATACAAAGACAAGCGGATACAGAAGTTACCACATAACCATAAGCTATCCTATGTTTGTGCAGGGCGAATATAAAAAAATCAAGTGTGAGCTTCAGATAAGAACACTTGCTATGAATTTCTGGGCAACTATTGAACATTCCCTGAGATATAAATTTGACAGAAATGTTCCGTCTGAAATAAAAAACAGGCTTAAGGTGTGTGCCGAGGCTGCTTATAAGCTGGATGAAGAAATGGACAAGATCAAAGATGAGTTAATGGAATCACAGCAGTTTATGGAGAGCAGGGAGCAGCTTATTAATAAAATAATACATAATATACATGAATTGTATAACAGCCCCAATGTTAAAAATAAGAATGAGTATAACTATCAGTTTATAAACCTTTATCAGGAAGGAAATATAGATAAGCTGAGAGAATTTAACGCCGAGCTTGAAACACTGCTTAAGGATATAGGAGAGTAAAATGGCATTATACGCTATGTCAGACTTGCATTTAAGTCATTATAAGGAAAAGCCTATGGATATATTTGACGAGGTGTGGCATAACCATACGGAGAAAATATACAATAACTGGAATAATATCGTATCTGATGAGGATACTGTAATTGTAAACGGAGATCTGTCATGGGGAATGACAATGGAGGAGGTCAAGCCTGACCTGGACTTTATAAGTGATCTGAAAGGCAGAAAAATTATTGTTCAGGGAAATCACGATTATTTCTGGAATTCTACAGCAAAGCTTAATACTCTTTACGACAATATGTTTTTTCTTAAAAATAATTTTACTGCTTATGAAAATTTTGCTGTGTGCGGAGCCAGAGGCTGGCTTTGCCCGGGAGATACAAGGTATACAGACCATGATAATAAAATTTATTTAAGAGAAGCGGGCAGACTGAGATCATCGGTTGAAATGGCTGTTAAGGCAGGGTATAAGGGCGAAAATATCATAGTTGCAATGCATTATCCCCCGACAAATGACAGCTGTGAAAATTCCTTGTTTACGGAATTGTTTAATGAATATAAAATAAAACGTGTTATTTACGGACACCTTCACGGTGCCTCTAAATATAATAACAGCCTTGAAGGTGAAGTAAAGGGAATAGAATACTTCCTTGTATCGGCTGATTATCTGAAATTTAAACCAATAAAAATAATTTAAGGAGAATGATAAAATGGCTAAAAATCCTATTGTTACATTTGAATTTGAAGACGGTGCAAAAATCATAGCAGAGCTTTATCCTGAAATTGCACCAAATACGGTAAATAATTTTATAAGCTTAATTAATCATAATTTTTATGACGGATTAACATTTCACAGAGTTATTCCCGAATTTATGATCCAGGGAGGATGCCCTAACGGAACAGGCACAGGTGGTCCGGGATACAGTATAAAGGGTGAATTTACATCAAACGGATTTAAAAATGACCTGAAGCATACGGAAGGTGTTCTTTCTATGGCAAGAGCAATGCATCCGGATTCAGCAGGCTCACAGTTTTTTATAATGCATAAGACTTCACCTCATCTTGACGGACAGTATGCCGCTTTCGGAAAGGTTATTGAAGGTATGGATGTTGTGAATGATATTGCAAATGTTCCTACAGATTTTTCAGACAGACCTGTTATGGATGTTGTTATTAAAACAGTTACTGTTGATACAGACGGAGTTGAATATCCAGAGCCTGAAACTATGTAATATATTTTAATTAAAATTTAATCTTTTATTAAGGCAGTTTTAAGTAGAATACTGTAAATTGTAATACGGACGGTAATATACGTCCGTATTTGTCTATATGAAATTTATTAAATATACATATTAACGAGAGGAGTATTAAAATGGAAAAATCACTGGGAAAAGTTCTTGTTGTAGAAGATGAAAGTAAATTAGCACGTTTTATTGAACTTGAATTGCGACATGAAGGTTATGATGTTGTTCTGGCAGAGGACGGCAGAGTAGGGATAGAAAAGTTTTATGAAGAAGAACCGGATATTATACTTCTGGATTTAATGCTCCCTGAATTAAACGGTATCGAGGTTTGCAGGAGATTAAGAAAGGAATCTGATGTTCCCATTATAATGCTTACAGCCAAAGGTGAAACAATGGATAAAATTGCAGGCCTTGACAGCGGGGCAGATGATTATATTACAAAGCCTTTTGCAATTGAAGAGCTTTTTGCAAGGATGAGGGTCGCTCTGAGAAGAAGTGCAAACTCAAATGATAACAACGGCAATGTTCTGACATTGCATGATCTTAAAATCGATATATCCAGAAGAATGGTATATTATAAAGACAATGAAGTGGAACTGACAAAGAGAGAATTTGAACTGCTCACTTATCTTGTAAAAAACAAAAATATTGTTATATCAAGAGAGCAGATATTAAATCAGGTATGGGGATATGATTATATTGGAGAAACAAATGTAGTTGATGTATATGTAAGATACCTGAGAACTAAAATTGATGATAAATTCGGTGTTAAACTTATTCATACTATAAGAGGTGTTGGATATTTTGTTAAAGATGACGAATAAGCTAAAGGGAAAATATAATAAACTGACAATTTCAGGGAAGATCACACTCATATATACCTCTGTATTTATGCTTATGATAGTTATTGTTTCTGTTATAGCACTATTTAATATGTGGATATCCTATAACAGCATGTCCAAAAATGAAATAAATGCAGCTGCAGACAGAATTGAAAGCTACATATGTGAGGGGAATCCTCTTGATAAGACTAAAATTGAAGCGGTAATAGATAATCCTTATATCGACGCAATAATACTGAACAAAAGTAAAAGACCCGGCGGCAACATAGGCACAATGAATAATCCCGAAAGATTTCCGAGAGTTGACGACATTGATAACAAGGAAGGAGATTTTTACGGCAGAAACAATGTGGATGATATTCCCTATATGTTTATGCACAGGGTTTTTGAATATGACGGTGATACCTATGAGATACTCATATTCAGAAAAAATCAGCTTGAAAACAAGGCATTGTATTTATGTCTTACAATTGTTGTAATAACAAATCTGATCTCAATACTTGTAGCTGTTTTAATAGGTAAATATATAAGCAAAAAAATGCTTTCGCCTATAAGGGAAATAACGGAGGCGGCAGAAAGTATAAGCCTTTATGATCTGTCACAGAGAATTGCCGTTCCCGAAACAAAGGACGAGATCCATACTCTTGTAATAACATTTAACGATATGATCGACAGACTTCAGGAGAATTTTAACAAAGAAAATCAGTTTATTTCAGATGCTTCTCATGAACTGAAAACTCCTATTGCAATTATACAGGGGTATATTAATATGATCGACAGGTGGGGTAAAGATGATCCCGAAATATTAAATGAGTCGATTGATTCAATTAAATCGGAAACAGAGCATATGAATAAGCTTATTCAGCAGCTCTTATATCTGGCAAGAGATACACAGGGTAAAAATCAGATCAATATTGAGCAGGTATCTCTATATGAAATTGCCGAAGATGTTACAAAGGAAATTGAGGTATCAAATCCTGATATTGTGACTACATTTGAAAATGAGGCAAATGATGATATTATTGTAGAGGCTGATAACCATCTGCTTAAACAGCTTATATGGATATTTGCCGAAAATGGTATCAAATATTCCGGGGACAAGCAGTGTCATCTTACTATAAAGGTAGGATACAAAAATGATGAGCCATACTTTTCCGTAACCGACAATGGTATAGGAATAGAGGAGTCGGCATTAAATAAGATATTTGACAGATTTTACAGATATGATGAGTCCAGAAATAAAAAAATTGAAGGAAACGGATTGGGATTGTCCATTGCAAAGGCTATAGTAAGACAGCTTGATGCACGTATTGAGGTCAATTCGGTAGTAGGTGAGGGCAGTACATTTACTGTAATATTTAAAAAATGTGAATGATTACGTTTTTATTACAATGCCCCGAAATTTGTTACAAAAGTTTTTAAATGTGGTATAATCAAGGGAAGCGTTGACTGATCAAATGCAATCAACGGTTCCCTAATTTACTGCTATTATTATGAAAGGGGTGAGAGTTTTGCGAATAAAATCGCATATAATATTATTTGTACTGCTTATTGCAATGTTAACGGCAGTGAGCGCAAATGCTGCAAACAGATATATTAATTTGACACTTAGATATGACTATGCTGACCATAAATATAATGCCGAAGAGGTTTTTGTAGCAATAGACGATGTAAAATTAACGGGTTTAACTATGCCGCCTATAATATTAAACGGATATACTCTTGTACCTGCAAGGGAAGTCTTTGAGGGTGTAGGGGCAAATGTTGAATGGAAAAAGGATCTGGAGCAGGTTTATGTTAAATATGATGATACTCTTGTTGTTATTCCTGTTAACAGTTCAAAGGCTTATGTAAACGGTGTGTCAGAAACATTGCAGACAGAGGCTAAAATAATCAATAACAAGACAATGATACCTCTGAGGTTTGTGACAACTGCTTTAGGCTTTGACATTGAGTGGGACAAGACAACGAGGATCGCAAACATTGTAACAAAAAAACAGACAACCACTACAACCACAACCACCACGACTACAACAACTACCGAAGCAACAACTCAGGCAACAACAGCGGAAATAATAACCGAGGCGACGACTCAGGCACCTGTTGTAACTACTGTATCATACAATACTTCTTACAGTAATGATTATGGTTTTGACAGCAGTGCAGGATATTTTTATATCAAGGACAGTGCCAATGTTATAAATGTAAATGATTTTGTGCATTACGATGATTACTATAATCTTACATATTCACTTGTGTTAAACGGCAATTATCAGAATTTACTATCCAGCGGCAATTTTACTTCAACTGCTGCGGGTATAAGCGGTGTGAATGTTTCTGTAGCTGCAGATAAGACAACTATTACATTTAATGAAACTCAGATCATGGCAATGGATATTACAAAGTCTGACGGTTTTGTGTATATAAAACCTGTTCTGCCTAAGGAAAAGTATTCAAAAATTATAGTACTTGATGCAGGTCATGGCGGAAGTGATCCGGGAGCATCAGCAAACAATCTTGTTGAAAAGGACCTGACTCTTAAGATGCTTCTGGCAGCAAAGGAACTTTTCGACAAGAGTGATATAAAGTGCTATGTAACAAGAGCTACGGATGTGTACCCCAGCTTTGATGACAGAACAAATCTTGCAAATGAAGTTGGTGATGCTTTTATATCAATACATATAAATTCAGCTACAAATACATCCGCAAGCGGTACTGAAACCTACAGTTTATATGCAAATGATCAGGGTAACGGGCTTACGAGCTACAGACTGGCAGAGGAAATGCTTAATCAGCTCCTTGATAAGCTTGGGACAGTAAACAGGAAGGTTAAAAGTGAAAACTGGATCGTTTTAAGACAGTCTGCCGTTCCCGCAACATTAATTGAAATAGGATTTATTTCAAACTCAGGTGATGCCTCCATTATGGGCAGCCAGGAAGGAATAAATAAAGTGGGACAGGCTATTTATGAGGGAGTTGTAAATCTCTTTAATACATATCCGCCTGTAAGATAATTTAACATATTTTTTTACTGACAAGGACACAGATATGAATTATTTGTGTCCTTTTATAGTGTGAACCGAAAGAGCAAATCTGATGGTTGAGCATCAAATTTTTAACGATGTAAAAAAATCTGATTAAAAATATAAATAGGATATTGACATAAGATATAATATATGATAATATAACAGTGTTATATAACACTGTTATATCAGAGGTGATTGGTTGGGCGAAAATGAAACTGTGACAAAAAAGAATATTTTAGAGGCAGGAAAAAATGAATTTCTGGAAAAGGGATTCAGAGGTGCTTCCCTTAGAAACATTGTTAAAAATGCAGGAGTTACCACAGGTGCTTTTTACGGGTACTACAAAAGCAAGGAAGAGCTTTTTGATGCCCTTGTTGGTGAACCTGCAGAAAAATTTATGGAAAAATTTGTGGAAGCACAGAATACTTTTGCAGAACTGCCTCCGGAGGTCCAGCCTGATCATATGGGTAAAATATCGGGTGACTGTATTGACTGGATGATAGACTATATTTATGATAATAAAGATGCTTTTAAGCTTATATTGTGCTGTTCGGCGGGAACAAAATATGAAAATTTTGTACACGATATAGTTGAAATTGAGGTTGAAGCAACATATGATTTTATAAAGGTACTGAAAAGTATGGGACACAAGGTCAGAAATATAGATCCACAGCTTATACATATAATTGCAAGCGGAATGTTTTCAGGCTTTTTTGAAATCGTGATACACGATATGGAATATGACAGGGCAGTGGAGTATGTAAGAATATTAAAGGATTTTCATACTTCGGGATGGAAAGAAATTATGGAGCTTTAATGCTCTGTAATTTTTGCAATAAGAGTTAGCTTCTGCTAATAAAATAAGCTTAAGCTAATGTAAAATTTATAAGGAGGAATATGTGTGAAAAAAGAATCAAATTTAAAACGACTTCTCGGCTATGCAGGAAAGCACAAGTATCTGACAATAGGGTCATGGATACTTTCGGCAGCAAGTGCTTTTATAGCTCTTGTACCTTTCTGGTACATATGGAAGATCATTCAGGAAGTGCTTAATGTTGCACCAAATTTCAGCAGAGCAGAAAATCTTGTACACAATGGTATAATGGCAGTAATATATTCTGTAGTTTCTGTGCTTGTTTATATTGCAGGGCTTATGTGTTCTCATCTGGCAGCTTTCAGAATTGCGGCAAATCTGCGTATTGAGTTAATGAACCACATTGTTAAACTGCCATTGGGCTTTGTGGAGAGTTTTGGGAGCGGAAAGCTGAGGAAAATTGTAAATGACTCCAGTGCCGCTACGGAAACATATCTTGCTCATAGACTTCCTGATACAGCAAATGCAATTGCAACACCTATAGGTCTTTTAATTCTTCTCCTTGTTTTCGACTGGAGGCTGGGACTTTTAAGCCTTTGCCCTGTTGTATTGGGATTTCTTGTAATGATGAAAATGACAGGGAAGAGCATGCAGGAAAAGATGACAGAGTATCAGAATGCTTTGGCAGATATGTCAAATGAGGCAGTGGAATATGTAAGAGGTATACCTGTTGTGAAAACATTCGGACAGACTATATTCTCATTTAAAAGGTTTAAGGCAACTATAGATAATTACGGTAAATGGGTAATAGCATACACAAAGGATCTGCGAACACCTATGATGCTTTACACGGCGGCAGTAAACGGTGTATTTGTATTTCTTATTGCAGGAGCGTTATTACTGACAAGGAATGGTGTGACTAGTGAATTTCTTCTAAATCTTATGTTTTATATTATTATTACGCCAATAATTTCTGTTACACTGACAAGAATTATGTTCCAGAGTGAGGATGCAATGATCGTTGATGATGCTATTAAGCGAATAGACAGCGTACATGATTTAAAACCCCTTCCACAGTCTGCAAATCCTAGGGTACCGAATAATTCATCTATAGAGCTTGAAAATGTGAGCTACAGTTATGACGGTGAAAAGAATGCTTTAAACAATATTTCCCTTAAAATAAATGCAGGAGAAACAGTTGCCTTTGTAGGTCCGTCGGGAGGAGGAAAGACAACACTTGCAAGTGTTGTTTCAAGGTTCTTTGACCCGCAGCAGGGAAATATTAAAATAGGGGGTGTAGATATTCGTGAAATTGAAAAAAACGAGCTTATGAATCAGATTTCTTTTGTCTTCCAAAATAGTAAGCTTATAAAAGCATCTATACTTGAAAATGTGCGTATAGGAAAGCCTGATGCAGACAGAAACGAAGTTATGAAAGCTCTTGAGGCTGCCCAGTGTATGGACATAATTGAAAAGCTTCCTGATGGCATTGATACGGTAATAGGAACAAAGGGTGTATATTTATCAGGGGGAGAACAGCAGAGAATTGCAATAGCAAGAGTACTCCTTAAAAATTCACCGATCATTATTTTAGATGAGGCTACAGCCTTTGCGGACCCTGACAATGAGAGCAGAGTGCAGGAAGCATTTTCAAGGCTTGCAAAGGGGAAAACTGTTATTATGATCGCTCACAGACTTTCAACAGTTATAAATGCTGATAAAATATTTGTGCTTAAAGAGGGCAGTATTGCAGAAGAAGGCACACACAATGAACTTCTTGAAAAGAAGGGACTTTATAATTCAATGTGGCAGCAGTACAAGACTTCCGTAAACTGGAAGGTTAAAAAGGAGGGAACTATAGCATGATAGAAAAATTACAGAGAAAGTATGCCTTGTCAAGACAGGGTGCGGTAAATCTGATCAAAAGCTGTATTGCATGTGTTTTTCAGAATATATCCTTTATGGTGCCTGTCAGTTCGCTTTACTTTCTTGTGAAGGATCTAATGAATGGGGGTATACCGGAAGGTAAGGGTATATTTTATGGTGCAGGCTGTGCATTATGCGTTGCTTTTATACTGATAGCTACATATTTCCAGTATAATGCAGTTTATTTCAATACATATATCGAGAGCGGAGTGAGAAGAATTACTCTGGCTGAAAAGCTTAGAAAAATTCCTTTATCATATTTTGGTAAAAAGGATCTGGCAGATTTAACGAGTACTGTGATGGCAGACTGTGCATTTTTAGAAACTGCATTTTCACATTTTATACCTGAGCTGGCGGGTTCCGTAATATCTACAACCATTATTGCTGTGTGTCTTTTCTTTTTTGACTGGAGACTTGCTTTGGCAGCTCTGTGGGTGCTTCCTGTATCCTTTATTGTTGTAGCACTTTCAACAAAAGTACAGGATATTTTAAAAAGCCGTGAAATGAATGCTAAAATGGCTTGTGCCGACGGTATCCAGGAATGTATAGAAACCGTAAGAGATTTGAGAGCAAATAATGCAGAAAACAACTATATGGTTGGTTTGACTGAAAAAATTAAGAATGTTGAAAAGAGAGCTATAATTTCAGAATTTGGTACAGCAGCTTTTGTTGTATCGGCAGAATTAATATTAAAGCTTGGTATTGCGACTGTGGCCCTTGCAGGTTCTGTACTTTTAATAAATGGCTCTGTGGATGTACTCACTTTCTTTATGTTTCTTCTTGTCGTATCAAGAATATATGATCCTTTGCAGAGTGCACTGCAGAATCTGGCTGCAATAATATCCGCAAGAACAAATATTGCGCGAATGAATGAAATACTTTATCACCCTGTGCAGGAGGGAGCAGATAAACTTTCTAACAATGGCTATGACATAAAATTTGAAAATGTCGGTTTTGCCTATAACAACGGGGAAACAGTATTAGACAATGTTTCATTTACTGCAAAGCAGGGAGAGGTTACTGCTCTTGTAGGTCCTTCGGGAGGGGGTAAGACAACAGTTTCAAGACTTGCCTCACGATTCTGGGATGCTGATAAAGGTAAAATAACAGTAGGTGGTATGGATGTATCAAAAATAGCTCCTGAAACTCTCCTTTCTCTTTATTCAATTGTGTTTCAGGATGTAACTCTGTTTAACAACACAATTATGGAAAATATAAGAATAGGCAGAAAAGACGCCACAGATGAAGAGGTAATAAAGGCTGCAAAGCTTGCCAACTGCGATGAATTTGCTGAAAAGCTTCCCGAAGGATATGATACAATGATAGGTGAAAACGGATGTGAACTTTCAGGAGGAGAAAGACAGAGAATATCAATAGCGAGGGCTTTTCTGAAAAACGCGCCCATAATACTTATGGATGAGGCAACATCATCCCTTGATGTAGAAAATGAAACACTTATACAATCGGCTCTTTCAAAGCTCATAAAAGATAAGACTGTTATGGTAATAGCTCACAGAATGAGAACGGTAATGGATGCCGATAAAATAGTTGTTCTTTCCGAAGGAAGAGTAACAGAAGAAGGAAATGCCGAAGAACTCAAAAAGAGGAACGGAATTTTTGCAAGAATGGTGAAATTGCAGACAGAGAGTCAGGAGTGGACTATAAAAAATTAATATAATGATCTCCGTAACATAAAAAATCCGACTTTGTCGGATTTTTTATGTTACGGATTCGCAGCTGAATTAATTTTGTTTTTAAGTATAGGACCGATTATTGATGCAATAATTATTTTGATAAAATCAATAAGTATAAATGGGATCACACAGAGCTTAAGTATTTCATATACGGACTTATCACCGTTTAAGAAGGCAAACCATGCCGTGCCAAAGGCATATGTAACAGCAAGACCAGTAAGCATTCCCAATATTGAAATTAATTTATTTTTATAGAATTTATTTACAACAATACCGCTTATAACAGCTGTAAATATAAAGCCTATAAGATAGCCGCCTGTGACACCGAAGAGCTTTCCTGCTCCGCCTGCATAGCCCGAAAATACAGGAAGACCTGCTGCACCTATAAGCAGATAAATAAGATAACTTACCGTTGCATTACGGGCAGACAGCATATAAACAGATATGTATATTACAAAATTTGTAAGGGATACGGGAATCGGTCCTATAGGGACAGATATTGGCCCCAGAATACAGAATATAGCCGCAAACAGGGCTGTAAGCACCATTTCTCTGGTTGTTAATTTCATTGTATCAACCTCCTATGTCAAAGTATACCACAGAGAAATTTAATTGTCAACTTATGAAATATAAAATTGGTTTACAATAACTATATATAAATCAAAATGTAGTTATAAATTATATATAAATGAAATATTTTATTTTATAAATTAACAAAAAATTCATTTTTTTACTTTACAAATTCTTTGAAATTTTATATAATAATATCATTCATTTTATATATAAGAGACTTTGATTTACAGAGGTGAAATATGATACTAAAGCGTGTAATGATTCTGGTATGTATTTTATATGTATTTGTCGGAGGGGCAATTAATTATTTAACTAATGCAGATAAAATTAAAAATTTGATTGAATTTTACAAGTCATATCAAAATGAGCTTTTGGATTACATTAAAGTGAGTTTTGAAGATCTGCCCGATGAATATATTGAAGATCCGGAACAGATAAGTAAAATTTTTAATCTTGAATATACCTATGGCTTTGTATACAGAGATAATATTGTTGTGTATGAAAGAGATATGCAAACAACCGAGAAATACAGAAATTCAACTGCAAGAGAACTGTTTAATGACTATGCTCAGGCAAGCGGCACAAGTAATGCTAAAAACATAAGAAGTATTTTGTTTAAGGATTCAGGTACAGCTTATGTACAGAAAACAAATCAGACCGGAAAAGAAATTATATCATGGAGAAGTGTCAGAAAGAATAACAAAGATTATGTGGTTGGCATAGCAATACCTTTAAATACCGTGCTTGAAATATCAAATTACAAAAAATATATGATGACCGATATATTTCTGTATATTTTTAATTGTTTTGTGATTATATTTTTTGCTTTTATTGTATGCAGAAAAGCAGATTATACAGAGGCATAAAAAAATGACTGATAAACAGTCATTTTTTTATTTACAAAAGGAAAATTAAATTATAAAAAAATTATAAAAAGCTGCCGGAGCCACAAAAGAGGAGTTACAAAAGACTCCGGCATTATAGGCTGAGGAAAGAATTAGGGGCAAAAACCTCAACCACAATATTATAATACAACATAAATGTTAATAAAGTATGAATTTGGAATTAGAATTTTATTAAAACTTCTAAAATTATCCAAAACTTGACAAGGTTTAAAATGTATAGTAAATTAAACATAAGAAAATAAATAAGATAACATTATGCAGGAAAACAGCAGGAGGAATAATAATGAAGGTAAACAATGTATCACTGGATGCAGTGGCTGTAAAGGCTGATCAGTATCCGAAAGACGGTAAGGCGGAAATTGCTTTTGCGGGCAAGTCTAATGTGGGCAAAAGTTCTCTTATAAATTCTATGGTTTACAGAAAGGCAATTGCAAGAACAAGTCAAAATCCAGGCAAAACAAGGACAATAAACTTTTATAATGTAGAAGATAAACTTTATTTTGTGGATCTTCCGGGATACGGATATGCAAAGGCACCAAAAACAGAAATTGCCAAGTGGGGGAAGATGATCGAAAATTATCTTCTTAAAAGACAGGAGCTCAGAGCAATAATACTTCTTATAGATATAAGGCATGAGCCCGGGGAAAATGACAGGCTTATGTATGAGTGGCTCAAGCACTATGGCTACAGAATAATTATAGTTGCCACAAAATCGGACAAGCTTAAGAGAAGTCAGCTGCAGAAGAATACGGCTATGCTCAGAAAATCTCTCGGACTTGCACAGGAGGACACTCTTATACCTTTCAGCAGTGAAACAAAGGACGGAAGAGATGAGCTTTGGACAATAATTGAAGAAATCGTGAATGATTAAAAATATATCAATTAATAAAAATTAACAAATTATAATGATTTATTTGTTTATTTTTTAGTATAAAATTGGTAAAAATTCACAAAAGTTATAACTTTTTGTACTAAATATTGAATTTTTTATTAAAATTTAGTATAATAAATTTGTTTAGTAAACAGGGAAGCCTGTTAAATATATCTATAAAGGAGGATATTTAAATGAAAAAAGGTTTTAAAAGATTCCTTAGTGGTGCTTTAGCTACAGTTATGGCTGTTGCGGGCATGACTATAGGAATGGCAACAAGTGCTATGGCAGCGGATTATGAATACGGAACAGTTACGCAAACAAGTGAAACTGTTAAGGAGTGGGGATTTACAACTAATATGCCTAGCGGAAATTCAAATCAGAATCTTGTTACAGGGGATACGATTAATGGCAGTATAACTATTACTGCAACAGGTAGCAAAGCTAATAGTTTAAAGCGTGCCAGCGGAGATAATTGTTTATCAATACAGCCAGATGGCGCATTTAGTATCCCTGTTCCTGCTAACAGTACAGGTACAATTTATATTCAAGCTACATCCGGTAATGAGGAGAGAAATGTTTCATTTGAAGACGGAACTGAAACAAAAACTTTAATTATGAATACTAGTACAACAGGCAATTCAGCTACTTTTACAGCAGCAGCAACTTCATCAGGCGGTATTACACTTACAGCTGCAGGTGGAGAGTGTAAAATTGGTTTAATAAGAATTACACTTGATGACGATTTTTCATTTGGCGAGGTAACAACATACAATTGGACACTTGATATAACAGGGTTAACAGATGTACCTGCTGATGGACTTGCATTAGGAAGTGGTACAACTACAACTTTAAACAATACATTAAGCTACAGTGGAAGTGGTTATGAATTAAAGGCTGAATATGAAAATATAAGTGATGCAACAACAGGTGTAACTGTTGTTGGAACAAATGTAACTGTTAAGCCAACTGATGAATGGTTTAATGCTGTTGCACCTAAAACCTATGTTTCTATTGAACCTAGTGTAAGCGGTAATACTAAAGTTTATAATTTTGTTCAGTCTGACGATTCAGAAAAGTATCTTGTATCAGTAAATGATACATCTAAGTCTGACTCAACTGCTTATGCAGATTTTGGAGGAAAAAACGGAACTGATAATGACTGTTATGTAATATTAGACACTAAAGGTGCTAAGTTATACGATGATTCATCTAGTGCTTCTACTATGCTTGTTATTCCTTACACTGCTACAAGCGGTAAGGTTACAGTTTCAGGTAGTGTTACTCCAACAAACGGAACCGGTAGCAAGTGGATGTTGGTTGATTTGGGATGTGTATCTGTAACTACTGATAAGAATAAAAATGTTGTATTAGCATCTAATAATGATGCAAGTTATGATGTGAATGCCGGTGCAATTGGCAATAAAACAGTTACATATGAAGTTACTGTAGATTTAGATGCAAAGACTGCATCAGGTACTATTATAAATGGAGATATAACTCAAACATTTACAGACGTTGAATTAGGTGAAGATAGTATAAACAATATTATATTTATAACTAATGGTAGCGGCAATGTAACTTCTGGTAATGACAGAGCTTTAACTATTCCTTCAGTTACAATTACAACTGAGGCTGCTTCTGGTCCTGTAATTACTAAGACTACTACAGGTGACGGTGTTGCAGTATTAACTGATGGCACAAATAATTACGTTGTATCTATCGTTACAAGAGAAAATGCAGAACTTTTTAATACTCTTAATCAGGCATTAACAACAGGTGGTAATGTAAATGCAACTGATACAGTATATGAGAGTATTGAAATAGGTGGCAGCATTTATACAGCTACTGACTTTTATGATAATGCAAATGAAGATGATTATTTATTTGCAAGTATAATTGCAAATGATAACGCAACTGATGCAGAAACAGTTATAAGCAATATTCAGAGTGGTATAACAACTGTTCTGTCAAATGAAAACAATTAATAAGGGGAGGTAAATAATCATGAAAAAAGAATATACAAGACCGGAAGTAATTATTACCTCTTATGAGGCTGAAAATAATATTATGTTATTAAGCGGAACAGTTCAGAGAGAATTTAAGTCAAGAAATTATTCAGAAGTATTTGGCGGAAACGGAATTAATTTCTGATATTTTTATCTGAAGTTGTTAGAGGTTGTTAAATGGGGAGCGGCACAGCCGCTCTCTTTTTTATGATAATTTTGGGAGCGGGGGTGCTACTCTAAACAGGAATTTAAGAGAGTTAGGAGTGAGGAGCTGAAAGAGTTAGGAATGAGGAGTGAGAAGTTGAAAACCCTCAGTCCTTCGGACAGCTCCCTTACAAAAGGAGCCAAGGGGGCGGACACGCCGCCTTTTTGAACAGATAGTTTTATGCTGATCCTTTAAATTGACAGTATTGTCCTTAGAAGGGAGCCTGAACGTGAGCCTTAAAATCCTCAGTCCTTCGGACAGCTCCTTGAAATCCTCCACCGCTGACGCGGTCCCCCTCCTTTACAAAGGAGGCTGAATATTGTCTTTTTCATAAAGCTATATGTGTTAAGAACGGTAAACACAAGGCTCCTTTTTAAGGGAGCTGTCACCGCAGGTGACTGAGGGTTTTATTGATGCGTTAAACCGGAATTTATAAAAATCCATAGTACTGTTTTAAAATTAGTTATTAAATTTAATATATAGGCATATAATCTTCTGAGGTGATCAAAATGGAAGATAATATGAATATAGACCCAAATCAGATCGAAAAAATATTGTCCGTAGTCAAACTTATGAACAATATGAACAGTATTAATAATAAGTCCGATAATGATGAAGTTACAGAGAGCAAAAATCTGCCAAGTAATGAAGTGGTTGAAAAAATGGACGGAGGAACTGCCTTAAAGCGAATAAAGGAAGCAATACCATTTCTTGATATGCCTTATCAGAGAAATATCGGGCTTATGGTAAAGATAATGGAAATTGACAAGCTTGTAAATAATTTCAGGGCAATGTCTGTATCGGGGGAACATAATAACAAACTTAAAAGACAGATGCTTATGGCAATAAGACCTGAACTTGACAACAGAAAACAAAAAATGGTTGATGTTTTTGTAAGGGTTATGGAAATCGGTGATATAATGGAGGGGCTTAATAACAATGAATAATAATATTTTAAATAATAAAGCTTTTGACTGCATGGACTATAATACAAAGAAGGCTTTTATGAATTTAAGCAAGAATATTGAGAATAAGCCCTTTGATGAAAAAATAGCTATGATCATTGCATTTATACAGTCCTTACCTAGAGGGATAACATTTACAAGGGAAGAAAAGATAGCTATGATCGATGCTGTTATGGAAAATATGAACGAAAATGAAAAAAAGCAGGTCAAGATGCTTTTAAGGATTGCGGGACTTTAAAAAATGAAGGAATGACAGCAAAAAAATTCACAAAATAAATATTGATGGTGTAAAATACGTTAAAAAATATGAAAATTTGCAATTATTTAAATAAATTATGCAAAAATTGGCTTCTAAAGGTTGACATTTCTCCTAAATGTGTTATTATTAATAGTATGGAGGTGGAGCCGGTATGTTTATTTTTAATCCAAAGACAAATGTTATAGAAAGACGGGAATCGGTTTATCCATTGCAGGATGTGGATAAACCGAATCTGTATGATAATTTATATAGCTATGATGAAGTTCCCAAAATAGCTTTTAACCATAGAATTGTACCAATGGATGTACCGGATGAAATATGGATAACAGATACTACATTCAGAGATGGTCAGCAGTCAAGAGAGCCGTATACTGTTAAACAGATCGCACATATTTATAAGCAGCTTCACAGACTGGGAGGACCTAAAGGGATCATAAGACAGAGTGAATTTTTTGTCTACTCTAAAAAAGATCAGGATGCTGTATATAAATGTATGGAAATGGATTACAGATTTCCTGAGGTTACCACCTGGATAAGAGCGAATAAAAAGGATTTTGAACTTGTAAAGTCTATCGGTGTTAAGGAAACAGGTATACTTGTAAGCTGCTCCGATTATCATATTTTTTATAAAATGAATATGAAGAGAAGTGAGATAATGGAGCATTACCTTTCAATAATACGTCAGTGCATTGAAACTGGTATCAAGCCGAGATGTCACTTTGAAGATATTACAAGGGCTGATTTCTATGGCTTTGTTGTTCCTTTTGCTTCCGAACTTATGAAGCTTTATGAAGAAACGGGTGTTCCTATTAAAATAAGAGCCTGTGATACAATGGGGTATGGTATAGATACTCCAGGTGTAGTAATGCCGAGAAGTGTTCCGGGAATCATATATGGTCTGCACCATTATGCGGGAGTACCAAGTCATCTTCTCGAATGGCACGGTCACAATGATTTTTACAGGGCAGTTACAAATGCTACAACAGCCTGGTTATACGGCTGCTGCGGTGTCAATACTTCACTTTTCGGTATAGGTGAAAGAACGGGAAATACGCCCCTTGAAGCCATGGTATTTGAATATGCTCAGTTAAGGGGTACTCTTGACGGTATGAATACTACCGTTATTACAGAACTTGCAGATTATTACCGTAAGGAAATAGGCTATGATATACCGCCTATGACGCCTTTTGTGGGAGAAAACTTTAATCTTACAAGAGCCGGTATTCATGCAGACGGTATACTTAAAAACGAAGAAATATACAATATATTTAACACAGAACTCCTTCTTAATCGTCCTGTTAAGATCGCTGTCGGAAAGACTTCGGGACTTGCAGGTATTGCTCACTGGATAAACAGCTATTTTAAGCTTGAGGGTGATAAAAAACTTGGCAAGCAGCACCCTGTAGTTGTTAAAATAAAGGAATGGGTCGATAAGCAGTATGATGAGGGCAGAGTTACACAGATAAGTGATATGGAACTTGCAAAGCTTGCAAATACTGCAATGGAGAAGTATATGCAGGAATAATGCATAATGCATAATTTATAATGCACAAGCAGTCATATTCAGAATAGCTGAAAATGGCTAACAATGCATAACTTTATTTTAAATTTATACATATTAAGGAGAAACAAGATGAACAAAATAGAAATTGCTAAGGAAAAATTCGGTAAATTAGTTGAAGAACAGCTTGCAAGAGTTGAAAAAATGAAGGGTGATAAGGATTTTATTGACTTTTCTAAGCTGCCTGTAATTAAAATAGGTATCTGCGGCGGTGACGGGATCGGTCCTGCAATTACTGCTCAGGCACAGAGAATACTTGAATTTCTTTTAGCTGATGAAGTTAAGTCAGGTAAGGTTGAATTTAAGGTTATAGACGGACTTACTATTGAAAATAGAATTGCAGCAGGAAAGGCTATTCCAGATGATGTTCTGGCTGAGTTAAAGGAATGTCCTGTTATATTAAAGGGACCAACTACTACTCCGAGAGCAGGAGATAAGGTCAATATTGAATCAGCAAATGTAGCAATGAGAAAAGAACTTGACCTTTTTGCAAATGTAAGACCTGTAAGAATTCCTGAAGAAGGTATTGACTGGACTTTCTACAGAGAAAATACTGAGGGTTCTTATACTTTAGGTTCAAAGGGCTTTGAGGTTGATGATGATTTAGCCTTTGACTTTACAGTTGCAACAAGTGACGGTACGGAAAGAATAATAAGAGCAGCCTTTGACTATGCAAAGAAGAATAACAAGGGTAAGGTTACATGTGTAACTAAGGCTAATATTATAAAGACAACCGATGGTAAGTTCCTTAACACATTTAAGGAAATTGCTAAAGAATACCCTGACATTGAAACCGATGACTGGTATATTGATATTATGACAGCCAAGTTAATTGATCCTAAGAGAAGAAAGAACTTTAAGGTAGTTGTTCTTCCTAATCTTTACGGTGATATTATTACTGATGAGGCAGCTGAATTCCAGGGCGGTGTTGGTACAGCAGGCTCAATTAACATGGGTAAGAAATATGCTATGTTTGAGGCAATTCACGGTTCTGCTCCAAGAATGGTAGAAGAGGGCAGAGATAAATATGCAGACCCATGTTCAATTATAAGAGCTGCTAGTATGCTCCTTGCACATATAGGATATGGTGACAAGGCTGAAAAGCTTGACAAGGCTCTTGATATCTGTACTCAGACTGAAAAGAAGATCAAGATCACAGGTCATGAAGACGGATGTACAAGTGCTGAACTTGCAGATTATATTATGGATACTATTAAAACTTTATAATAAATGTAAATAGTTCTTTGTCAAATAATGTGGTTTAATACGGAAAACCCTCAGTCAGCTACGCTGACAGCTCCCTTACAAGGGAGCCTGAACGGAAGCCTGGAACATGTGCAACAAAATTAACCACATTAAAAATTGTCGAACTATGTAATTTGCGGAATGCCGGAACAAGAGTTTCGGCATTTTGTGAATTTTAGATATGAAAAATTGAAATGGTCAGTTTTTTACAGGAGGAATAAAAATGATAATTGATTTTAACAATATGAAGGAAGAAGCTATCCCTAATTTTAAAGGCGGGGAAAAAGAATACAATGTTAAAATGTTTACGGATGAGAACAATAAAATAATGAAGGGCAGATTAGCTCCGGGCGCTTCAATAGGGCTTCATACTCATGAAGGCAACAGCGAAATCATACTTATACTTGAAGGCAAGGGAAAGGTTCTCTATAACGGGGATTACATAGCCTTAAAAGCAGGAGATGTACATTACTGCCCTATGGGTCAGGAGCACAGCCTTATAAATGACAGCGAGGGAGATTTGAAATTTTTTGCCGTTGTTCCCGAGCATTAAAATTATAAATGAATAAATAAACAATTTTTTACAAACAATACTGTATGCGAAAGCATACAGTTTTTTTATTTTAAGAGGTGAGATCATGGACATATATATTAAGCCTGAGAAAAAAATCAAGTTCCAGAAAGCAGGAACAGTACACATTAAGGATATTGCTGAAATCTATTCGGAAAGCACTTTAAGAAAAAAGGCTGAAAATATAAAGATAATGGAGATAAAGGAAGAGAAAAACAAATGTTATCTTATATCCGTAATAGATATTATAAATGCAATAGACAGGGCTTTACCGGGGAATACTATAAGCAATGTAGGAGAAATGGACACAATTGTGGAATATGAAAAGCCCAGAAAGAAAAACAAAATATGGCTTTATACAAAAATCATATTTGTGGCACTTGTTCTTTTTGCAGGTTCTGCTACGGCTATAATGAGTTTTCATTCCGATGCACAGATGGCAACTGTTTTTGAAAACTATTACTATATTTTCTTTGGTGAGAGGATCGAAAATCCCGCAATAATAGATCTGCCTTATGCTATAGGTCTTGCGGCAGGCATAGTTGTATTCTTTAATCATCTTGGAAATAAAAAGCTTACAAGCGACCCGACACCTATTGAAGTTGAGATGTCCGTATATGAGGACGATGTTAATACAAATATTATTGATACGTTGAATAAGGAGAAAAATAATGGCAGTAACAATACTTAAAAAATTAATATTGATCATTTTAGGTATTGGGGGAGGAACTGTAATATCCGGAGCGGTTTTTGCATTTATAACCATTATCGGCGTTGTTCCCAGACTTGCGGAGAAAACAAAAACAACAAGTCACATTGTGTTTTATGAGAATGCAATAATTGCAGGAGGTATATTTGGTGCCTTTACAATATTTGTTGATTATTATATACCTATAGGTGTAATTCCTGCAATTATATTTGGTTTGCTTATAGGTATCTTTTACGGATGTCTTGCGGTTTCTCTTGCAGAAGTGTTAAATGTTATACCGATACTTTCAAGGCGAACTATGCTGTACAGAGGTATAAAATACTTTATTATTGCCCTTGCATTGGGAAAGGCAATAGGTGCAATGCTCTATTATTTTGCTGATGGATTTTACAGTATTTAAAGTGAGGTGTTTTAATGGGAAAGGAAATGACAAAGGAACAATACAGCAATATGGTAAAAAAGGCGTCCCCTGACAGCCCAATAATAAAAAACTGTATACATGCTTTTATTGTGGGGGGCATAATATGCTGTATCGGGCAGTTTATAATGAACTGGTGCAGTGTGTTTGGAATGAGTACGGAGGAAAGTACTACCTGTACATCGGTTATACTGGTAGTTACAGCGTCACTTCTTACAGGGCTTGGGCTGTACAGTAAGCTTGGAAAATTTGCGGGTGCAGGTTCTGTTGTACCGATTACAGGTTTTTCAAATTCCGTAACTGCACCTGCAATTGAATTTAAAAAAGAAGGCTTTATTATGGGACTGGGCGCTAAAATATTTATAGTTGCAGGACCTGTTATTCTTTATGGAGTTCTTACTTCAATTGTTGTGGGAATAATATATTATTTTGTATCTTAGGAGGAAATATGGCAAGACATGTAGGAAAACAATCAATGGAATTTGAAAAGGATATTTCTGTTATAGCTACAGCTTCCACTGTAGGTACAAAGGAAGGAAAAGGCCCTTTAAGGGAGTATTTTGATGTTATACTTACCGACAATTTAATGGGGCAGGAAAGCTGGGAAAAAGCAGAAAGCAAGATAGCATCGGACAATTTAAAGCTTGCTGTAAATAAGGCAGGACTTAATCCTTCCGATATAAGTTATGTTGTGACAGGAGATTTGCTTAATCAGTGCTGCGGTTCTACATTCGGGGTAAGAAGTCTTAAAATACCATTTTTCGGTGTCTTTGGTGCCTGCTCCACAATGGGGGAATCTATGGGACTGGGGGCGGTGCTCCTTGAAAGCGGAGGTGCAAAGTATGTTCTGTGCGGAGCATCTAGCCATTTTGCATCTGCCGAAAAACAGTTCAGATTTCCAATGGACCTGGGGACACAGAGAACACCCACTGCTTCATGGACTGTTACAGGAGATGGTGCGGTAGTACTTGGAATAAAAAATGAACACCCATATATAAAGAGAATTACGACGGGTAAAATAATTGATATGGGTATAACAGATGCAAATAATATGGGAGCGGCTATGGCGCCTGCTGCCGCCGATGCAATATATCAGCATTTTGCTGATTTTGGATTCAAGCCTGATTATTATGATGTAATTGCCACAGGGGATCTGGGCTATGTGGGGCAGAAATTACTTATTGATCTGCTTAAAGATAAGGGTATTGACATAAGCAAAAATCATATAGACTGCGGCATTGAAATATTTGATAGAGAACTCCAGGACACCCACTGCGGAGGAAGCGGATGCGCCTGTTCTGCTGTAACCTTTGCGGGAATGCTCTATAATAAATTAAGGCATAAGAATATAAATAAGCTGCTTTTTGTACCTACAGGAGCCTTAATGAGCCCTACAAGTGTGCAGCAGGGTGAAAGTATAGCGGGAATCGCCCATTGTGTGGGTATTGAGAATTGAGGTGGTAATATTGGATTATATAAAGGCTTTTTGCGTAGGCGGGTTTATATGCGTAATAGGACAGATCTTAATTGACAAGACTAAGCTTACCTCTGCAAGAATACTGGTGCTTTTTGTTGTATCGGGCTGTATTCTTGGAGGTCTTGGGTGGTATCAGAAACTTGTGGAGTTTGCCGGTGCAGGGGCAAGTGTGCCTTTGCTGGGCTTTGGTAACAATCTTGCAAGAGGTGTAATGAGCGAGGTGGATAAAGCCGGCTTTATGGGAATACTGACAGGAGGATTGAAGGCAGCAGCAGGGGGAATAACTGCGGCTATTGTATCTGCCTTTGTAATGGCATGTGTATTTGATCCCAAAGAGAAATAGTTTGGTGGGTTTTAAAATGGTTTTAAAATATGGTTAAAATAATGTAAAATTGGTTTGAAAAGAAGCTCATTTTATGGTATAATATATATTGCTATGTTGTAATAAAAATCATATTAATATACAAGAAAGGCAGAACAAATATGGAAAATTCTATTTATGAAATGGCAAGAGAGCTTGCTTATGCTGTGCTCTCATCTGATGAAGGCAAAAAAGTTGCCGAAACAAGATATATATTTGACAACAATGAGGAAGCAAGACAGAAGCTTTTAGACTATAACACATACAGAGAAGCTGTAAACATGAGAGTTCAGGAAGGCAGCATATCAGAAGAAGAGCTGAAGGCAGAAGGCAGTAAATTAAGCCAGATGATCGCTGAACTTAAAAAGAACAGTATCATAAACGATATGGTACAGGCCGAAGGTGAATTTAATGCCGTGATAAACAGAGTTATGACAATATTCCAGTCTACAATAACAGGTGAATGCGATGATGAGGAATGTGGCTGTACAGGAAGCTGCAGCAGCTGCAGCGGCTGTCACTGAGAATAAGGATGTGTGAACTATGGCTAAGCTGACACCTATGATGGAGCAGTATATGCAGATCAAAGAAAATTATAAATATTGCCTGCTCTTTTATAGATTAGGCGATTTTTATGAGCTTTTCTTTGATGATGCCGTTATTGCTTCAAAGGAACTTGACATTACACTGACAGGCAAGGACTGCGGAATGGAGGAAAGGGCGCCCATGTGTGGTGTCCCATTTCATTCTGCAGACGGATATATTGCAAAGCTTATTGAAAAGGGGTATAAGGTTGCTATATGCGAGCAGACCGAGAATCCCAAAAAGGCTAAGGGCATTGTAAAAAGAGAGGTTATAAGAATTGTAACTCCCGGTACCGTTCTTGATACAAATGTGCTTGATGAAAGCAAGAATAACTATATTATGTGTATATTTAAAAACACAGACGGATACGGGGTTGCAAGCTGTGATGTGTCCACAGGAGAATTTCAGGTAACGGCAATAGGAGATGGACTTGAAAACAAGGTTATTGATGAAATTGCAAGATTTACTCCATCTGAAATAATATGCAGTAAATCTGTTGATTTGGGCGAGCAGATAAATAAAATATTTGACGTAAAGCTTAATCAATACAGTGACTGGGCTTTTGACTATCAGAATGCCAATATATGTCTTTGCAATCATTTTAAGACACTTAATCTTGCAGGTTTCGGACTTGAGGACGACAGACCCTGTGTGTGTGCGGCAGGAGCTCTTTTGCAGTATTTAATAGAAACACAGAAGAATAATCTTTCTCATATTTCTGCAATAAAGAAATATGCTTCAAATAAATATATGGTTCTGGATATGAGTTCAAGAAGAAATCTGGAACTTACACAGACAATAAGGGACAAGTCAAAAAAAGGCTCTCTTTTGTGGGTGCTTGACAGAACAAAGACTGCTATGGGTGCAAGGCTTTTGAGAAAGTGGCTTGAACAGCCTCTTATAGACGTTGATGAAATTGACAAAAGACTTGATGCTGTTGAAGATTTTAAGAACGATCCTTTCGGCAGAGAGGACTTAAAGGAAATGCTTAATACGGTTTATGATATTGAACGTTTAATGAGCAAGGTCGTGTATGCTACGGCTAATGCAAGAGATCTGGCTGCACTTAAAAATTCATTTAAATATCTGCCTCAGATCAAAGATAATATTGCCGGATTTGAGTCCGAATACATAAATGAAATATATAACAGTTTTGACTGCCTTGAGGATATATATGAGCTTATAGATGAAAGTATAGCAGAAGAACCTCCTTTCAGTGTGAGAGAGGGAGGACTTATTAAAAAAGGCTATAATGAAGAAGTTGATAAGCTCAGAAGTGCTAAAGACGAGGGCTCTACATGGCTTATGGAGCTTGAAGCAAAGGAAAAGGAAGAAACGGGTATACCTAAGCTCAGGATCAAATATAACAAGGTTTTCGGTTACTACATTGAAGTGACAAATTCATACAAGGACAAGGTCCCTGAAAGATATATAAGAAAACAGACTTTAACAAATGCTGAAAGATATATTACTCCCGAACTTAAGGAAATAGAGGATACAATACTTGGTGCCGATGAAAAGGTCGTTGCCCTTGAATATGACCTTTTCAGTGATATAAGAAACAGAATTGCACAGAAGGTGGAAAGAATACAGAATACGGCTTATGCAATTTCTGTTATAGATGTGCTCCAGTCACTGGGAGAAGTGGCAGACAAAAACGGATATGTAAAGCCTGTTGTAAACAACAGCGGAACAATTGATATAAAGGCAGGCAGACACCCTGTTGTAGAAAGAGTAAGCAGAGAACCTTTTATACCAAATGATACATATCTTGACAGAAATGAATCTCTTGCGGTAATAACAGGTCCCAATATGGCAGGTAAATCTACATATATGAGACAGACAGCACTTCTTGTGCTTATGGCACAGATAGGCAGCTTTGTTCCTGCCGAAAGTGCTGAAATAGGCATTACCGACAGAATATTCACAAGAGTCGGGGCTTCCGATGATCTGGCAACGGGACAGTCTACATTTATGGTTGAGATGGTTGAAGTTGCAAACATACTTAACAATGCTACAAAAGACAGCCTTCTTATACTTGACGAAATAGGAAGAGGAACTTCAACATTTGACGGACTTAGCATTGCATGGTCAGTCCTTGAATACATTGCAAACAAGATAGGTGCAAGAACACTTTTTGCAACCCACTATCACGAGCTTACAGAGCTTGAAGGCAAGGTGAAAGGAGTTAAAAACTACTGCGTAAGTGTAAAGGAGCAGGGAGAGGACATAATTTTCCTTAGAAAAATAGTTGAAGGGGGCACAGACAGAAGTTACGGTGTACATGTTGCCAAGCTTGCGGGAGTGCCCAAAAGTGTTGTGAAAAGGGCAAACAGTATATTAAAACTTCTGGGAAGTGAGGACAAGTCTGTAAATGTGGACACAGATTATGATTTTAAATATGATGATGAGCCTATTTACAGAAAGGCTGAAATATTAAATGAGATATCAGAAGATTTCAATAATATGGATCTGAATAATATAACGCCTTTTGATGCAATGAAAAAGCTCTATGACTTAAAGGAAAAGTTAAAAAGTGTTGTAAATGATGAAGAATAGAGGAAATATATGGGAAGTATACATTTACTTGATAACAGCCTTATAAATAAAATTGCTGCAGGGGAGGTCGTTGAAAGACCTGCCTCTGTTGTAAAGGAATTAATGGAAAATTCTATAGATGCCGGTGCAACTTCAATTACTGTTGAAGTAAATGAGGGGGGCATAGGTATGATCAGAATAACCGACAACGGCAGAGGAATACCTAAGGATGAAGTCAAAACTGCCTTTCTCCGTCATGCTACAAGCAAGCTTACAAGTATTGAGGACTTGGAGGATATAATGACTTTAGGCTTCAGAGGTGAGGCTCTTTCAAGTATTGCATCTGTTGCTCAGGTTGAAATGGTGACAAAAACAAAGGACAGCTCTACAGGCACAAGAATAGTAATAAACGGCGGGATAGTTGAAAAAGAGGAAGAGGCTGCGGCAAACGAAGGCACTGTTTTTACAATGAAAAATCTTTTTTACAACACTCCTGCAAGAAGGAAGTTTTTAAAGAAGCCTGCTACGGAAGGGGGCTATGTTTCTGAAATTGTAAACAGAATAGCTCTCGGACATCCTGAAATTGCAGTTAAATATATAAATAACGGCAATACAATTATGCAGACTAACGGCGGCGGTGACTTGAGAGCTGCCATATTATATATATACGGCAAACAGATAGCTTCACAGATGCTTGAAACAAGCTACAGTAAAGAGGGCTTTACTGTAGAGGGCTATGCCGCAAAGCCTGAGCTTTCAAGAGGAAACAGGAATTATGAAAACTTCTTTATTAACGGAAGGTATATTAAAAGTACTGTTGTGCAGAATGCTGTTGAAGATGCCTACAAGGGCAAGCTTATGGTAGGAAAATTTCCTGTGTTTGTGTTAAATCTTAAGGTGCCTGCAAATACAGTAGATGTAAATGTGCATCCCACAAAGCTTGAAGTGAGGTTTTCCGATGAAAATCTTATATATGATATTATGTACAATGCAGTTACAAAGGCTTTAAAGCAGACAGAGCTTATACCTGTTGTTGAGTGGGACAAGCCTAAAAAGGTAAAGTCAGACTATGTGCAGGGAGTAATTGGGGATATTAAAAAGCCTGAAAGTGATTTTAAATACGATGCCGAGCCTGTAAGTAAAAGCTACAGTGCGGCAGATAGTCTTGCCGAAAAATCCGATTTTAAAGAAGAACAGAAAAAAGAGAATGCCAAAAATCCTGTGTTAAGTACTATGGATAAACTTTATGGCAGCGATGCAGGTATATATAATGAAAATAATGATAAAAATACAAAAGAAATAAAAAGGGAAGTAATTACTGATACAGGACATACAGAAGAAGTTATTAACAAGCCTGTTTTGACCGAAAACAAAGAAGAAAGTGCAAAGAAGCCATTCTTTAACAACTACAGGATCATAGGACAGATTTTCGGTACATACTGGATAATTGAACAAAACAACTGTATGTATCTTATTGACCAGCATGCTGCTCATGAAAGAGCACTTTATGAAGACTTCATAGAAAAGTTTAAGACTTCAAAAATATCAAGTCAGCAGCTTTTGCAGCCTGTGGCAGTAAATTTAAGCGAAAGTGAAAAAGTCATTGTTGAAGAAAACAGAGAGCTGCTGGAAAGCTTCGGCTTTGAAATAGAGGAGTTTGGCGCAAGGACATATGCTGTAAGGGCTGTTCCCTATGTTTTCAATGCTCCAAGCAATGTGAGCTTTTTTGTGGATATTATAGATATGCTTGCAGATAAAAATATGAAAAGCATCTATGACACGAAGGAGGATGCAATAGCAACTATGAGCTGTAAGGCTGCTGTAAAAGGTAATGACAGGCTTAGCTACAGTGAAGCACAGGAACTTATACAAAGGCTTCTTAAACTTGAAAATCCTTTTACATGCCCTCACGGCAGACCTACAATAATTGAAATGACAAGATATGAACTTGAAAAGAAGTTCAAGCGTATTCAGGACTGAGATCAACATAAATAAATGATGGGAGCGATTATATGGACACATTGATTTACTTTGTGCTTGAAGCTATAACAATAATTATTGTTACTACATTGTTTGAATACATGAAGGCTTTCCTTTCAACTATACAGGGGGATACTGTTCCTAAGAGCATGGGTAAGCTGACGCTTAACCCTGTAAAGCATTTTGAGCCTATCGGCTTTCTGCTTTTTCTGTATTCGGGATATGGCTGGGCTAACCCTGTTGAAACATCAAGCAGAAACTACAAGGATAAAAAGACAGGTACAATAATAACATATCTTGTGCCTATTATTGTTTTTATTATCCTTGCTGTTTTAATAAAAATAATTATGAATATTGTAATGGTTGCAAATAATGGTGCTATGATGTATTTAAATGTATTTCTGGCCTATTTGTCAAGAAATTTGGCTGCTGTTGCCGTATTTAATATTATCCCTGTTTACCCTATGAGCGGAAGCTGGCTTATAAGGTGTATTTTAAATCCAAATCAGGCAATTAAATACGCTCAGTATGAAAAGCCTTTGCAGATAATCGTTATGTTTCTTCTTGTGCTGGGATTGCTTTCATCTGTACTTGACCCTATCGTTAATTTCATTGTTTAAAGGGAAGGTTAAATATGCATATTGATATGGAAATCAAGCTAGAAAAGTTTGAAGGTCCGATGGATCTTTTATACAGCCTGATAGTTAAAAATAAAATAGATATTTATGACATACCCATTGCACTTATAACAGAACAGTACCTTGACTATATCAATGCTATGGGAAAGTATAATATGGAAAATATAAGCGAATTTCTCATAATGGGTGCAACTCTTATAGAAATAAAGTCTAGGCTTCTTTTGCCTAAGGAGGTTGATGAAAACAATGAGGAAATCGACCCTAGAGAGGAGCTTGTTCAGAGGCTTATTGAATATAAGAGATTTAAGGGGATTGCAGAGGAATTTGATGTTAAGCAGAAAAGTGCAGGATACACCTATTACAAGGAAAGTGACAAGGCACTTTTAAAGGAAATAAGAAAAGATGTTCCAAAGGAAATATCTGATATTTTAAAGGGAGCAACAGGCGAGATGCTTTTCAGAGCCTTTCAGGAGGTCTTAAGAAGGCAGGAACTGAGGACAGATAAAATAAGGAGCGGTTTTAATTCCGTAAAGCATGATGAGTTTACTCTTGAAGAAAAGGTTGAACAGCTTACAAGCCTTATAAAATCAAAAAGAAGATTCAGCTTTTTTAAGATTTTTAACAATACAAGCAGTAAAAATGAAATCGTTACGACATTTCTTGCGATGCTGCAGCTCATAAAGGAAAAGCAAATATTTATTATTCAGGAAGAAATATTTGATGATATAACTATTACAGCTTATGAGGAGGCATGCTGATATGACTATACAGGAGCTGGAGTCAATTGTAGAGGCCATATTGTTTGCCTCGGGAGAAGTGGTAAGTGTTAAAAGCATTGCCTTTGCCACAGAACAGGATGAAAAGACTGTTAAGTCTGTTATAAGCAATATGGCTGACAGATATACATATGAAAACAGGGGAATAAGAATAATACAGGTTGGGGAAGGGTACCAGATGTGTACCAATAAGGACTATTTTGACTACATAAAGAAGCTTTATCAGGCACCTGTGAGAAAAACTCTTTCTACAACTCTTCTTGAAACCCTTGCTATAATAGCTTATAAACAGCCTGTGACAAAGGGACAGATAGAAGATATAAGAGGAGTAAGTGCAGACCATGCAGTAAACAGACTTGTGGAATACGGTCTTGTAACTGAAATGGGAAGGCTTGATGCTCCGGGAAAACCTATTTTATTTGGTACTACTGATGAGTTTTTAAGATATTTCGGTTTCAGTTCTCTTGAAAATCTGCCTGTGACTGAGGCTGATATGGAGCAGTTAAGGCTTGAGGCTGAGGCTGAGGTGGGGGCTTTAACTGAAGCTAAATAGATCATAAGGTTGTTGGAAAATATGGGTTCTTTATCAAATATTGTGGTTTAACTGAAAACCCTCAGTCCGGCTTCCTTGGTTGCTTAAGCGAGCAGCATTGCGTAGCAATGCGACCAGCCCTTATAAAGGCAATGCTGTCCACTTAAGAAAAATCAATGCTCCGCAAATGCAAGCATTTGCTAAATTAGAAACAGTCAGGAAAGAAAATCCTCAGTCAGCTAATGCTGACAGCTCCTTTACAAAGGAGCCAAGAGGGCGGGCACGCCGCCTTTTTGAACTGTCAGGTTTACGCCAATCCGTTAAGTTGACGACATTGCTTATAAGGGAGCCTGTGGGGAAGCTGTAAACAGATATAATCAAATAGACCACACTCAAAATTATTGAACTAAAATATGCAATATCAAAAAAGTACTGATAATTCAGTACTTTTTTGATATATAAAATTATTTCCCAAGACTTGTTAAGAATTCAACTGTTTCAGGATCATAATGTGAGAAGAATGCGCTTTCTTCTTCATCAAGTGCTGAAATAGCCTTCATGTCTTCATCATTTAATTTGAAATCAAATACGTTAAAGTTCTGTTCCATTCTGTCCTTATGAACTGACTTAGGAATAACAACGACATTATTCTGAATAAGAAATCTAAGGGCAACCTGTGCTGCTGACTTTCCGTATTTTTTACCTATTTCATTTAAAAGAGGGTTTGAGAAGAAATCTTTTCTGCCTTCTGCAAATGGTCCCCATGATTCGTGCTGTACATTGTACTTTTCCATAATCTTATGTGCGGCTTTCTGCTGCTGGAATACATGAGTTTCTACCTGATTGATAGCAGGAGTGATCTCAACAAACTGACAAAGGTCAATAAGTCTGTCTGGATAGAAGTTTGATACTCCTATAGCTCTGATTTTACCAGCCTTATATGCTTCTTCCATTGCCTTATATGTGCCGTAATAATCATTAAATGGCTGATGGATCAGGAGAAGGTCAATATAATCTGTTTTAAGCTTCTTTAAAGACTCTTCAATTGAAGCCTTCGCCTTTTCATAACCTCCGTTTGAAATCCATACCTTAGTTGTAATAAAAAGTTCTTCTCTTGGTACACCGCATTTTACTATAGCATTTCCTACAGCTTCCTCATTATTGTAAGCCTGTGCCGTATCTATAGAACGGTAACCAATGCTTATAGCATCAAGAACACATCTTTCGCATTCCTCTAAATCGGGAACCTGATATACACCATAGCCTAATACAGGCATTTTTACACCATTGTTCAAAGTTATATATTCCATATTTATACCTCCGTTTATAAATTGATCCATTTTTCAAGCTGAGCTTTAGTTATATTTGCTCCGTGAACAGGTAGCCCTTGCTTTACATCTGAGTTATTACATACTGACTTTATATCACTTTCACTTGAACCCATACCGCTGCCCTCGTGAGTACAGAAGGGCTTTATTGTTTTACCTGATAAATTATATTTTTCAAGAAAAGTAAATACTGCCATTGGCATTGTGCCCCAGTAATTAGGATAGCCAAGATATATTGTGTCATATTTATCCATATTTTCTGGGTATGACTTAAGCTCAGGCCTTGCGTTATGTCTTTTATCTTCCTTTGCCTCTTCTATACATTCTGAATAATCGGAAGAATAGGGAATGACAGGCTCAATTTTGAATATATCGGCATTTGTTAATTCCTGCAGCATATTTGCAATGACTTCGGCATTGCCTGTTGTAAGATTTTTTATTGTGCCGTTTACGTAATTATTACCCTTACGGGAAAAGTATACTATAATTGATGACATTTATACCCTCCTTTCATTTGTTGTAATTTAAGTATACAGTATATTTAATTGACAGTGAATAGCCAAAATGTTATAATTGTGTAAACTAAAAGTTTATACAGAGGTGGTTTTATGTATAATAATCAACTTGAGGTATTTGTTGCTGCTGCAGAAGAAGGCAGTTTTTCAAAGGCTGCGGAAAAGCTTTATATTACAACAACTGCAGTTATGAAACATATGAATAATTTTGAAAATAATTTAGGTTTTAAGATCATAAAAAGAAGCAATCACGGAATAAAGCTTACTACGGCGGGAGAAGCACTTTATAAGGATAGTAAGTTTATACTGGATTATTATGAAAAAGCTGTTAAAAGAGCAGGAAAACTTGCAAAGAGTGAGGAATATAAAATAAGGGTAGGGACTTCACTTTTAAATCCTTGTAAGCCTTTTATGGATATATGGAACCGTGTAAATGATAAATTTTCAAAGTTTAAAATAGAAATTATACCCTTTGAAGATAACAATGAAAACATTATATCGGTAATTGGAAACATAGGGAATAAATTTGATTTTATAGTGGGAGTTTGTGATTCTTCACAGTGGTTAAAAAGATGCAGTTTTTATGAAATAGGAAAATGCAAAATGTGCTTTGCTGTTGCAAGAAGTCATCCCTTGGCAGAGAAGAAGGTTTTAAGTCTTGATGACATACACGGTGAAAAGCTTATGATGGTAAAAAGAGGAGACTCTTTTATAAACGATTTGATAAGAGATGAAATTGAAAAAAATCATCCACAAATATTTATTGATGATACACCGTATTTTTATGACATAAATGTGTTTAACAGGTGTGAGCAGATGAACAGTGTGCTTCTTACACTGGATATGTGGGAGGATGTGCATCCTTCTCTTGTGACTATTCCTGTAAAGTGGAATTATGAAATACCTTACGGACTTATGTATCCTTTGGAGCCGAAGGAGTATATATTGGATTTTATGAAGGCTGTGGAGGAAATGCAAAGATAAAATGGATATGATTATAATGTCTTTTGCAAACGAACAAACTGTGGGCGATTGATAATCGCCACTACAAATAATAATGCATATCTTTGAAATAAAGATTGGTTTTTAAGAAATAAGGAGCCCATAAAGGGCTCCTCATTATATATATAATAATTTATATAAATTAATTAGTCATTTGCGGCAAGTTTCTTGTAGCCTTCATATCTTCTCTTAGCGTCTTCTGCACACTTATCGAATAATTCTTCGGCAACATCAGGGAATGACTTAGCAAGTGAAGTATATCTTACTTCGCCCTTGATGAATTCCTTGAAGTCTGCAGTAGGCTCCTTAGAGTCTAATGTGAATACTTCACCAACAGGATTGTATCTGTATAACTGCCAGTAACCGCAGTCAACAGCCTTCTTAGCTTCTACATGGAAGTTAGTTCTTAAGCCGTGGTTAATACATGGTGAGTAAGCAATAATTAATGATGGACCATGGTAAGCTTCAGCTTCCTTAAGAGCCTTCATTAACTGATTCTTGTCTGCACCCATACAAACCTGAGCAACGTATACATAGCCGTAACTCTTAGCTATCATACCTAAATCCTTCTTACGTACTCTCTTACCTGAAGCGGCAAACTTAGCGATTGCAGCAGTAGGAGTAGCCTTAGAAGCCTGTCCACCTGTGTTAGAGTAAACTTCTGTATCAAATACAAAGATATTTACATCTTCGCCGGATGCTAATACATGGTCAACACCGCCGAAGCCGATGTCGTAAGCCCAGCCGTCACCACCGAAGATCCACTGGCTCTTCTTAACTAACATATCCTTGTGGTCAAGAACATACTTACAGTTATCACAGTCAGCCTTTGCTTCTTCAATAGCAGCAACTAATGCAGCAGATGTAGCCTTAGAAGCTTCACCTTCATTCATAGTATCTAACCAAGCCTTAGCAGCTTCCTTAACCTTGTCATCATGAGCAGATTCAGCAATAGCTGTAACCTTTTCAGCAAGTAATTCTCTCTGCTGCTTAACACCTGTATACATACCATAACCAAATTCAGCGTTGTCCTCGAATAATGAGTTACACCAAGCAGGACCCTGTCCCTTAGAGTTAGTTGTATATGGTGTAGAAGGTGCAGAACCGCCCCAGATTGAAGAACAGCCTGTTGCGTTAGCAATATACATTCTGTCACCAAATAACTGAGTTATCAATCTAGCGTAAGCAGTTTCAGCACAGCCGCCGCATGAACCTGAGAATTCAAGTAATGGCTGCTCGAACTGAGAACCCTTAACAGTGTACTTATCTTCAGGATTTTCCTTAGTAGGAAGATCAATTACATAATCCCAAGCTTCGATCTGATCTCTTGCATCGTCAATAGGAACCATCTTAAGAGGATCAGACTTGCCGGCTAACGGACAAGATGCTATACAGTTACCACAGCCTGTACAATCCATAATGTCAACCTGCATTACATACTTGTACTGAGCTTCCTTACCCTTGCCCTGAACAGCCTTAACTGCAGCAGGAGCATTAGCAGCTTCTTCATCAGTTAAAAGGAAAGGTCTGATACAAGCGTGAGGACATACAAATGCACACTGGTTACACTGGATACAGCTTGTTGGATCCCATGTAGGAACGTGAACAGCAATACCACGCTTTTCATAAGCAGCAGTACCATGTTCAAATGTACCGTCTTCAATACCCTTGAATGCAGATACAGGAAGAGTATCACCCTTCTGAGCGTTCATAACGTCAACAACATTCTTGATAAAGTCAGGTCTGTCTGAAGTTGCAGCAGCAGTATCAACAGCATCTGCCCAACTTGCAGGAACTTCTACCTTGTGGTATCCTACAGCACCTTCATCAACAGCAGCATAGTTCATGTTAACGATCTTTTCACCCTTCTTGCCATATGACTTAACGATGAATTCCTTCATGTACTTAATAGCATCATCCTTAGGAATGATCTCTGTGATCATAAAGAATGCAGACTGTAATACCATATTGAACTTGTTGCCTAATCCGATCTTTTCACCGATCTCAACGGCATTTATTGTATAGAAATTAATGTGCTTGTTAGCAAGATCTCTCTTAACATTAGCAGGTAAATGAGTATCTAACTCTTCATCTGACCAGATAGTGTTTAATAAGAAGCTTCCGCCGTCTTTTAAGTTAGATGTCATATCATACTTGTTTAAGTAAGACTGCTGATGACAAGCAACAAAGTCAGCTGTATCAATAAGATATGGTGAACGGATAGGGCTCTTACCAAATCTTAAGTGAGAATTAGTGATACCGCCTGACTTCTTTGAGTCATAAGCAAAGTATGCCTGTGCATACATATCAGTGTGGTCACCGATGATCTTGATAGAGTTCTTGTTGGCACCTACAGTACCGTCTGAACCGAGACCCCAGAATAAGCAGTTAGTAGTTCCCTCAGGAGTTACGTCTACAACTTCGCCTCTCTTTAATGAATGACCTGTTACATCATCGTTGATAGCTAATGTAAAGCCGTTCTTTGGAGCGTCTAAATCAAGATTGTCATAAACTGCAATAATATCAGCAGGAGTAGTATCCTTTGAACCAAGACCAAATCTACCGCCAACGATAACAGGTGATCTGTCGCTGTTAAAGAATGCAGTACATACATCCTGGTATAATGGTTCACCGAGAGAACCAGGTTCCTTAGTTCTGTCAAGAACAGCGATCTTCTTAGCAGAAACAGGGATAGCCTCTAATAATTTTTCAGGAACAAATGGTCTGTATAAATGAACGTTTACAAGACCAACCTTTTCGCCCTTAGCTGCAAGGTAGTCAATAGTACCTGCAATTGTGTCGCAGATAGAACCCATTGCAATAATAACCTTTTCAGCATCAGGAGCACCGTAGTAGTTAAATAACTTATAATCTCTTCCTGTAAGCTTGCTGATTTCAGCCATATATTCTTCAACGATACCGGGAACAGCTTCATAATATGGATTACAAGCTTCTCTTGCCTGGAAGAAGATATCAGGGTTCTGAGCTGTACCTCTTGTACATGGGTGCTCAGGATTAAGAGCATGCTCTTTAAATTCCTTAACCTTGTCCATATCAACAAGTTTAGCTAAATCATCGTAGTCAAGAACTTCGATCTTCTGGATCTCGTGAGAAGTTCTGAAACCATCGAAGAAGTGAAGGAAAGGAACCTTTGCCTTAATAGTTGAAAGGTGTGCAACAGCACCTAAATCCATAACTTCCTGAACAGATGATGAAGCTAACATTGCAAAACCTGTCTGACGACAAGCCATAACGTCAGAATGATCACCGAAAATGTTAAGTGCATGGCTTGCTACACAACGAGCACTTACATGAAGTACACATGGAAGTAACTCACCTGCGATCTTATACATATTAGGGATCATAAGAAGTAAGCCCTGAGATGCAGTATATGTAGTAGTTAAAGCACCGGATGCCAGTGAACCGTGTACTGTACCTGCAGCACCTGCTTCAGACTGCATTTCAACAACTTTTACTGTCTGACCAAAAATGTTCTTTTTGCCTCTGGCTGCCCATTCATCTACGTATTCAGCCATTGGTGAGGATGGTGTAATAGGGTAAATACCTGCAACTTCAGTAAACGCATAGGATACTGTAGCGGCAGCCTGGTTACCATCCATAGTTTGCATAACCTTTGCCATTTTAAAATCCTCCTTAATAATTAAGAATTAATTTGAGGGTGGTTAGCCCTTTAGTGAATAAATATAATGCAGGTTGCAAAATATTCTACAAATATTATAACAAGTTTTTGTGAAATAGTAAACAACAAAATCAAAAAAATTTTAAAAAATTATTATTAAAAATAAATTAATCTGAGAAAGCGTGAAGTTTAATGTAGTATTTGACTTCATAAGAAAAGTAGTTTATAATATTATAATAATGGTTATTATAAATGTATGTGTGTTTGTTAAATGTTCAAGTTTTGAATCATAACATTTTTATAAATTTGAGGTGTTGTATGACTAATTACGAGTTTGCGGAAAATAAAATTATGGACAGGTTAAATGACAGTTTTCGCTATGAATTTGACGATATGTACAGAAGTCTTAAAATTCAGGGCAAAAGCCGTATTTTAAAGTACATTCCCTCATTGTTCAGAAAATGGTATTACTCCGCTTTAATTGAAGATACCGTTATTACTCCCGCTATGGTCACAGAGTATGGGAGTAATGGTAAAAATATATATCCTGTTGTAAGAACAAGTTCTATAAACCGCATAGGTAATTTTGATTTTATTAATTTGAAATACAGTCTTGAAAATCATCCTATATGTATAGACTTCAGGGGTCTTGTAGAAAGATTCAGAGGAGGCGTTGCACTCAATGAAAGAATGCAGATGGAGTTTGAAGAGGCAAGAGCGATAAATAATGTTATAAACTGTGATCCGGATTATATCACCTACCTTATAATGCTTGGCATTGATATGGGGTATATTGAAAAAATGCCTTCTGTCGGCGTAGAAATGTATTGCACAACAGACAAAATAAAAGAACTTGATAATATAAATAACAGAGAATTGCTTTCAAGACTTTTTGAATGTGCGGTGAAAATTTCATCTTCATATTTAAGTGATGCTTTTTTAGATGAAAGTTATAATATTTCTGCCGGCATGATAAAGAAATGGCTTATTGAGGGCGGTCCTGTTGACAAAATATTTGAAGAAGCATATGGGGAATTCTCAATTGATGTTTCAATGGCTATGGCTTTTGAAGATATGGATAAAATGGAAATGGCTCTTACCGCAAATACTTATCTGAGAGGTCTGCTTCTTGATAAATGGTTTCTTACACCTTTCAGCGGATATTTCAGATTTATTGATACTACTTATATGTATGAATTCTCTTATTATGACGAGATCATGTACCTTATAAATGCCGAAAAGACATATGAGATCCTTGGTGAAGAAGAAATTATAGATGCTGCTCTTTATGCACCCTGTACATTATATAAAACTTCATGTCTCGGAGCTGAATTTTTTAATATTGAATATAATGACAGAAAGCCTTTCGTTTTTGAAAAGATGAATATTGAAAATATTATGAAAGGCGTCATTGAAGATAGTATTGAAGACAGAAGAAAAATACTTGAGGTTTATGAACCGGAATTTAATGTGTATAATTTGAAAATTTCCTTTGTGGAAAATGAAAAGATTTGTTACAATGTACAGATCAAAGAAAATATGCCTCTTAATGAGTTTCATACCTTTATAGCAGGCTTATTAAGGGAACATGTAATGCTGTGCAAAAGCTACAGATTTTACAAGATACCTGAAAGCCCCTTTACCGAATACACACCATCATTTATGGGACTGAGAGGCCCTCATACAGAGGACTATACAGTCGGAGCCATTCTTGGAGACGGAGAAACCTGCTATTATGAACTTGTAATACCCGGGGGAGAAAATCTTGTGACTTACAGGATGAGTATTGAACTTGAAAATATTGCAGTAAATGAAGCAGGAACTCAGTATCCAAGAGTGTTAAAATCATTAAATAATAAAAAGAAGGTATAATTTTATATTTCCTGACATATATACTAAAGGAAACGTTGAATGATTATCAGCGTTTCTTTCAGAGGAGGAAAATATATGTTCAGGAAATTTTTGGCTTTAATACTGATATTAGCTTTATCCGGCTGTACAAAGACAGCCGTTAATAATACACAAATGGGTACTGTAGGAGAAAATGAGCCTATAACAAGGGCTGAAGCGGCGAGAATGATGTCTCTTAACAGCTATAATATTGAAGAAATAAACAAAATGGAAAGAAAAATTACATTTGAAGATACCGATATAAGCAAGTGGTATGATAAATACATAAATGCCGCTTTCAGTGCAGGATTAATTGCAGGAGTTGATGAGGCACATTTTGCACCTGAAGAGTACCTTACATTAAGACAAGCTCAGTTTTTGCTTGATAAGATGAAAACTGACAACAAGGTCAAGCTTCAGTATGCTCAGGAGGATAAGGACAAACCTATACCTTATAATATATGGGTTATTGCTTTTGAAAAGGATATGAATACGGAAAAGCTTAAAACTCAGGAACTTAAAATATATGCAGATAAAAATCAATACAGTAAACTTGGGGATAATTTATTTATAACAGATGCGGGTATAACCTATTATGAAGGTTACGAACAGCTTGCAAGTGACGATGAAATAACTGCAATAGTTAACGGAAGTACGATCGTGGCACTAAAAACGATCGGACGAGCTTCAGAGTACACGGATATGGAGGTTGTTGACAGAGGAGATAAGTACGTAAGGGTCAGGGTGCCGGGAGGCGTGAGAAAATACAGCGTTGAAAGCAACAGCGTAAATGCAGGTGATATAATAAAAATAAAAATTGAAAGTGACGGAACATATACAGTAGAATAATGCAAATGAAAGGAATATTGGCATGCCTCATATTAGTCTTAAAATGTATAAAGGAAGAAATAAAGAAGAAAAAATCAAAATTGCAAATGAACTGTTAAAGGTTCTTGAAAATAACGGAATTAAAGCTTCTTCCGTTTCTGTAAGTGTAAGTGATATTGAACCGGAGAAATGGAAGGAAGAAGTTTATGACAGAGAAATAAGAGAAAATGATGATCTGATAATAAAGCCCGGCTATGAAATGTGACAGAGCTTAATAAAACGGAGGATAAAATATGATCATAAGACAGGAAAGAGAAAAGGATCATGATGAAGTTTACAGTGTTGTAAAAAGAGCTTTTGAAAATGCTGAACACAGTGACGGAAATGAACAGGACTTAGTAAATGAACTGAGAAAGGGCAGTGCTTTTGTGCCTGAATTATCACTGGTTGCAGAAAAGGACGGCAGGCTTGCAGGATACATTTTATTTACCGAAGGAAAGGTCGGCAGTGATAGGGTTCTTGTTCTTGCCCCTCTTGCTGTTCTTCCCGAATATCAGAAGCAGGGAATAGGAACTGCCCTTATTAAAGAAGGACATAAAATTGCAGGGCAGATGGAATATGGATATTCAATTGTACTTGGAAGTGAGACATATTACCCCCGTATGGGATATGTGCCTGCATCGGTGTTTGGGATTGAAATTCCCTATGGTATGTCTGAAAATAATTTTATGGCTGTTAAATTAAGGGATGATGCAAAAGCCGTAAGGGGTGCTGTGACATATGCAGAGGAATTTGGAATATAAAAATATATTTTAATATTGATACCGCCTTTTATGAGAGTTCATAAAAGGCGGTATTTTCAGTTGCTGTCAAAATCAATGCCCAGAAGTTCAAGGGGTTTTTTGGAGAAAAATTCAAGTATCATATCAATAACATAGTCTGTGGATATGCCTTCCGTATTAGCCCACCACTGAATAATAACCTTAAAAATCGAAAAATATGCCTCGGACAAAAGGTCAAATGTAAAAAGTGTATCTTTTCCCGTAAGGTCAATGCGGGATCTGAAAAAGAGCTCGTTAATAAGCTTTGTCTTAAGCTTTGTTATAAACTCCTGATTTGTATTGTCGTTAATAAGAATTTCAAAAACATCTTTGTTTTCTTTTATTTTAAGGAGAAGGTGGGTCACGGCTGCTCGTTGGTCTTTCCCCTTTAAAGAATGTATGCCTTCATATACAATAGGAGGTGTGATCTCTTCCAAAAGTTCATCTGTGATCTCATTGTAGAGATTTTCCTTTGTTTCATAGTGCATATAAAATGTTTTGCGGTTTATCATTGCTCTCTTTGCGATATCTGTAATGGTAATATTTCCATAGCTTTTTTCTTTTATCAGCTGCAGAAATGCATCTTTTATGGCTTTTTTGCTTTTTATAACTCTCAGGTCTGTTTTCTTAGGCATACTGTACTCCTTATGTAATCGGGCCGTTTTTATTAATTTTACAATATATCAGGAGTTTTATCAATAAATATTTTATAATAAGTACCATAAAAGTGAAAAGTGTATATTAATCTATATAATGTTCCATACTGACCATTGAATTTTTCAAACAAAAGATTAAAATAAAATTAAAGATATAAAAAACAGGAGGCATAAAAATATGAAAAAAAGGCTATTTTGTGTTTTACTGGCTCTGTCTTTTGTAAGCGGTTTGGCAGGGTGTGATAATAAGGAAACGGCAACAGCAGAGGCAATTCCAAAGATCGTTAAGACTCAGGCAGTGGCAGAGGAAAGTGTTACGGCAGGATACAGTTATCTGGGAATCGTCAAGGCAAAGGAAACAAAAAACTACTCATTTCTGGCAAGCGGAAAAATTGCGGAAATATGTGTAGAAAAAGGTCAGGAGTTCAAAAAAGGTGATGTGCTTGCAAAGCTTGATACAACCACAATGGAGTACAATGCTTCCATAAGCAGGAATACCAAAGCTCAGGCTGAGGCAACTCTTGAAAAAACTATAAGTACATATGACACAAATATAAGCAATGCAAAGTCACAGATCGAAACTCTAAATAAGGCTATTGCGGCAGGTGAGAAGGGCATAGAAGCCCTTGAAACAGGACTTGAAGCAGAAGTTAAGAATATTGAAGCAGGACAGACTGCCCTTGACACTCTTAAGGATGAACTTGATGCGGCGAGGGAAATAAATGCTGTAGGCGGATATGCAGACAAGGATCTCCAGTCACTTGAGAGTACATATAAGACAAAGGAAGCCGAACTTGAAGCTGCAAAGGCGACTCATGAGGGCAACAAGGCAGAGCTTGAAAGCAAGAAAGCAGAGCTTGAGGCTTCAAAGGCACAGAAAAGCGAAGCTGAAAAGACACTTGAAAATCTTTATACATCAAAGGAAAAGGATGTGGCAGCAGCTCAGGCTACTGTAGACAGTGCCGGGATTTCAAATGATATTGTTGAAAAGAATATAAATGACGCTGTTTTAACTGCAGACAGTGACGGATATGTAATGGAGCTTCCTTTTAAAGAGGGCGAGGTTGTGTCAGCAGGCTACCCTGTTGTTGTATCAAAAAGCAGTGAGCTTATTGTTACCGTGGGGGCATCAGACAGTGAATATAAGAATATAAAACTTGGCGGTGTTGCCCTGATAAACGGCAAAGCTGTTGGGAAAATAGATACAATTGCCCAGTATCCCGATGAGACAACAAGAACATATGCCGTTGATATAGCTATTGACGGAGATTATACAATAGGCGAAACCGTGGATGTGAAAATTGTGACAGGAAATGTAAGCGGCTGCTATGTACCTATTGATGCTGTGTTTAACAGTGAAGGCGTTGATTATGTATATGCCGTTAATTCCGAAAACAGAGTTTATAAAAAGCAGGTCGTTTTAGGGGACTTTGACGGAGATAAGGTTGAAGTGCAGATAGATGATCCTTCTGCTGTTGTTGTAACAGAAGGAATTAAAAATCTGAGAGAAAATGACCTTGTAACAATGGAGGGCTGAGAATATGAATGGTAAAGAAAAATTCTTTAAGGGCCTCATTGAGAGAAAGACACTTATTATAATGATCATAATAATGGTGTTTGTAGCGGGTATATTTTCTTACTTTCAAATGCCTAAGCAGAGATTTCCGAAAGTTGTTCTCCCTGTTGCAACTGTAACCGTTATTTATCCAGGAGCTACTGCCGAGGATATGGAACAGCTTGTATCAGAAAAGGTTGAGCATGTATGTATGGAGCTTGATGGCTTTGACAAGTGCGAAACTACTGCAGGTGACAGCTACAGTGTTACAAGTGTAAATTTAAGTATGGATTTATCACAGGAAGAGGTTGATGACCAGTTCGATGACCTAAGAAACAAGCTGGAAACACTTAAATCAGATTTGCCTTCAGGTGTCACATCAATAACTGTGAATGATGATGTAATGGATACTGCAGGACTTATACTTGCGGTATCAGGGGATAATATATCAAATGATGAGCTTTCACAGAGAAGCAAGGAAATAGCCGATGAACTCAGGCTTGTTGACGGTGTAAAGAAGGTCGATATACACGGTGATGTGCCTTCAGAGGTCAAAATTACAGTTAATATTGATAAGCTTAACGATACAAATGTATCACTTGCAGAGCTTGCGGAAATTATAGGCTATCACAACTCTACATTGCCCACAGGTTCTGTAAATGTAGAGGGAAATGAAATTAAGGTCAATTCATCGGGACAGTTTGAAAGTTTAGATGATATCAAAAATATTGTGGTTTCCGCAAATGATGACTATATTATAACAAGGCTTTCGGATATAGCAGATGTCAGAATGGAAGTGCCTGATGATGAAGGATATTTCCTTTATGATGATAAAAGGTCAACTGTTCTGGCTGTATACTTTGAAGAAGGGTTAAATGTAGTAAGTCTAGGTGATGAGATCAATGAAGTAATTGATGATTATAATGATACATTGCCTGAGGGTATAGCAGTAAACAAAATATTTATGCAGCCTGACAAGGTTTCAAATTCTATAAACGACTTTGTTTTAAATCTCCTTGAATCTATTGTACTTGTTATTATAGTTATAATGATAGGTATGAATTTCAGAAATGCCGTTGTTGTTTCTGTTGCAATACCTCTTGCTATATGTGCTAATTTCCTGTGCAACCATATTATGGGACTTGAAATTCACTTTGTATCACTTGCTTCACTTATAGTTGTGCTTGGTATGCTTGTAGATAATTCGGTAGTTGTAAGTGATGCTATACAGAAAAATATAGATGCAGGAATGGACAGAAAAGAAGCTGCAGTCAAAGGTGCTGCATCTGTTGCTCTGCCTGTATTTGTATCAATGCTTTCAACTGTAATTGCTTTCTGTTCAATATTCGTATTGCCGGGAGCTTACAGACAGCTTGCAATTTCATTCCCTATAGTTATTATTACTTCTCTTGTGGCATCATATCTGGTGTCTATGTGTGTTACACCGTTGATGAGCTATTTAATGCTCAGAAGGAGCAAGGAAAGTATTAATAATAAGAAGCCCGTATCAAGAAGGCTTTATGACCGGGCATTCAGTCATGCCTTCAAACATAAGGCTGCTACAATAATTGTTTCGGTTGTAATAATGCTTATTTGCGGTTCAACAGTGCTTACACTTGATATGCAGATAGTACCTACTGCAAATGATGATATAATTACGATTGATGTGTCAAGCAATAATGAGGACAGCATTGAAAGAACAAGAGAAATTGTTGACAATATTGAAACTGTCCTTGATGAACAGCCTGAAACCGAGTATTATCTAAGCGGTGTAGGGGCAAGTATACCGAGATATGATTATGCCATACTGCCAAAATCAGATATGGACAGCTTAGGGGATATATATGTTAAAACAAACCTTAAAAACGGTGACAGGTTTAAGAAAACTGCAGACATGGTCGACTTTTTACAGAGTGAGCTTGACAGCAGAGTAGGAGGGGCAACTATTACAGTTGATGAGCTTGGAATATTTACACTTAATACAAAGCCTGTGGAAGTAAAGCTTTATTCAGATAATGTTGATGATCTGAACACTGCATCTGAAATGGTAAATGATATGATGTCACAGCTTGACGGAACAAAAGGTATTCAGAATAAGAATGAGCTTGCAACATATAACTACTATGTAGACATGGACAGTATGAAGCTTAATACACTGGGATTGATGGAAGCTGAGGTTCAGAATGAGCTTAGCATAGCTATGCAGGGCAGAGATGTATCTTCATACAGAAGCGGAAACAAGGAGTATGATGTTGTTCTTAACAGCAACATTGACTCAAGGGAGCAAATAAAGGAATTCAAAGTGAAATCATCTGTTATGGATGCAAAATACAGCGTGGCACAGTTTGCAGATGTTACTTTAAAGCCTGAAATCACATCAATTTCAAGAGTGGACGGCAGAAGGGGAAGAACTGTAGGCTGTTATACAAGTACAAGGGTAAGTGAGATCGATGTTCAGACTGCTCTTGAAAAAATGATAGAGGAAAATGCAGATCAGTTCCCTGAAAGTGTGACCATTGAAAATTCAGGAAAGAAAAAGCCTTTCTTTGAGGATGTTCTGTACAATATAGGTATAGCTGCAGGTGTTGCGGTAATCGCAATGCTTATTATACTTCTTATACAGTTTGGTTCATTTAAGAAAGTGGGAATAGTATTTATATCTGTTCCATTTGGTCTGGCAGCAGGATTCCTGGCTTTAAAAATAACAGGACAGCCATTAAGCTTGTTTGCCCTTATCGGTGGTGTAAGCCTTATAGGATGTGTTCTTGCAAATGCTATTGTTCTTATTGACTGCATTACAAATGAACTTAATAACGGATTGCCTATTGATGAGGCTTGCAGGAGTGCAGGCGGTGCAAGATTAAGACCTATAATGATGAGTACAATGACTACTGTTCTGGGACTTCTTCCCCTTGCCTTATTTGGGGACACATTGTTTATACCTATGGCTGTGCTTATGCTTGTAGGCTTGTTTGCGGCAATGCTTGTAAACCTTGTGCTTGTACCTCTGGTCTTTTATCTGGCATTCAGAAAGCAATATAATTAGTGCAATATATTTCAGAAACAGATAAAATTTAAGTCAGCAGATAAATCTAACATAGTATATAAAAAATGTGACATAAGTACTAAATACCTGTGTCACATTTTTTTAATTTATATTTTTTTAGGCGGTCTTTCACCAAAATACTGATAGTAGTCTGTTTTAACATTTCCGTTGAAAAGCTTTCTCTTCTTGTCTGCCCTTTTGCCGTAGAGCTTTTCAAAGCCTTCATGGGAAGTAATAAAATAGGCTGACCATGTTTTATTGCTTCTGAATAAATTTCCCATATCTCTGTAAAGTCTTTCAACATCATCAAGATTTCCCATTCTTTCTGCATAGGGCGGGTTTGAAACACAAACTCCGTAATCTCCCGGAAGTTTAAGTTTATTAAAAGGTATCTGTCTGAAAACAATACAGTCATCCACACCTGCATTTTCAGCATTCTGCTTTGCGATCTCAACAGCGTGGGCGTTTATATCGGAGCCGTATATTGTAAGCTCTGCATCATAGTCAATTGCCGAATAAGCTGCCTTTCTTTCCTCCTGCCATACTTCCTTTGGTATAAAGTCCCAGAGCTCGGCTGCAAATTTACGGCTTAAACCAGGAGCAATATTTCTGCCTATTAAAGCTGCCTCAATGGGCAATGTACCTGAACCGCAGCAGGGGTCAAGGAATATCCTGTCTTTTTTCCAGTAGCTTAACTGTATAAGTCCTGCTGCCATAGTTTCCTTAAGGGGTGCAATGACCTGTCCGTGTCTGTAGCCCCTCTTGTGGAGTGAAGGACCTGATGTGTTAAGTGTAATAGTAACGGTATTTTTTAACAGGGCTGCCTGAATTGTATATTCCACACCTGTTTTAGGAAAATGACTGATATCATACTTTGTCTGAAGCTTTTTTATAATTGCTTTTTCAACTATGGACTGACAGGCAGGCACACTTGAAAGTGTTGACTTAAATGATTTGCCTGTAATAATAAAGTTAGCATCCTTTGGAATAAGCTCATCCCATGGAAGGGCATAGGTGTTGTCAAAAAGTTCTTCAAAGGTCACGGCCTGAAATTTGCCTATTATCATAAGGACTTTGTCGGCTGAACGAAGCCATAAATTTGCCTTTGCTATTCCTCTTAAATCAGATGTGAATTCCACATAGCCGTCTGATACGGATATATTTTCAAAGCCTAAATTTTCAATTTCTCTTTTAACAACAGCCTCAAGTCCGAAGGAGGCTGTTGCCTGAAGCTTGTATTTTTTCATTTTATTCTCCTGTTTATTTAACTTATTTACTACAGTATAACTTTTTTTTGCTTTTTTTGCAAATAGAAATTGAATATTTAACAAAAATGTTGTATACTAAAAACAAAAAAGTATAAGAGGTTTACTATGTATAAATTACTGAAAACAGAGGGGATGGCAAAAAGAGGACAGTTTGAAACTGTTCACGGTACAATACAGACTCCTGTGTTTATGAATGTAGGTACTGCAGCAGCTATAAAAGGTGCTGTATCCACAGAGGATCTTGAAAAAATTAAATGTCAGGTTGAACTGTCAAACACATATCACCTTCATTTAAGACCGGGTGATAAAGTTGTTAAGGCACTGGGCGGACTTCATAAATTTATGGTATGGGACAAGCCTATACTTACCGATTCAGGGGGATTTCAGGTCTTTTCTCTTACAACACTGAGAAAAATAAAGGAAGAGGGAGTGTATTTCAGCTCTCACATTGACGGACGTAAGATATTTATGGGACCGGAGGAAAGTATGGAAATACAGTCAAACCTTGCATCAACAATAGCAATGGCATTTGATGAGTGTCCTTCTTCTCTTGCTGACAGAACTTATATTAAAAATTCTGTCGACAGAACTACACGGTGGCTTGAAAGATGTATTGCAAAAATGAAGGAGCTCAATTCTAGAGAAGATACAATAAATAAAGAACAGCTTTTATTTGGCATAAATCAGGGTGGTACTTTTAAAGATATAAGAATTGACCATGCCAAGAGAATAAGTGAGTATGACCTGCCTGGATATTCAATAGGAGGTCTTGCAGTAGGTGAAAGCCATGAGGTAATGTATGATATAATCGAAAATGTTGTACCTCATCTGCCCAGAAACAAGCCCACATATTTAATGGGTGTAGGAACTCCCGCAAATATACTTGAAGCTGTTGACAGAGGTGTTGACTTTTTTGACTGTGTACTGCCTGCAAGAAACGGCAGACATGCAAACGTATATACAAACAAGGGTAAGCTCAATCTTTTAAATGCAAAATATGAGCTTGATGACACACCTATTGATGATGAGTGCAACTGCCCCACATGTCAGAGATACAGCAAGGCATATATAAGGCATTTATTCAAGGCTAAGGAAATGCTTGCAATGAGACTTTGCGTAATTCACAATCTTTATTTCTTCAATAACATGATGGAGGAAATAAGAAATGCTCTTGACGAAGGCAGATTTGGCGAATACAAGAAAATGAGGCTTGAAGGCTTCCTTGAAAATGATAAAAAATAAATTTTAATATATACAGAAAGGAAAAATTATGGCTATTAAACGAATTTTTGTTGAAAAGAAAAAAGGCTGTGACATCGAAGCAAGTCAGCTCTTTACTGACATTAAGGAAAACTTTGAAATGGACAGTCTTGAGGGACTTAGAATTCTTTACAGATATGATGTGGAGGATATTTCAGATGAAGCTTTTGCTGTGGCTGAAAAGACAATTTTTTCAGAACCTCCCGTTGACAATGTTTATATTGAAAGCTTTGAGGCGGCTGAGGACGAAGTTATATTCGGTATGGAATACCTTCCGGGACAGTATGACCAGAGAGCAGACTCTGCAATGCAGTGTATTCAGATCATATCAGGTGATGACAAGGCTGTTGTAGCTGCTGCAAAAATTTATGTTTTAAAGGGCAGATTGTCAGTAGAGGATATTGAAAAAATAAAGAACTACTGCATTAACCCTGTGGATTCAAGAGAAGCGGCTATGGAAAAGCCTGAAACTCTTAAAATGAATCTTAACATACCTGAAACTGTTGAAACACTTACAGGATTTATAGATAAAAGCGAAGGAGAACTTCTTAATTTAAGACTTGAAATGGGTCTTGCAATGAGTGATGCTGATATTATATTCTGTCAGAAATATTTCAGAGATACAGAAAAGAGAGACCCAAGCATTACTGAAATAAGGGTAATCGATACTTACTGGTCAGATCATTGCAGACACACAACATTTGCCACAAATATTACAGATGTTAAGTTTGAGGACGGAAAGTATAAGAATGTTATCGAGGATGCTTACAAGCTCTACCTTGATTTAAAGAAGGAGATGGGCAGAGAAAACAAGCCTCAGTGCCTTATGGATATTGCAACAATGGGTATGAGAGCATTAAAGGCACAGGGTAAGCTTGACAACTTTGATGAGTCAGAGGAAATAAATGCCTGCAGTATTGTAGTGCCTGTTGACATTGACGGAAGAACAGAGGATTACCTTATAATGTTCAAGAATGAAACTCATAATCATCCTACTGAAATTGAGCCATTCGGTGGTGCTGCAACATGTATCGGCGGATGTATAAGAGATCCCCTTTCAGGCAGAAGCTATGTATATCAGGCTATGAGAGTAACTGGTGCGGGAGATCCTACCGTCCCTGTACAGGATACTATTCCGGGTAAGCTGCCACAGTCAAAGCTTGTGCGTTCTGCGGCTCACGGTTACAGCTCATACGGCAATCAGATAGGTCTTGCAACAGGTCAGGTTGCTGAAATATATGATGAGGGCTATGTGGCAAAGAGAATGGAGATCGGTGCTGTAATTGCAGCGGCAAAGAAATGTGATGTTATAAGAAAAAGACCTGAAAAGGGCGATATAATCATTCTTACAGGAGGAAGAACTGGAAGAGACGGCTGCGGCGGTGCAACAGGCTCATCTAAAGAGCATACAGAGGAATCAATACACACTTGCGGTGCCGAAGTACAGAAGGGTAATGCACCAACTGAAAGAAAGATACAGCGACTTTTCAGAAATCCTGAAGTAAGCAGAATGATAAAGAGATGTAATGACTTTGGTGCAGGCGGTGTTTCCGTTGCTATAGGTGAACTTGCGGAAGGTCTTGAAATAAATCTTGATCTGGTACCTAAGAAGTATGAAGGTCTTGACGGTACAGAGCTTGCGATTTCAGAATCACAGGAAAGAATGGCTGTTGTAGTTGACAAGGAAAATGTTGATAAATTTATTAAATTTGCAAATGAAGAAAATCTTGAAGCTACAGCTGTTGCAGAGGTTACAGATGACAGACGTCTTAAAATGTTCTGGAACGGTAATGACATAGTAAATATTTCAAGAGATTTCCTTGATACAAACGGTGCTGCACAGTATGCAGAAGCTGCTGTTGAGGCTCCCGGTGAAAAGCCTGCCGGAATTGAAACATCAGGTAATATAAAGGAAAAATGGCTTAATGTACTTTCTGATTTGAATGTAGCATGTCAGAAAGGTTTATCAGAAAGATTTGACTCAACTATAGGTGCAGGTACGGTACTTATGCCTTTCGGCGGTAAAAATCAGCTTACACCTATTGAGGCAATGGCTGCGAAAGTTCCTGTACTTGAGGGTGATACAACTACAGCTACTCTTATGAGTTACGGATATAATCCTAAGGTTGCAAAGTGGAGTCCTTTCCACGGCGCTCTCTATGCAGTTGTTGAATCAGTTGCAAAAATAGTTGCAACAGGGGGAAATTATGATTCATGCAGACTTACTTTCCAGGAGTATTTTGAAAGACTTGGTGAGGATCCAACAAGATGGGGCAAACCTTTCAGCTCTCTTCTTGGTGCTTTAGTTGCTCAGATGAAGCTTGGTACTGCTTCAATAGGAGGAAAGGACAGTATGTCAGGTACATTTATGAATCTGGATGTACCTCCTACACTTGTTTCTTTTGCAGTTGATGTGTCTGATATTAATACTGTTATTTCTCCCGAGTTCAAGACAATTGAAAGTTCTATAGTAAAGCTTGTTACAAATTATGATGAAAATGATATGCCTGATTTTGATGAGCTTATAAAGAACTTTAAGACAGTAAGCAAGCTTATTAAGGAAAAGAAGATAATTTCAGCTGCTACTATAGGTGTAGGCGGTGTGGCTGCTGCTGTGAGCAAGATGGCATTTGGTAACGATATCGGTGCTGAAATTAATGATGATGATTTATTTAACTACAGCTACGGCTCATTTATACTTGAAATGCCTTATGACAATGAAACCATTGCTGAATTACTTAAAGGCTGTAATTATAAGGTTATTGGTGTAACTACAGAAGAAGAAAGTTTGAAGGCAAATGGTGAGGTAATTACAATTGATGAGGCGAAGAGAACATGGTTCAAGCCTCTTGAAAGAATATTCCCTACTAAATATTACAGCAGTTTTGATGAAAGAAATATAGAGTTAAAGCCTTTTGAAATTGCAGTTAAAAAGCATTCAGGAAAGGGAATTGCAGCCCCCAGAGTATTTATACCTGTATTCCCGGGAACAAACTGTGAATATGATACAAAGAAAGCCTTTGAAAATGCAGGTGCTGTTGCAGATACTCTTGTAATAAGTAACCTTAAAAATGAATGGCTTGAAGAAAGTATAGATAAAATGGTTGAAATGATCAACAACAGCCAGATCATTATGATCCCGGGCGGATTTTCAGCAGGTGATGAGCCTGAAGGTTCAGGTAAGTTTATAGCTGCCGTATTTAGAAATCCTAAGGTAATGGAAGCTACAATGAACCTTCTTAAGAACAGAGATGGTCTTATGCTGGGTATTTGTAACGGTTTCCAGGCTCTTATTAAGCTTGGACTTGTGCCTTATGGTGAAATAAGGGATATGGAAGAAAATTCACCTACACTTACATTTAACACAATAGGCCGCCATGTATCCTGCCTTGCTGATACAAAGATCATTTCAAACAAGTCACCATGGCTCTGGAATACAGCTGTGGGACAGGTGCACAGGGTCGCATTTTCACATGGTGAAGGAAGATTTATGGCAGATGCAGAAACTATTAAAGCATTGGCTGAAAACGGTCAGATCGCAACACAGTATGTAAATGAAATGGGACAGCCTACTTATGATATTAAGTATAATCCAAACGGCTCTGTATACGCTATTGAGGGTATTACAAGCCCTGACGGCAGAGTTCTTGGTAAGATGGGACACTCTGAAAGAAGAGGAGAGGGAGTATTTATCAATGTTCCGGGCGAAAAGGATCAGAAGATTTTCCTTTCCGGTGTTGAATATTTTAAATTATAATTTATTTGGGTTCTTTGCCAAATTGTGTGGTTTAACGGAAAACCCTCAGTCTGTTCAAATCAGTTTTACTGATTTGAACAGACAGCTCCCTTACAAAAGGAGCCAAGAGGGCGGACACGCCGCCTTTTTGAACAGTTAGGTTTATGTTAATCCTTAAGTTGACAGCATTGCCTTACAAGGGAGCCAGTACGGGCGCATGAAACATATATAATAAAAAGAACCATACTAAAAATTGTCGAACCTTTATTTGTTACTTGCCGCAGAACTTGATCTGCGGCAAGTTTTTTTGAATAATGGGACTTTATATGGGATATATTATTAAGTGTAAATCTGTATAGTAATTATATACAAATTTATTGTTATAATTTTGTAAAATTTGTAAAATAATGATAAATATAAAAATTTTACATCAATTTTGAAAAAAATTGTTTGAAGCAGATGAAAATTGTGTTATAATAATAAACAGCAGATGTTTAAATATAACTGTCACCGAAGATTGTTATATTTATAACATTCAAACCAAAATTCTAATTTTATTTTTAGGAGGAAACAAAAATGGTTAAAGTTGCTATTAATGGTTTTGGTCGTATTGGTAGACTTGCTTTCAGACAGATGTTTGCTGCTGATGGTTACGAAGTTGTTGCTATCAACGACTTAACTGCACCTAAGGTTTTAGCTCACTTATTAAAGTATGATTCAACTCAGGGTAAGTTCGATGGTACTGTTGAAGCTAAGGAATCTTCTATCGTAGTAAACGGCAAGGAAATCGAAATTTACAAAGAGGCTGATGCTTCTAAGCTTCCTTGGGGTCAGTTAGATGTAGATGTTGTACTTGAGTGTACAGGTTTCTATACATCTAAGGATAAGGCTTCTGCTCATATTACAGCAGGTGCTAAGAAGGTTGTTATTTCTGCTCCTGCAGGTAATGACTTACCAACAATCGTATACAGCGTAAACGAAAATACATTGACTGCTGATGACAAGATCATATCTGCAGCTTCTTGTACTACTAACTGTTTAGCACCTATGGCTAAGGCTCTTAATGACTATGCTCCTATTCAGGCTGGTATCATGTCAACAATTCATGCTTACACTGGTGACCAGATGACTCTTGACGGCCCTCAGAGAAAGGGTGACTTAAGAAGATCAAGAGCTGCTGCTGTTAACATCGTTCCTAACTCAACAGGTGCTGCTAAGGCTATCGGCTTAGTTATTCCTGAGTTAAACGGTAAGTTAATCGGTTCTGCTCAGAGAGTTCCTGTTCCTACAGGTTCTACAACTATCCTTACAGCTGTTGTTAAGGGTACTGATGTAACTGTTGAAGGTATCAATGCTGCTATGAAGGCTGCTGCTTCTGATTCTTTCGGTTACAATGAGGATGAGATCGTATCTTCTGATATTATCGGTATCACTTATGGTTCATTATTTGATGCAACTCAGACAATGGTTAATAAGATTGCTGATGATTTATACGAAGTTCAGGTTGTTTCTTGGTATGATAATGAAAACTCATACACTAGCCAGATGGTTAGAACAATCAAGTACTTTGCTGAATTAGGCTGATATTGATATAATATGACTTATGAGCAACAAAATGAAAGCTTGCTTTCAATTTTGTGCAAAAAGTCACCGAGGCGTCAGCCGAGGTATTATATTAGCCCTGTTTAGCAGGGCGGCTGTGGAACACAGCAATCAAAACGAAGTTTTGATAATATATTTATGAGAGCTGCTGTGTTTACGGCGGCTCTTTTTTTATAATGTATTGATTTATTAAGCTGTAATTGATATAATTAATTTACAGATATAGGGTGGAAATGTATTAAATGATATTTACAGGGAGGTATTTTTATGAAGAAGATGAAGATGTTTATTTCTTTAATTGCTGCAGCTATCTTATTGGTAAGCGGAGTTTCGTCATATGCCGAAGAGTATACTCCTGTAAATCTGCTTATTAACGGTCAAAGCGTAAGTACAGATCAACCTGCTGTAATTTACAACAGCAGAACAGTTGTTCCTATAAGAGTTATTGCTGAAACATTTGAATGTGATGTTGACTGGATAGATGAAACAAAAACCGTTGTTATAAGTCAGGGCGGAGCAAGTTTATATTTAAATGTAGGAAGTAACGTTGTGACTGCTGAAATGGACGGGGAAAGTGCTTCTATGGAAATTGATGCAACACCTGTTATCATAAATAACAGGACAATGGTCCCTATTGCTTTTATAAGTGAGCTTTTTGGCTACAATGCCGACTGGGATGCAAATACAAAGACTGTTAATATCTATGAAAATGAAAGTACATTTACAGGAAGTGAATATGTTGACAGCTATTTTGAGGCAACGGACAGATTTTCGGAGGCAGAGAGAATTGTTAATGACGCAATTCTTGATATGCCTCTTGAACAGCAGCTTGAGTATTTGGAAAGATATTCAGAAATTGATAATAAATATTTTGAGTACACAAGCAATAAAGATATCAATACATATACAGCAGAAGATATTGAATATATAAACAGCCTTACAGATGATATGAATGCTCTGGCTTATGAACTTGGCATTGGTGCAGATGTATCAGCACCTGATGTGAGTACAGACATGGCAGTTAGTGCTGTTTATTACGTAAATCCTGTTCCTTTCAATACAGACGGGGGATTTTCAACTATTATAGATGAACCTTATAACGGATATTCAGATGAGGCGGCAGGTATGGATGAAGATACTGCTATTTATATGCTTAATACCTTTAATGTGTTTTCGCAAAAGATTCAGGAAAATACAGATAAAATGAACAGCTCAAATCAGGTGATTTTTACTGATTTAATTAACAGAGAAGCGGATTTGCACAAAACCATGGAAGAATATCCCGAAAATACATATACATATGCAATTTTAATCAACGGAATAAGTGCAGAGCTTGGTGCTATGGCTGAAGGACTTAATATTGATATCGGAGAAGATATGAAGCAATACAACGTTACAGTAAATAACGATGTATATTCTTCTGTGGATATTGTACAGGTGAGAGATGCTTATTATGATGCCCTTGAAAGGCATAATGATTACGATCAGGCAATAAGCGGATATTCCGGTGATTTCACATCACAGCAGCAATATGAATATTCCCGTATTACAGAGGCAAAGACATATTATGACCTTAATCAGAGTGATAAGGAGAGTATAGATTATTACAGGGGAGGACTTATACTTCTTGAAAGAAGCAATAAGAGAGTTGAAATTTTTGCTGATAAATATGGAATAGATTTATAAATAAAATATGCCCGGGTGAATTTTACCCGGGTGTTTTTGTGTTGAGGGAATAGATATCGGAATTTTTAACATAGATAAAAAGCTCTGATTGACAAAAGGTAATAAATGTTGTAGAATAATGATATACTACAAATGTAATATTAATACGGCGCAAAAATATGTAAAAGTGCAGAATTGTTACGTTTTTATTATTTTTTTAAAAGCTTGTGGAAAAAAAGGTCGTATTATTGTATACTATATCATGAGGTGATTTTATTGAAAAAATTAAAATGCTTATTTATTACAGCTTTTGTTGCTGTTGGATGTTATTTTACAACAGTACATGCTTATGCCGATACAATCAGAGTCGGACTTGAAAAGAATTTTAAAAATGTAGCTTCCGTAACTGTAAATGACAGTGTTATGGGAGTTGGTATAGGAAACGGTGTAAAATATCCTATAGCGGGTACATATACAATAAAGCCTGTAACAGGCAATTATTATGTTATTGGCGAATATTTCAATACATATGCCGAGGCAAATGCCAAGCTTCCTGCATATACGGGGTATAACTGTGTGGTTGCGCTTACGGACAAGGGGTGGACCATTTATGTAAGGACCGATGGCAAGAAGCTTAATAAGGCAACTGTAAACACAGGAAACTATTGTGTGGGATTTGCTTATGAAGGAAAGTATAAATTTATTGTAGACGGAAGCAGTCCTGCCAGAGTTAATGCAAGTGACGGCATTATAGGTGTGGGAGATAATTATTACAGAGATGATATTGAAATATACAGACAGGGCAGTACCCTTACTGCCGTTAATGTAATTGATGAAGAAAAGTATCTCTATGGTGTTATAAATTCCGAAATGCCATCATCATGGAGCAAGGAAGCACAGAAGGCTCAGGCTGTTGCTGCAAGAACATATATGGAAAGAGGAAAAGAAAAGCACGACATATATGATCTTTGTGACGGCGTTCATTGTCAGGATTATAACGGTACTAAAAATGAGACAGAAGCAGGTATTACTGCTGTAAATGAAACCAAGGGACTTTGCATATACTATGACGGAAGTCTTATAGAAGCTGTGTATTTTGCATCTGACGGCGGTGCAACTATTGACGGAGCAGAAGCATGGGGATATGAAACCCCTTATCTTAAGGGCAAGCAGGATACATATGAAAAGGAATATAAAGAATGGACAAGACAGTTTACATACAGTGAATTAACTGATATGTGCAATGCAAGGGGATATAACATAGGTAATGTTATTAAGGTTGAGGCTGAATATAATAAAAACGGCATTGTGACCGGTCTTACATTCAGAGGCTCAAAGGGTCAGAAAATGCTGACAAAGGATGAAATAAGAACAGCGTTTTCTGCTACTTCCGGCGGAAGCCTTTTTTCAAGAAACTTTACTGTTGCAAGCGGTGCAGAAACAACTGCAGCAGCAAACAGTGAAAATGCATCAGCAGAAACAACAACAGGTACTGCGGGAGTTGTGACATTTACTGGAAAGGGCAACGGACACAGTGTTGGTATGAGCCAGTATGGTGCAAAGGGTATGGCAGAGGCAGGCTATACATTTGAAGATATACTTAAATTTTATTACACAGGTGTTGAAATAAAGTAAGGATGGGTTGTTATTATGTTAAAAAGTGATTTTTATTTTGATCTGCCTGAAGAGCTTATAGCTCAGACACCATTAAAAGACAGATCTGCTTCAAGGCTTCTTGTACTTGATAAAAAAACGGGAGAAGTTCAGCACAAGGTTTTCAGGGATATTGTGGATATGATCAACCTCGGCGATTGCCTTGTTATAAATGAAACTAAGGTACTCCCTGCAAGACTTATAGGAGCAAGAAAGGATACGGGCTCAAGAGTTGAAATCCTGCTTTTAAAAAGAAATGAAGATGATACTTGGGAAACAATTGTATATCCGGGGAAAAAGGCAAGACCCGGGCATGTAATTGAGTTTGGAAATGGATTACTTGAGGCTGAAATTGTTAAGGTACTGGATGACGGTAACAGAATAGTGAAATTCAGGTATGAAGGAATTTTTGAAGAATTGCTTGATAAGCTTGGAGAAATGCCGCTGCCGCCTTATATACATGAAAAGCTTGAAGATAAAAACAGATACCAGACTGTATATGCTAAAAATGAAGGGTCTGCTGCAGCTCCTACAGCGGGATTACACTTTACTCCGGAATTAATGGATCAGTTAAAGAACAAGGGTGTAAATATTGCAAGACTTACTCTCCATGTTGGACTTGGCACATTTCGTCCCGTTAAGGAAGATGATATAATGGACCATAAAATGCATTCCGAGTTTTATATGATAGATAAGGAAAATGCAGATCTTATAAACAGTACAAGAGAAAAAGGCGGAAGAATAATTACCGTTGGTACTACAAGTACAAGAACACTTGAGTCAATTGCCGATGAAAATGGGCATATTGAGGCTTGCAGCGGATGGACTGATATTTTTATATATCCGGGGTATAAGTTTAAGATCGTTGATAATCTTATAACTAATTTCCATTTGCCTGAGTCTACTTTGATTATGCTTGTAAGTGCTCTGGCAGGCAGGGAAAATGTTCTCAATGCTTATAAAACAGCTGTAGAAGAAAAATACAGATTTTTTAGTTTCGGTGATGCTATGTTTATAGCTTCGGATATTAAAAAAATTTGATTTATTTATATGTAACCCTCATAAATACATATGTTTGAGGGTTACATATGTAACTACACTTTATAAAAAAATTTGATTTTTATACCATTTTTGAATGTCAAACTGATTATTTTACCGTTTTTTATACAAAAGTTTTGGAACATATTATTAATGAAATTTTGTATTATTTTGGTATCCGTAGATGTAGCCAATTTTACAAAATCTATTTCACGTTTGTCAGAAAGTTTTTCCTCAATCAGAAAACAACTTGCAAGTTTTATAAACTCGTTGTCATTTAAGTTTACGTCTGAAGTATTTTCATCTAATTTTGAAACTATAACTTTAATGTTTTGCTCTAATATGTTTTTTTCTTTTATATAATCAGATTCAGATATTGAATTGTCGGAAAACAAATACAAGCTTTTTAATCTTTCAAGAGCTCTTTCGTATTTCCTTTTTTCATTCATAAGAATATTTGTCTGATTAGAAAATTCATAATTTTGAGAGTCAGCAGAATTAATAACTCCATGAATAAATTCAGATTTTTTGTCGTCATTATATTTAAAACAGTCATATAAAAGATTTAAGCCTTCAGCCTTTTCAATATCATCAAATGTTTTGCCTTTCAAAATTTTTTTAGAAAAGGTTTCTAATGATGTTGTTTTTCCAAAGGAGTTATATGCTTTATACATATTTGATATAAAATTCATAACAAAATTCCCTAGATATGGATCACTTACATATGGGTTTTGGCATTTATGCCCAAAGCTCCTGTTGTGGCAACAATATGTCGATGGTCTATATCCATTAGCTCTTTGTGAGCCAATGTGTGCAACCATATTCCCACCGCAAATACAAGTAAGCAACCCACTGAAAATATGTGTATGGGTTCTGTAAATAGTTTGCTTGTTGCTTCGTATAAACCTTCTGTTTTTCTCTCTGATCTGTTTTACACTTTCATATTCTTCAAGTGTTATTATGGCTGGATGATGATCACTAATTGTAATCCATTCATCCTGATTTTTTATTTTTTGTCTGTTTCCTGCTTTTCTGTAGTTATATCTATAGATGCCTGTATAAAATAGGCTGTTTAATATTATAGATACGGTAACTGTCGAAAAGTTGTTACTATTTCTATTAAGAATATTATGTTCTTTTAAATAGTCAGCAACTTTCGTCATACTTTTGTTTTCTAAATAACACTTATAAATCAACCTTACTATATCAGCTTCCGGTTGATTTATGCTGAAAGTTCTTTCTTCTTTGTTGTAATCATATCCGAAAGGTATTCGACCTCCGTTCCAGTCACCATTTTCAGCTTTACTCATCATAACACTGGTTACTCTTTCTGCTGTTTGATTTCTTTCAAGTTCAGCAAATATCATCATAAATTTTATAACAGCTTCACCAATTGCATTTGACGTATCGAACTGTTCATTTTTGCTTATGAATGTTACCTGATACTTTTTCAATTGTTCAAACATTTTAGAAAAAACAATTATGTTTCTTGATATTCTGTCTAGTTTCCATACAAGCAGATGTGAAAACTCATACATTTCTATTCTATGCAGCATATTTTGTAATGCTGGTCTGTTTGTATTCTTTCCACTATAGCCTGCATCTTCAAATACTTCAAAATTATCAATATTCAAAATATATTTTGAGTAATTTATAAGTTCTCTACGCTGCACAGGCAGACTTTCTTTGTCGATCTGATGCTCTGTTGACACTCGGATATAAATCGCAACTTTTTTATTCATTGCAAACACATCCTTTTATTGATTTTTGACGAGGGATGTGCTATAATATTTTTGTAGGTTATTGAGATAGCACATATCTCGTAATTTATTTGACAGCTCCTGTTGCAGCAGGAGCTGTTTTACTCATAGTGTCCTTTACAGGCAGCAATAATAATATTATTACCTTCTGACCTATAAACAATGCGGTTTGCACTGTCAATTCTTCTGCTCCACCAACCGCTCAGATTACCTTTTAACGGTTCAGGAGAGCCTATACCCTCATATACATTTCTCTGTATATCTTTTATAATGGTGTTAATTCTTTTAAGTGTCTTTTTATCCTGGGTTTGCCAGTAGCAATAATCATCCCAGGCTCTTTCTTCCCAAAGTAGTTTCATAGTTATTCTGCCTCTTCTATAAGTTCATGCTCTGTAAGTTTAGCTTTACCGCTGTCGATATCGTTAGTTACCTTTTCAAGATACTTCATATTTTTCTCAGAATAAAATGGGTCAATAGACACTTCAAAAGGGATTCTTTGTTCTCTTGTCATTTTTAAAGCGAACATTGTTATTGCTGTTGTAACATTCATACCTAACATAGAACAGGTCTTTTCAAAATCTTTCTTTAACTGTTCATCCATTCTAAAACTTACTGTAGTTGACATTCTATATCTCACCTCCTGAGTATATTATACTATATATTGTATGCAATGTCAAGACAATGTATACAAATTTCTTTTTTGTTTGTGTAAAATAACTTTCGGACAACTTGTCCTGAAGTTGAAAAATGTGCAGGGAGTCGAACCCTGTAAACCAAACCGTTGGCACATATTATTGTAAATAGTATTATATGAGTTAATATCTTCTTCCTGTAGCCATATCCATCATTTTAAATATAGCAAATACACTAAAGACAGCAACACCGGCAAGAGCTTTTTTCGCTGTCGCATCTTTGGCAGCTTTATTTCTTGCAGCCTCTGCATTTTTCTCGGATTCTTCTGTTTCATATAATTTTATTGCCTCTTTTAAGCTGTCAGCTCTGAATGTTTTCAGGTATTCTATTAGTTTATTTGCTGCATATGTATTAGCATATTTTTCCGGAAGAAGGGTATATATATAATTTGCTTCTTCTTTTGCTGTTATTAATTCATTCTTTAATCTTTCGAATTTTGCGTCTGCTTTCTTTATCTGTTCCTGTAATCTTTCCAAATTTTTATTATAGTATTTTAAAAGCTTTTTATATATTGGATCTTTAACATATAAAACGATAGTTATGATAAGAACAGCAGGTAAGAATAGCTTACCTAATAAAGAAGGAACAAATCCAAAAACATTTCCTAACAAATAAACGCATATTAAATAAAAAATAAATTTCCCCCAACCTTTTGTAAAAAAATTATATTTCTTTTGACAAGCAGCTTTAAATTGCAACAATTTTTCAAGTTCATTTGTTTTTTGATAGTAAACATTTAATTTTTCTACTGCTGTTTCAAGTTGCCCAATTATTTTTTTATTCTCCTCTGATAATTCGATTAACATAATATCATCCCTTTCTTATAATAAATTAATACTTATTAATTTAATTATAACAAAAAGTATACTGAAAGGAAAGCCACTTCTTAAAAAAATACGAGAATAAATATTGTCGAAATTAGTCTGATTATGATATATTTATAACAGCACCCAATCTTATACTTTTAATAGAAATAGAAAGGGTGTTGCATAAATGTTAAAATATCAAAAAAAATACATATTTAGCAAACATAAAGAAGTATCTTCAATTATAGACCGAAGGACCCATATTTTTTATATTAATAAAAATCGTTCAAATACTGCTAATATTATTGTAATAATATAAATAATAAATAGGTTAAGATTGGGTGCTTCAAATATTTATTATGAATTTCTTATATTATGACTTTTGTCAATATCATTTTTACTATTTTCCTCATCAACTTCATCAATTATATCATCTCTCAGGTTACTATCTGTTGAAGATGCATATGATGTAATATTGTTTATTCCTAAAAGTTTCATTAAATAATTTGTAAAATTTTTGCGTTCTTCATTTGAAAGTTTAGTATAATTTTCCAGCATTATCTTCTCAGGTTCTGAGAAGTTATATTCTCTACAGAGCTTGTCTACAGTTGAAATCTCTTTTATTGGTTCTCCTTCGCCTTTTAATATCCAATCAATATTTATATTATATTTCTGGCAGAAATAATTAATTATTGGCATATTTAAAGATTTTGTCCTACCACCTTCCAAATTTTTGATAACAGCATCACTTACACCTGTTTCCTCAGCAATTTGTGATTGTTTTAATTTTAATTCTTTTCTTATCTTTTGAAATCTTTTTCCAATTTCTTTTGTATTATCCATATAAATGTTTTCACCTCCTAAATTTATTATACATATTAACAGGGTGTATGTCAACACCTATTTTTTTAATAAAATAAAAAAAATTTAAAAAAGGTGTTGACAAATACTTAAATATAAATTATCATAGGTATATAGATACACCTTTATACAGATAATAGGTGTATACAAATACTAATTTAAAATAGGAGGTATTGTCATGACTAAAGAATTAGAATCAACTGAATTAACTATTAATGACTTTGCTGAACTGATCAGTAAAATGAACGAGACTGATAAGCTTGCAGCATACAACGTTCTTGTCGGTATGGTTCTTGCTAAGGATTCAAATGATATTAAGCCTAAAGAAAGTGCATAAAGACATAAGGATTGCTAGAGATATTATTTGAAAGTTGTCTGAAGTTAAAACCTGCTGCAACAGGCGGATATGTGCTATCTCAATAATCTACATAATATTGCAGTAACTAGTGATATAGGTATAGTAATATAAATATATTTTCTTTTTGTTGTGATATGGTTTATAAACAAATATTTTTGTCAACGGGAGGTGTTTTAATGAGTATTAATGTAAATTTAAAGAAAATAAGAGAGGAAAAACATTTTACACAAAGAGAACTGGCTATAGGAGTAAATGTTAGCTCAACTTTTATTTCTTGTCTTGAACGTGGAACTAAAACATTATCACTAGCTTTAGCTTACGATATATCTAAGTTTTTAGATTGTTCTCTTTATGATTTATTGGGTGTTGAAGAAAGAAGGTGAACATAAGCCCAAAACAAAGAAACAGCTTCCTGTGTGGAATAGAAAGGTAAAAAAGGCACTTATTGACAGAAACTTAACGATTAAAGAACTTGCTGAAATTGTAGGATACAGCACAGTATATGTTACGAATATTGTGAATGGAAAGATTGTAAATGCCACGAGGGCAGAGGAAAAAATAAACGATGCTTTAGGTTTAAATTAATATTTATAAAATTACGATAATAAAACCTGCTGCAACAGGTGGATATATGTTATCTCAATAACCTACATTATGAATAATAAAGGAGGGAGTTTAAATGAAGGGTTCAAAAAAGGAATTGGAATCAATTAAGAGTCATAGTGATTTAAAGATCTATCTTGAACAGCAGTACGGTATACATAACACAGAAGAATTAAGGGAAGCAATACTTAAAAATAAAAAGTTTAATGCCTTTATGAATTGCTTGGGGAGAAAATGGACAGATGATAAAACAGAGGAGAGTGTATAAATGATTTCAGATGTTATTGCAAAAATGCTTTTGGTTTGTAACATGATGGTTCTTGCTGTCAATTTAATCAGATTAATCAAATCAAGATGATCAATTCGATTAAATATGTAACTAAAGGACAAGTTGTCCAGAAGTTGCATATTTAATTTTTACCAATGTGATGATAATAGTTGTCTACAAATAATTATTGTTTAAAAATTTATGGGGGTATATTATGACTATGGAAGACAGAATTAATGCCCAAGAAAAATTAAATGGGATTATATCTGAATATGAAGATACTATACAGGTCTTAAGAACTTTAATAAAAAATAAGCTTGATGAATTGAATAGTACCAGCTCAGCAAGAAAGAGAAGTATACTTTGTACAGAAATAAAAATGTGGCAATCTTCTTTGAATGAAAACAGGGAAATATTGAACACTTTAAGGAACTATTATGTTCCTTATAAATATAAAAAAGAAACCAGCAAAATAAAAAATAGTAAGAAAGCTGATGAAAGTTATTCGGTAAGTGAGATTGTCAAAATTTATTTAGAAAGGATAGGTGAAGTAAATGAAGTTTAGCAGCTATACATGGACAAGAAAATCAGATGTCGCAATGTTATCCGTGACAGCAAAAGATGACAATAATCTTTATTGTATAGGAGAGCTGTTCCGTTTGAGTGGGGATAAGTGGACATGGATATCTTTAGCCAATTATGATTGGGTACCGGTATCAAGTGATTTAGACACAACAAATTTAAATGTAGCTAAATCAATGGTTATTAATATGCTTATACATAACATTGAAAGTTGCTTTGAGAAAGAGAAACAGAAAACATCATCGCTCTTAAATGTTTTTAAGTTTGGCGAAGTTTAACACAATAACTTTAGGACAAGTTGTCCATAAGTTGAAAGGGGGATCATATATGCAGAATTTAAAATCCGGAGATATTGTAAAACTTAAAAATGGACTTGTTATTGGGAAAAAGTATGGAGGTATGGAATTAGAAATTGATGCAGTTTTTAAAGGGAATGCTAAAGTTGTATGGTCTAATAGTTTTGGACTATTAAAGCTAAACAATGGGTTTTATTACACCGATAAGATGGTAGTAAAGATTTAATTAAGAAAGAAGGTTATTAATTTGTTTATAATATCTATTTTTTTTATTGTTTTACTTGTTATTATAGGATTATTTCTTATATTTTGTGGTCTTTATGAAATTACAGACGCCTATTTTCCACCTGAGCATGCTTTTGGTACTATCTTTATGGGCTCTTTCTCAATTGCATTCGGAATTTTTATTGCAATTGTTTTAACTATACCACTTGCACAGGATAATTCTATAAAAAATCTAGTAGAACCATACATAATAATGCAGGATAATAGCAACGAAGATGACGTAGCTATAACAAACATAAATCAGTATTTAAGTGATATGAAATTTCAAAACAAGATTAGGGATTATGAAATCAAAGATTATTCTATCAAGGTTGATTTAAAAATAGAACCTGATTTCATTTATAAATTAGGATATGGGGAGGTAAAAGACTAAATGACTTTCTTAATAACATTATTAGTTACATCTATTTTGATGATAATATCTAAAGTTGTATATGCATATGTATACTATTTGTTTGTGTATATAATTTTCCCTTTTTTTCTTTTTTGCCTTTGCTCTTTATTAATGTGCACAACAAAAAACGTAACAGTAGGAGGTAAACGTAATGAATTAAGTTATATTATTAGGAAGAATGGCGAGAGATCCAGAAATTAAATATGTTCAGGCTGCAACACAGACAGCAGAACCTTTAGCTGTGTGCAGATTTACTGTAGCTGTAGAAAGACCTTATTCAAAAAATAGAAAGGAAAGTGACCCCGCAGTGGATTTTATAAACTGCGTATGTTTTGGTAAGCGTGGTGAGAATATAGGACAGTATTTCCGTAAGGGCAACAGAATTGCTGTAACAGGCAGGTTGCAGGTAAGCAATTACATAGACCAGCAGAACATTAAGAAATATTCAACAGATGTTGTTATTGAAACTTTTGAATTCTGTGAAACAAAGACGAACAGCAAAAATCCTGCAAATGGAGAAAATGGAGAAGCTGCAGAATATAACGATATGCCATATGAAGAAGCCGGTGATGAAACTCTTCCGTTTTAGTTCCAATAAATAAGCAAAATACATATTGTAACATATCTAGTAACGTAATGGTTTGGTAATGTAAGGTGCAGTATTGTGTGGTAAAGGTAAAGTTACGAGATGCATAGTTGAGTTTTAGATAATTAAGAAAGGAATTGATGAAAATGAAAGAATTAAAAGTAAGAATAACATTTATTGAGGAATTACTGGGAACAGCAAATAATGATCCTTCTATCCACGAAAAATTTATAGCTAGTAAGGCTCCTGATCCGAAGAGCATCAAAGAAGAAGTAGAAGCATTAGGAGTTGATGCTGTTGTAAATGAATCAATGACGGTATTCCCAAAAGATGAGAATGGTAATCCATTCGTGTATGACTACCAGTGGAAAGGCTACTTAAAAGATGCTGCAAAAGCACTTAAAAAGGTCAGTGACACCGAATCAAGCAAAAAAGAATTCCGTGCATATAAGCAGATCATAGATAAGTTAATTTTCCCACAGCCTAGAAAAATACCTATAAACGTAAAAGGAGAAATAGGCAGCTGTCAAAGACCTTTAAGAGCCAGTACGCCACAAGGCGAAATCGTGGCACTTGCAAATTCTGAAAGCGTGCCGGCAGGTTCTACAGAGGAATTTTCTATTCTTTTGTTAGATGATAAGCATGAAAAATGGGTCAGGGAACTTCTTGATTACGGTAAGCTGGGCGGCACCGGTCAGTGGAGAAACAGCGGCAAAGGAAGGTTTACTGTAGAATATCTGGATGATTAATGAAGTGTAAAGGTAGGGTGTAGCGGTGTTAGGTGTTGTAGGGTTTAGTCTTGTTAAGTCAAGGTAGAGCATGGTTTGGTAAGGTTCCGCAGGGTTAAGGCAAGGTATTGTGTTGTTATGTACAGTATAGTTATGGTATGGTAAAGTTTGGCATCATGTCAAGGCAAAGTAAGGTGCGGTGTGGTGACGTATAGGTAGTGCGAGGTGTGCTGCTGTGAAGTATAGGTAAGGCGAGATGCAGTATGGAATAGTGAGTAATGTATAGGTATTGTCAAGTCAGGTAGTGTTTAGCATTGAGATGTTTTATAGTGTAATGGTAAAGAATGAGGTGTAGTTTATGAATATTAAAAATATTGATTGTTTTGCCGGAGGGGGTGGGGCAAGTACGGGGATGGAAGAAGCAGGTGTAAGAGTTGATATCGCCATTAATCATGATCCGATGGCGATTCTCATGCACCGGACAAACCATCCCGACACTCTACATTTAACAGAAGATATATTTGAAGTCGATCTGTCAAAGTATTTGAAAGCTACAGATAAAGTTGGGGTTATGTGGGCATCTCCCGACTGTACAAGTCATAGCCGTGCAAAGGGAGGTCAGCCAAGAGAAAACGGTCTGCGAATACTTCCGTGGTCTGTTTACAGGCTTTGTAAACAGATCATGGATATTACAGGCGAACTTCCACAATTTCTCTTTATGGAAAATGTGGAAGAAATACAGAAATGGTGCCCACTTACAGATGAAGGAAAGCCTGTCGCTAAAATGGAAGGGGAATGTTATAAGTGTTTCATATCCTCTATGACTACAGGCGATAGAAAGGTATTTTGTGATAAAAACTATACCTGCAGCAGTTGTGAAAATAAAAACAACTGCATATATGAGTACTGTATTGACTGTAATTATAGATACGCTAATGTTGCCCATCTCAGGTTTAATTTTGGCTGTACTGAATTATGTGCTGCAGATTACGGTGCCCCTACGACCCGTAAACGGTGGTACGCAGTTTTCAGATCTGATGGTAAAGAGGTAAAATTCCCTAAGCCTACACATAGCAAAGATGGTAGCAACGGACTTAAAAAATGGATTCCTGTATCTACAGTAATTGACTGGACAGATTTAGGCAAAAGCATTTTTGCCAGAAAAAAGCCTTTGGCGGAGGCTACTCAGAGAAGAATTGCAAACGGAATCCGCAAATTTATAATTAATGCAGAAGATCCGTTTATTGTGCCGGAGAAAGAAGCAACAGCCTTTCTCATCCAATATCACGGTGAAACCGTGAAGGGAGATGCTAGAGGTCAAACGATAAATGAACCTTTACAGACAATAGATACATCAAACAGATATGCCCTTGTGACAGCTTTTATAACGAAGTTTTATAAAACAGGTGTAGGACAGGGTTGTGATGAGCCGTTACATACAATTACAACGTCGCCGGGACATTTCGGGTTAGTAAGTGCATTTTTAATAAAATACTATGGCGGAGATGGTGTCCAGAGTGTTCAGGAACCATTACATACCATTACTACAAAGGATCGTTTTGGATTAGTGAATATTGTTTTAGATATTCACGGAGAAAAGTATGTTATAAAAGACATTTTTCTCAGAATGCTTAAGCCTGAAGAATTGAAACTTGCTCAGGGATTTCCCCAAAATTATGTTATAAATAAAGACTACATGGGAAAAAAATACCCAGTTAAGGAGCAAGTGGCAAGAATAGGTAACAGCGTTGTACCTGTTATGGCTAAAGTTATTATTATGGCAAATTTAAAAGAATAAAAACATTGGAGGTATTACTATTATGTTTTGGGAACGATTATATTACCTATGTACAAAAAACAACTGCAAACCTAATACAGTAGCTAAAGCAATTGGCTTATCAACTGCTATTGCAACAAAATGGAAAAACGGAACAATTCCTAATGGTGAAACTCTTACTAAAATAGCAGATTATTTTAATTGTTCTGTCGATTATTTACTGGGCAGGACAGATATTTCTAAAATTATAGATATTTCCAATGTAAATAAGGAAAAAGAAAATTATGAATATAGGGAGGGATATAAACAAGGATATAGACAAGCATGCGAAGATATAAAGGATAAAATAAATGACTTAACAATGGACTCTTTTACTGAAAGGGGTTAATAAATGAAAAATTTCGATTATTATTATGGCAATGAAAGTGAACAATTCAGCTTTTACAGATTGCCCAGAGAATTGTTTACGAATAAATATTATCGCAAGTTGTCTCCGCTTGCAAAAATATTATACGGACTTCTTCTTGATCGTATGAGCCTGAGCCAAAAAAATGGGTGGCTTGATGATTATAACAGGGTTTACATAATATTTAAAGTTGATGAGGTAAGAGAATTTCTTGACTGCGGAAGAACGAAAGCTATAGATCTATTCAATGAGTTAATTAAATATAACCTTATAAAAAAAGAAAAACAGGGAATGGGAAAGCCTGCTCTTATATATGTTTTTAATATATATAAAGAAACAGACTCAGCTGATGAACAACAACAACAAGTTTCTGAATCTCAAAATACAGACAATTGTTCAGTAGCTATATCAAATAATGATGATAACTTACTATTATCTGCGACAGCTGATCCGAACGAAGATGTTTTAAACATAGAATTTGAAAAGGGTTGGGACATGTTCAAAAATTGCACTGAATTGAACCATGGGGAAGTATACCCTTCTGAGAGGTACGAAATGTGTACCTCAGTGGTACAGAATGCGTACCTCAGTGGTACGGAATACGAACCTCAAGAAGTTCAGAATATGAATCCCAGTGGTATAGAATATGGACCTCAGGAAGTTCAGAATCTGAACCCAAGTTATAATAATAATAGTTATATTTATATTAATAATACTGACTTTAAGTATACTGAGGAGAGTAATACTGAGTGTAGTTGTAGTTGTTATGTACCTGACATAGAAGATATAAAAAAATACATAAACGACAACAACTATACATTCGATGCAAAGCATTTTTATGATTATTATAATGCTCGGAATTGGTGCTTAGGCAATGTCCCTATTGCTAACTTTGAAGCACTAAAGTCTCTCATGAACAATTGGCAGCTAATAGAAAGAAAAAGAGAGGCTACAGGGAAAGCTCCAACGAGTATGCAGCCGCCAAAGGGTGTTTTTAATAATTATAATCAGCACATATACAGTGAAGATGAAATTACTGCAATTTTAAAACGAAAAGCGGAAAAAAACAAATTGAAGTAATATTTATTTTTGAGGTGCAGTCTCTTATATGTAACTAAGAGAAGAATTTACAAAACCACCATTAAAGTTAATAATTTCTTCAGAAAATACAAGCAAAATGTAAACCAACTTGTTTGTAATTTGCTAAAAACCTTTGTATATATGAAGAGATATAGAAAGCGAAGGTTAGAAAGGAATTTAATATATGAGTATTATGAATATTTATATAGAAAATGTGCTTTGCTTTATCATTATAAGAAAATCTGTAAATTGCTATGAGTTGTATTCAAATCATAGTTTTATAAACAGTAGGGCTTTAATAGGAAAATATAAGTCATTTAAAGAGGCAGAGCAGGAAGTGGACAGGAGAACCGGCAAAATAAGAAAGAGGCACTGATATTTTATTTTTTGTCGGAGTTATTAGTTGGAGGATAATCTTGTATGGAAATTATACATAGAACGGATAAGAACAAAGATTTGATAGATTTTAAATTATCAAAATATGATAATAAATTTAAGACTTATGAAAAGCCGGCATTGATAAATATGAAGAATATTGTAATGTCATATTTATCTGAAGATGAACGAAAATTAATGGAATATAAATATGTAGAGTGTTTGAACACTAAACAGATCGCGGATATATTGAAAGTTAGTCAGCAGGCAATTTCTGAGAAACTTATTAAGCTTGCAGCAGATGTTGAGAAAATTATAGTTAAATATATTAAGTTATATAATAACAAAGATAAACTATCTAAATTTGAATATAAGGTATATGAATATTACTATTTATATAGGTATAATATATCTGAAATCTCAAAAGAAGTGAAAAAGTCAAGAATTTTAGTTTCTAACACCATAAAAATTATTGAAGCTAAAATATTAAAATAGAGGTGAAATTATTATGTACAATCCACAAAAAATAGCAGAGAGAATTAAGCAACAAGCAAAAAAGAAAAATATTAGTATAAATCAATTATTATTAAATTGTGGATTAGGGAAGAATACTATAGCAAAAATGTCAAATGGAACAGATATTTTAACTCAAAATTTTCAAAAAATTGCTGAAAATTTAGAGTGTTCTGTTGATTATTTACTTGGTAGGACTAATATACAGGAAGTAAACAAATTTCATTTATACCGCTCTTACAGGACAGATACACATATAGTAATGGAGGAATTAGAAATAATAAAGCTTACAAATCAAGGCATTATTTGTCTTGATCATAACAAACAAGAAGTTGAGTTTTTATATGAAGATATTGGGAAAACAGTTTTTGTAACTGAAAATGAAAATATAAATTATTTGTTTCACAACCTTCGTAAAAACAATAATTAATTACCGCTGGGGTGTCGCCAAAGGGTAAGGCACAGGGTTTTGATCCCTGCATTTGCAAGCCTCGAATCTTGTCACTCCAGTATTATTATAAAGGACTTAATGGTTATTTTAGGTGTGCTTATATACTTGAATATTAACGCACTGTCAAGGCTTAAATCATCAGCTTTTTTCTGTGTGTTTTTTCTTGCTTGTTCAAGTTTTTCATCAAAATTTATTTTTTTCTCTTGTCAAAAGTACATTTAAAATGCAGGTTCGATTCCTGCAAGTCCTATCGTGTATTATTCTACTAAATAATACACAAATATTCTTTTGGGACTTTTTCTCAAATTAATTCCCCCTTGTGGAGCCTGACAGTTTGTGCATGATTTGATTAGTGACTGTTAGGATTTGATGTCAGGCTCTGCACTCCACTAGCTATTTATATTATTTATAAATAAATATCAAAGAAAAGAAAGGAGTAGATACTATGGCTTATATTAACAGTGGTATTCCGCCTTAGTTGTAACTTTTGGACAAGTTGTCCAAAAGATGATGTTTACTTTTAAATTAAAAACAAAGGCATAAAAAAATAAAATTATAAGGTAGGTGGAGACCCCTCCTGTGCAGTTTAAGCCTTTGTTCTGCTACTGATTAATTATATAATACATTATATATTATATAATAAAATTTTTTTCGAGACATTATTTAATTTCTCAAGGTTTATTCATACGCTGCATGGAGTAAATTTGAGAAGAAACATGCTTTGGACCCTGATGTATAAATATATATAGTCCACCGGACTCACTTGATATATATATTACAATTGTTATATAAATGTTATTTTATAAAATTTTTAGCTTTTCTTAAAGCACTTTTTTCATGTTTTTATATCCAAATTTAATATTTGGAGTTTTAAAGCTTTTTAGCTTTTTACAAATAATATAATCCTTTAAAATTTAAAAAAGATAATAGAATCAATTTTTATCATTATCATTTAGTTAAACGCAAACACAACGGGCAACAGATAATCTGCTGCCCGTTTTATGAGACTAAAGGTTTAAGAGCAGGTTCAATTCCTGCGAGTTTCAAATTTAAATCAGTTAAAGATCAAGAGGCAAATGAAATGAAGAAAGGAGAATGTTAATGCTCATGTTTAATTTTTTTGTCCCGTTCGCAGTGGGGATTTTTGTCGGCGGTATAGTAGGTTTTTCAGCGGCTTGTATGATGGCATCAGCCTCAGCTGCTGACAGAAAATCTGAAAACATAAAGGAGAAATAAATATGAATGATAAAGATGATAAAGCTAAAATCACCATGATACAAGAAAATATTGAAAAATTAAATAGATGTATACGTAATTTAAGAATGATGTTACTTTTAAGCTTAACAGCAACATTAATCTTTTTATTTTTTATGTTGGTTAATAATATTATTGTTGTTTTTACTTATTCAGATTTAAGGCTTCCGCTAAGGTTTTCTTTGTATTTAGATATATTAGTGATTTGTTGTCTTGTGTTTTGCTCAGTAATCAAAAGTATGCTAACTCAGAATATAGAGTATAAAGAATCAGAGGAAGATATAACAAAAGCACTTACTGATTGTATAAAATCTGAAAATGAAAAAAATAATGATACAATAAACTAAAATTATATATAAATAAATATTAATTAAAGGAGATGAAAATATGTACATATTATTATCAGGAGTACCTCCCTGATTTAAACTTCCGGACAAGTTGTCCGAAAGCTAAATCTAAACGTATTTTTATTATATAAAAACTAAATTCCATCCCAAAAGGAAAGAACTGTACTTATAAGTATGGTTCTTTTTTCTTTGAAAAAGGAGGTATGTATGAATAAAGCGGTTGCTTGAATAGCAGCTCTTTTGTCTTTGCTTATTTTTTCAACATCAACAGCTTTTGCAGATACTTCCGAGGCGGCAGAGTTTAAATTTTTATTTTTGAAAGCTGCTGAAAATCATAATGAAACGGTTGATATTTCTGAATTAAATTTGACTAAAGCCAAAATAAGTAATTATCTGATCGGAATATTTGCAGAAGAAAATGTGTGGTACTTAGACACTCAATATGCACCTATTGATGTTAATGCTGATGGTATAGTAGGTAAAATCAGACTATATTACAGAGTACCTCAGGAGGAAATAGCTGAGAAAGAAAATTTAATTGAAGGTGAGATTGAAAATATTATAACACTGACAGACGGATATTCAAATCCTGAAAAAATCAAAATAGTCTATGACTATTTTATAAAAAATTACTCTTATGATAATACGCTGATGAATTATGACATATGTCGCTTGGTTGAAACAAAGCAAGGAACATGTGCTGCATTGTCTTTGGCTTTTAGAGAAGTAATGAACAGGTTAAATATTCCCTGTGAAATAGTAGTGAATAATGATATGTCTCACGAATGGATTAAAGTGTATGTTAATGATGGTTGGAAAAATATAGATATTACAAAAGGGATTGCTTTTAAGAATACAAATGTTCCCAATGCTGAGTATAGAGCTTTTTTACTAAGTGATGAGATATTAAGAGCTTGGGGATATAAATTTTAAAATAAAATAGGAGGAAAAACAAGATGAAAAAACTAAGAAAAACTGTGGTTGCGTTGCTGTCTACAGTATTTGCTATTAGCTGTGTCAATATGTCAGCTTATGCAGATATGGAAACAGGATCTGGCAATGAAATTATTGTGCCTGTTAAAATCGACACATCAGCAATGAGTACAGTCAATGGATTTATAGCCACAATTAATTACAATCCTGATGATATTACTCCCGTGCTTGCGGGAGAAGATATTCTTGGAGACGAAAGTTATGCTGTAGCAGTTGTTAACAGAGGCTATTTAGTTGCTGATAAGGTATCAGAGGGTACATTAATTGTCGGCTGGGCGGATAAGGATTTTTATTCTTTGGAAGATAATAATGTAATAGCTAACATTACATTTGAAATTAATCCCAACTCTGAAAATAAGACTACAGAAATCAACACTACATTACATCAAGTTGCAAGGTATTCTGATGTGATGGCTGACGAAGATGAATACTTCTATTCTGATGTCTATGATTTAAGTACAAATACTGAAACATCAGGTGATAATGTTGAAAGCGGTTTATCTGTGGAGATTCCTGATTCCGTAGAATCAGGTTCAAGCATTGAACTTGTAGAGTAAGCAGGAGGTAGAAAAATGAGCAAAATTAAAAAATTTTTGGCTTCCATACTTGCTTTTGTAATGGTATTTACAAGTATGGGGGTATTCAATGTTAGTAATGTATTTGCTGTTTCATATACTGGATATTTAAAAAATAATTTTTACAACAGCGGTGCCTCTGCTAGTTACGAATTTACAACAAAAGATGGAGCTATTATAAAGTTTATTTCTGAAAATTATGTATCAGATTTCTTTAACAATGAAGTTGATTGGGCAGAAGAACTTGAATTTTCAATTAATGGTCGCAGCTATTCAGCCGAAGAAATTCGAGATGAAATTGAATCAGGCAATTTGAAGATAAGTACATCTATTGAATATATTGATCCTGATTTCACAGGTTCTGAAAATTTAACAGAAGATTATAGTAATACTATGTATAAGCGTGCACTAGTACATGTCACTCTTAATTATTCTTCTGATGAAATTTCTTTTGACACGGTAGATTCCAGCTATGTTAATGTGTATTCAGACGAAATGATTGAAGATTTGTTAAATGCTTTGGAAGAAAATCCAACTTTAAGCAAACCTGATTATTTGCATACCTCAGTATATAATTATCTACCGGCATATAAAATAACAGCTGATTCATCTAAAACTGTTTATATTGACGGCGACTCTCAAAGGTTTAGTCTTACTGAAATAATGAGTTTGATATTGCCCACAATATATTATGCATCTTCAGATGAATGTTATTTCCCTGAAATTACAAATAATTACAGCTGGGATGCAATTGAATTAGATTTTAATGACTTTTTTGATAGTAACAGCTCTGGTTCTTATAAGATTCCATCTGATTATATTTATAACTATGTTAATGGGAAACATTTACTTGGGGCAACAAGTCTAGAAGCTGGTCTTTATAATTACACCGGTAAATTATCTTTACCTTTTCGTTCTGTATCAGGATCAGGACAATTCCCGGGCAATATTTATTACCCGGAAGAAGATGATTTAGTTGTTTTTAGTTTTAACGGAATAATTAATATCGTTAAAAAATCCATTGTGAAATTGGAAGTCACAAAGCAGCCTGACAAGGTGTCATACATTGCAGGACAGACTTTTGATAAAACTGGAATGACAATTACTGCAACATACAATGACGGCAGTACAGCTGTTATTAATGATTATACTGTAGATACAACACCTTTGACTGCAGGACAGACAAGTGTATATGTGACTTATGATGGTGTTTATACAAAAGCACCTATAAGTGTTGCTGATAAGGCTATTTCAAGCATAGCTGTAACAACACAGCCAAACAAAACGTCTTATGTAGATGGTGAGGTATTTAATCCTTTGGGAATGGTTGTAACAGCAACTTACACAGATGGAAGTAAAGAAGATTTGGCTAATACAGAATATTCATATTCTGAAAATGCTTTACAAGCGGGTACTAAGTCAATTACTATTTCTGCCGGAGGAAAAACAGCATCTGTGCCTATTACGGTTGTTGAAAAAGAAATAACAGCTATAGCTGTAACAAAAGCACTTGACAAAATAAGTTATATTGCAGGACAGTCTGTAGATGTTACAGGAATGATTGTAACTGCAACATACAATGATGGTACAACAGCTGTAATTAACGATTACAGCTATAGTCCTAATGTTGTAAGTGAAGATACAACATATATAACTATAAGTAAAGACGGTAAGACTGCTACAACACCTATTACTGTTACAGAAAAAGGTGTTGTGAGCATTGAAATTACAAGTAATCCTGATTATACAGAATATACTGCAGGAGAAGTGTTTAATTCTACGGGAATGACTGTTGTTGCACATTACAATGACGGCAGCACTGCTGTTATTAATGATTACACTGTAGATACAACACCTTTAGCAGCAGGACAGACAAAAGTTTATATTACTTATGATAATAATTTGTTTGCCACTGTAGATATAACTGTAAATGCTGAGGAAGTTGTAACTTTAACAGGAATTAAGGTAACAACTGCACCTAACAAGGTTAGTTATATAGCAGGACAGACTTTCGACAAGACCGGTATGGAAGTAAAGGCTGTCTATAGCAACGGATCTGAACAGACTATAACAAATTATAGTGTTGATACTACACCTTTAGTTACAGGACAGACAAGTGTTTATATTACTTATAACAATTATTATACTTCTGTGCCTGTAAGTGTTGCATCAAAGGCAATTTCAAGTATAACAGTTACAAGTCAGCCTGACAAGACTTCTTATGTCGAAGGTGAAGTATTTAACCCAACCGGCATGGTTGTAACTGCAACTTATACAGACGGCAGCACAGAGGATTTGGCATCTACAGAATATTCATACTTACCTTCAGCTGCTTTAACTAGTGATGATAATGTTATAACTATATCCGCAGGCTCAGCAACTGCAACAGTACCTATTACAGTTGTTGAAAAGGAAATTACAAATATAGCTGTAACAAAATCACCTAATAAAATAAGTTATATTGCAGGACAGGCTGTAGATATTTCAGGAATGATTGTAACTGCAACATATAATGATGGATCCACTGCAGAAATATCAGACTACGATTACGGTCCAAAGACTGTAAATGGAAGTACAGCAGAAATAACTGTTAGTAAAAATGGAAAATCAGCCACTACCCCAATTTCTGTTGTTGAAAAAGGTGTTGTAAGTATTGAGATCACAAATGCACCTGACAAAGCAGAATATACAGCAGGAGATTACTTTAACCCGGCTGGCATGGTTGTAATGGCTCATTACAACGATGGCAGCACAGAAAATATAACAAACTATAAGGTTGATGGAAATAAGCTTGCTGCAGGACAGGCACAGGTATACATTACTTATGATAATGTATATGCAACAGTTTCGATTACAGTTAATGATATTGTAACTTTAACAGGAATTAAGGTAACAGAGCAGCCTGACAAGGTATCCTACATTGCAGGGCAGACATTTGACAAGACTGGCATGATTGTTAAAGCTGTCTACAGTGACGGATCTGAACAGGAAATAACTGATTATGCTGTTACAGATGCAGCATTATCAGAAGGCACTACTTCTATATATGTAACATATAAAAATTACTTTGCAACTGTTTCAATCAGTGTTGCTGCAAAGGAAATTACAGGTATTGAGGTAATTACACCACCTTCACAGACAAATTATGTTGAAGGACAGCTTTTTGATCCTATCGGAATGGTTGTTGAAGCAACTTATTCTGATGGCAGCAAGGAGCCTTTAGCAACTGCCGAATATACTTATACAAATTCTCCTTTAACAACAGCTGATACATATATAACTGTAACTGCAGGTGACAAGACAGCAACAACACCTATTAGTGTTGTTAAAAAGGAAATTGTTAAAATTGAAGTAACAAAGAATCCTGATAAGATGGATTATGTTGTAGGTCAGGCTTTCAACCCTGATGGAATGATCGTTGAGGCTTATTATAATGATGGCACATCTGCACTTATCTATGATTACACTTGGCAGCCTGAAATTATTACCGGTACAAATAGTGTAAGAGGCGATGTAAACGGCGATGGCAACATTGACAGAGTGGATGCAGCTCTTGTGCTTAAATATATATCCGGTACTACTGTAACAGGTAATTTTGATGCCGTAGCTGCAGACTGCGACGGTTTACCGGGAATTAATGTTCTCGATGCCAACTGGATATTAAGATATGCTGTTGGTCAGGAAACAGGAGATACAGACTTTACCGGCAAAGAAGATATAGTAATATCAAAAGATGGTGTTTCTGACACTATTACTGTAAATGTTGTTGAAAAGGCTATAGTAAGCCTTGAGATTACAAAAGCTCCTGATAAGACCGAATATCTTGCAGGTCAGGAATTCGATCCTACCGGAATGGTTGTAGAGGCAACATATAATGATGGTAGTACAGACATCATTACTGATTACAAAGTTGATACTAATAAGTTATCAGCCGATACTACAGAAGTATATGTAACTTGTGACGGTGTGTACACAACTGTTCCGGTTACAGTTAAAGACAGTGATATTGTCGATATAAAGATTCTTAAGAATCCTGTAAAGACAGAATATGTTGAAGGTGAATCTTTCGATGATACCGGCATGATAGTACAGATAACCTATGAAGACGGAACTACAGAAATTATTATTGATTACAAGATTAATCCGGCAGGAGGTTTAAATCTTGACGATAACTTTGTAACTATCAGCAAAGGCGATGTCGAAACAACTGTTTCAATCAGTGTTGCTGCAAAGGAAATTACAGGTATTGAAGTTACTAAGCTTCCTTATAAGCTTGAGTATGAAGAAGGCGAAGTATTTAACCCTGATGGCATGGAAGTAACAGCTTATTACAATGATGGAACATCAGCTGTAATAAGTGATTACACATATGTAACAGATCCGTTTGAAGCAGGTGACACAAGCATAACCATTGAATACGAGGGCTTCACTGATGATGTAAGCATTATTCTTTCAATGGCTGGCTTAGAAAGTCTTGTACCTGAAAGAAACGGTGACTTAAACAGAGATGGCAATGTTACTCCTGAAGATGCAATGATACTTTCAAAGATATTAGGCAGTGTTGTAGAGTATGGTTATAAGGCTGTACATACAGGTGATGTCGATGGTGACGAAGTACTTACAGATGAAGATGTGACACTCATTAAGAATTATATCAATGGTAATGTAAGTCTTTCTGATGAGGGACTTATAAACGCTGATATAGATGGTGATGGTGAAGTAACAGAATATGATGCAGTACTTGTTGAAAAGGCTGTATTGGGTATGTGGTCACTTGATACTATCTATAAATTAAATGCAGATGCAAATGACGATGGCGAAATAAATATGCTTGATATCATTTGGATTTTAAATGCATATTATAAGCACGTTACAATTGATCACATTGAAATTATTACACCTCCTGACAAGGTAAACTATGTTGAAGGGCAGACCTTTGACAAATCAGGTATGGTCGTAGAAGCTGTTTATAAAGACGGTACAAGAGAAGAAATTACAGACTACAGTTATCCTGTAAGACCTCTTGAAATGGATGATACTTTTGTTGTTATTTCTTTTGACGGACATGAAGCTGAACAGCCTATAACTGTTTACAAGAAAGCAATAATCGGTTCAGATGATGATAAATATCCTACAACAGAAGGTTCAACAGAGGTAACAACTTCTGATAGCACAGAAGTAACAACAGGAAATGAAGGAAGCGAAACTACTACATCAGGTTCTGATGTAAGTACAGAAACTACAACTTCAAGTGATGGTTCAACAGAAGTTACTACAAATGACGGTGGTTCTGAGGTTACAACCGAAGATTCAACTGAAACAACTGAAGAAAACAATGGTAATTCAGCAGGTGTTAAGATTATCAGCCTTCCGACAAAGCGTGTGTATGTTGAAGGTGAAGTGTTTGATCCTGAGGGACTTGTTATTGAAATTTCATACAATGACGGATCTAAAGAATTTATCAAGGGTAGTGATGTACGCATTGATGAAACACCTCTTAAACTTGGTGATATTTACGGTGTAATCTATTATGAATATAATGGTTTAACCGAAAAAATCAATGTCCCTATTGCTGTCATTAAAAAAGAAATATCTTCTGTAGTGATTACAAAGCAGCCTGATAAGACTGAATATGAAGAAGGCGAAAACTTCGACAAGACAGGAACAGAAGCTGAAATCACTTATAATGATGGTTCAAAAGAAACAGTTAAGGCTGATAATATAACAGTAGTTGATAACCAGCCTTTAACTCCTGATGATAACAGTGTTACTGTAGTAGTAGGTGGAGTTGAAGTAGAAATTCCTATTGTGGTAAGACCTATAACTACTACAGAGACAACTACTGAAACAACAACTGAAGCTGAAACCGAAACAACTACAAGACGTCCTTCAAGTGGCGGTGGCAGCGGAGCTGGCGGCGGACTTGTCACAACTACAACAGAAGCGACTACAGAGGATGTTACTGATGAAGTTGTTGAAGATAGTACAGAATCAACAAGTGAAGATAATGATAACAGATTTGAAGATGTTATCGGTCATTGGGCAGAGGACTATATTGAGTATTTACACGAAAATGGTATTGTAAATGGCGTTACAGATGATCAATTTAAGCCTGACTTGAGTACTAAGAGAGGCGATTTTGCACTTGTACTGGATAGACTGCTTGACTTAAATAACTCTAATGCGTACACATTTACAGATGTAGATGCAAATAGTTATTATGCTCAGGCAATTGCTAATTGTGCAGCCGCTGATGTATTTATCGGCTACGGTGACGGCACGTTTAAGCCTGAACAGACAATCAGCAGAGAAGAAATGTTTGTTATTATGGCAAAATTGTTTGCCGGAACAGATTATAACTTTGAAGCTGTCGACACATCTGTACTTGATAAGTACAATGATGGTAATAGCGTAAGCTGGTGGGCAGCTCCTTATGTTGCTTATCTAAGCAGCATTAATGCTGTTGTTGGTGATAATGGTAACATTAAACCACAGGCTGATATTACAAGAGCTGAAATGGCTGTTGTAATATACAATTACTTAACTAAATAAGTTTAATTTTTTTGATGGGGATAGGGCTTGTAGTCCTATCCTCTTATATTTTTAAGGAGGTTAAAAAATGCCAAGAGAAACACTTGCTGAAGAAGGATTATCTTTTATGGTCAGACTTACTAGAGGAAGTATATCTTTATTTAAAGAATTAAATGCTCTAATTAAAGCAAATGCTTATAAAGCTGTTGGCGAAGTTACACCTGAAAAGTTTTTTAACACGAATAAAAATGTTAGGATTGATGAGTTTGCAAAGACTGATATGGATAAGCAATCTTTAGAGGTTTTTAAAAACTGTATGAAGTCTGCAAAAGTTCAATATACCGTTCAGGATATGGGCAATGATTCATATACTATATATTTCCGTGCAGATGATGTGAGCAAAGTTCATTTCGCATTGAACGAATTTTCAAAGCAAATGGATGAAATCGAAAGAAATAAGGAAAAAAGTGCTGAAAAAGTAAACCAAAATCCAAAAGAAAAATCAGCCGATGCAGATGAAAAAGATATAGTATCAGAAGAAAAAGATAATATTAAAGATGATATTGGTATGGATTTAGATTCCGTACTTGATGCTGCTCAATATGAGGCTGATGCTCACAATGAGGATATTGAACATAGTAAGGATTTACAAAGAGATATGTCTCTTTAATAAATAAAGAGGGTGGAAAAAATAAGTAATAAAAGAAACAAAAACAGTTTTAAGAATAATATAAAACAGATATTAAAATGTTTCACTGATGAAGTAAACAGCCTAAGAAAAAAAAGTAAAACTTTTGATAAATTTATAAAAGCTTTGCTTTTGGTCTTAGATGTTAAGGGCAAAAATGGTAAAGAGTTTTTTGTTGACAATTTCTGGATAATATTAATTACTTATTGTGTGAACAAGACTATTGGATTTTTCTTCCTATGTGCTGATATGTCCTCTACAGGAATAGACACTATAAGATTATTTTTCAGTAATCCGTTTTTGTTGTTTTTTTATCCGTTTCCAAGTATAAGATTTTTACCTGTGATAGCAGGAGCAGGAATCTTTTTTGCTTTAAAGGTTTGGAAAACTATTTATAAACGACCAAAAAATACAAAAGATGGCAGTGAATATGGTACATCCGAATGGGGCAATGAAGAAACTATAAAACCTTTCATAAACCCAAATGATGATTATAATTTAATATTAACGAAAACAGAAAGGTTGTCTACATCACTCCATCCGCCCAAAGGGCATCCGGAGCTGGGAAGAAATAAAAATGTAATGATTGATGGTGCACCCGGAACAGGTAAAACGCGTGGATATACTCAGCCTAATATTATGCAGATGTTTGGATCTTATATTGTAACAGATCCTAAAGGCAATACTCTTGAAAAAACGGGAAAGCTTCTTAAAGATAACGGATATGACATAAGAATATTAAATCTTAAGAACATGAGAGAATCCAATAAGTACAATCCATTCCATTACATAAAATCTGAAAGTGATATTCTGACTTTAACACAAATTCTTTTGCAGATAGGAAAAGATGTAAGCGAAAAATCCCAGTCAGGAGATGAGTTTTGGAAGAATGCGGAGACTTTAATGTATCTGGCAAAAATAAGCTACATATTTTACACATGTCCTGATGATAAAGACAGGAATATATGTACTTTAATGAAAATGATTCGTAGAAATAAGGTTTATGAAAACAATGAAGATTCATTAAACGAAGTGGATATAGCTTTCAGGGATTTAGAATATTTGCCTGAATATTTTAAGGACAGAGAAAGGACATTAAGAAAGTTGTTCCCCAATAAAGACATTAATTCACCTGATATGCAAAAAAGAGTATATGCTCAGGAAAAACGATTTATAAATTTAAGAAATAGAATTAATGCTGTGAAAGAAAAATACCCATACATTAAAGAACTTGGATTTGAAGGCGGACGTGATTGTTTACCTGTTCAAAAATATATGGATTATAAATTAGCTGCAGGAAAGACAGCAAAATCTATACTCATAAGCTGTGCGGCTAGATTATCTCCACTTGATGTAGGAGAAATAAAGGATTTGGTTTCGCAGGATGAATTGGACTTTTATTCAATTGGCAGAGAAAACACCAAAACAGCTTTATTTATTGTTACATCTGACACAGATAAAACGTTCAATTTTATAACAACAATGATGTATCATCAGCTTTTTAAAGTGTTGTGTGATACAGCTGATATGGAATACGGCGGTGAATTACCGGTACATGTTCACTTTATTTTGGACGAATTTGCTAACTGTGGACTTATTCCTGATTTTGATGTTAAGATTTCTACCATTAGAAGTAGGAATATTTCAGCAACTATAATTCTTCAATCTCAAAGTCAGTTAAAGAAATTGTATGATAAGTCATGGGAAACTATAGAAAGTTGTTGTTCATCATTTCTCTTTTTGGGGTCAACTGATTTGGAACTGCTAAAAGTAGTTAGTGAAAAACTGGGTAAAGAAACTCTGGATTCATATACACAAAGTTATACTTATGGGCAGCAAAAATCTTCAAATGTAAATCATCAAAAGATGGGTAGAGAACTAATGACCCCAGATGAATTGTTCAGAATGCCGGGGAATAAATGCATATGTATGATTTCTGGCTTAAAACCCTTCTATTCTGATAAATATGATATTACATATCATAAAAGATATAAATATATTGCAGACAATCCAAAGGATTATTTTAATGTAAAAGAATATTTAAAAGAGAAAAAGAAGAAGGCTACAAAGACAGGAATTAAAAATTTTGATCCCAATATTATGAATTATTCAACAAAGTAAATACATGTAAAGTAATTTGAACAATGCGTTAAATATGCATTGTTTTTTTATTGAAAGGAGAAAAAATATGAGAAATTTAATAAACAAATTTAAATTTATGTGTAAAGAAAAATTTAATAAGTTTTATGCCTTTATTGTTTTTGTAATTTGCAATATTTTATCTGTCTATAATCTTCCTGTATATGCAGCCGGAGTTAGTGCAGACACTGCCAAAACCGTATTTGACCAGTGTATTGATGCTGTTGGCTGGATTTTCATAGGTATAGGTTTTATGTATGGAATATTTGGTATTTACAGAATAGCTACAGGTATGAAAGAAATGCAGTCTAATGTAACAGATGAAGGTTCAAAGGGATTTGCCACCGGAGCAATTATTGTTATATTGGGAATTGTTATCCCACCTTTGCTTAAAGCTATTTTCACATTCTAAGCAGGAGGTGTTTATATGCCTCAATTAACACTACTTAGTATTAATCCTTTAAATATACTTCTTGATAAAGTAATGGAGTGGTTCAAAGGAATAATTCTTGATATGGCTATAGGTTATTACAAAATATTTTTTGAAGGGGTAAAAGCTATGTTTGATACTAGTTTAATATTGGACATAGGAAGCACCCCTTTCGATTACAATACAGGTGTTTATAACTTAATAAAAGAGCTTAGCAATAACTTCGTATTGCCAATTGCTATAGTTTTCATGTCATTTTTTTTGGTTTATGAATTAGTTAATACGGTTTTGAACGAAAATAAAATGTCAGATAATAATGCTGAACTTATAATCAAATGGTTATTTAAATATACAATATCAACTCTATTGATTTCATATGCGTTTGAAATTCTAGATTTAATATTTATATTGGGTGCGAATGCAGCAGAAGGGGCTTTAAATGCTCTTACAGGAAATGATCCATCGACAGTGCTTAATTCTATTGATATAGATTTATTGGCTGAAAATGCCAAGGCTCAATTAATGGAAAATTCTTTAGGAGATGTATTTATATTTTGGTTTATATCGCTGCTTGTATCATTGTTTGCACAATTGCTGCAGCCACTAGCATGGATGATTATTGTATGCCGATTTGTGATGATATACATTTATATGATAACAGCTCCTTTAAACATAACCACATTACCTTTAAAAGGAGAGTGGGGTCAGATAGGGTCGAATTATGTAAGATCAATGATTGCCTTTGCGATACAAGCACTGTTAATTGTTGCAATTTTTGCGATATTTTACGGATCACTTGCTAATGTATTCGTTTCGTCAGGAGATTTACAGGATATGTCATTAAAACTGTTCTTTACGGTTATAATGCTTTTCTTAGCTTTGTTCAAGAGCGAAAGTATTGCAAAATCAATAATGAATGCTCATTAATTGGAGGTTGGAAAATGGCTAATCAAAGAATTAACAATAATATTGATATTACTAAAGTAAAACATAAACTTATTGGAAATTTAAGCTTAAGACAAGTTATTTTTATCCTTATAGGTATTATTCTAGGTATGCTTGATTTTTGGATTATTGGAAGAAATATAAGCTATAAAGCAGCATCAATGATCTTAGCATTTTTAATTTTACCTCCTCTTTTTCTTTTTTGTGAGTCAAGACCACAATCAATGCCTCTGGAAAAATATATTTGGCATAGGTTAAAATTTAAACTATTGCCTCAAAAGAGAAGTAAAAAAGGTAAGGGGGGAGTAAAATCAAGTGACAAAAAGCAAAAAAAATAATTTTAATTCGAATTTAAAAAAACTGAAAACTTCTGTAGTTGAAAAATTATTTAATAATGGAAATGAGTTGCCTTATACTCCCAGACTTCCTATTGGTTTTTGCTATAACGATGGAGTCATGAGTTTAGACAACAATCTTTATACTTGCTGCATAGAATTTGATGATATTAATTACGCTTTAAGAACAGATAAAGATAAGGTTTCCATACTAGAGAAGTTTGCTGAGCTGATAAATGGTTTTACAGAAGATGCCAATGATATACAAATGCTTTGTTACAATCGAAAAGTTTCAACAAAAGGTCATAATAAAACTATTTCTTTGGAAAATAAGGGAGATGGCTATGATTATTTAAGAAAAGAATATTCTGAAATTGTAACAAATCAGATAGCCGGCTCAAATAATGGAATTATAAAGAATAGGTATTATATTGTGTCAGTAAGAGCTGACAATATAGGGTTGGCACGTCAAAAGTTAAATCAAATTACAATTAATATAATAAATAACTTTTCAAGGCTTAAAGTAACTGCCAAACAACTGTCAAGAAATGAATATATAGATTTATTGAGACAAATTATATCAGGTAAAGAACTTACATCCTTCTGTAAAATACCATGGAATATTAAAAAGGTTGATGTTAATCGTCTGCTTAATCTTGAAAGCATTTCATACAATTCTGATTTCTTTGAAATAGGCAAAACTTATAACAGAGTCTCTGTTTATAATATTATTGCCAATAAACTAAATGACCGGTTGTTAAATGATTTGCTTAGTACTGATTTTAATCTTCTTATAAGCTTTCATATTGAAGTTATAGATCAGGAAAGAGCTCTAAAAATGGTCAGAAATAAGTGGGTAGATTGTAATCAGGCTTTGGTTTCTGAACAAAGAAAAAGTGTTGTTGGATTTTATGATCCAGCACTTGCTTCACCAAAAGTAAAAAAGAATAGCGATGGAGTTGATATGCTTTTAAATAAACTTGAAAGCAGCAATGAAAAGATGTTTTGGGTAACAGTAACGGTAATGAATTCAGCTGCAAGTAAAAATGAATTAACTTTTGAATGGGATAAGTTAAGGGGAATTGTTGCAAGAAGCAGTAATCAGCTTAAAATTCTTAGTTATTTTCAGGAAGAAGGTTTTCTCAACTCGTTGCCAATAGGATTAAATATGTTAAATCAATATAAACGTAATTTAACAACGCTTACACTTGCAATATTTGAGCCTTTTACGACAAAAGAGCTTAATTCTTCTTCTCCGGAAGCATTATTTTACGCTATAAACGCAATAAGTAAAAATGTTGTAGTCTTTGACCGGAAAGAGAAAAAAGAGCTTGCTAACCCGAACGGTTTGACATTAGGCGCCCCCGGTATGGGGAAAAGTTTTATTACAAAACTTGAAATATTAAAAGTCTACTTAGTAACTGATGATTACATATATATTATAGATCCGGAAGGCGAATATGATAATCTTGTCAAAAGTTTAGGGGGACAGGTTATAAAACTGTCCCCTACATCAAAAGATTACATTAATATGTTTGATATAAGCTACTCTTATTCATCAAATCCTGTTACTTCTAAAATTTCATTTTTTGAAACAATAGTAGAGCAGATGTTAGTGGGCAGCGGATATGCTGTATCTGGAGATATAAGAAGTGCTATTAAACATGCAATATCAGATGTATTTAATGATTATAGAAACTCAAGATTGGATCATATGCCAATACTGGAGGATATATATAATAATCTTAAAAATCAGAAAAGATCCGCTGCTGATTTTATAACATCTTATATTGACTATTATATTGGTGGGGATGATGATTATTTAAATCATCAAACTAATGTTAATTTGAAAAGCAGAATTATTTCTTTTAATGTTAAAGACCTATTAAACAATAAAAGAGAGTTGTCAATGATAATGTTGATTGTTATTGACTTTATTTGGGCAAAGGTAGCTCAGAATTCTGATAATAACATATATACATGGACCTATATAGATGAATTTCATGTGTTATTGAATCAACCACAAACAGCAGCCTATATGGTTGACTTTTGGAAAAGATTCAGAAAGTGGAACGGTATTCCTACAGGGATTACACAGAATGTTAAAGACTTTTTACAATCTCCGGTTGTTAATAATATTTTTGACAACACTTTATTTTTAACGTTATTATCTCAAGGTGTAGATGATTTAAATATTCTTAGTAAAAGGTTATCGCTTACAGAATATCAGCAGGAATATATATCTATGAACAGGCAAGGAGTGGGACTTTTTAAATATAATGCTGATATCATTCCTTTCACAAATGTAATTCCAAACGATAGCCTTATTTATAAATTAATATCAACTGATCCGAGAGATAGGGCAAAAGCAAAAAATAAAAAGTAATGGAGGTAATTATCATTGGATAAAAATAATAATTTTGAAAGTGAAAATTATGATAATTTTTCTCCAGATAGTACAGAGGATCAGCCAAATAGTACAGAGGATCAATCAGAGGATAATTTTTTAACTGATAATGACAATTCTTCAGAAAGTATTGCTAAGAATAAAGTGCTTAAAAGGAAAAATAAGCAAAAAAAGAAAAAAAAGAATAGTGAGGAATTAGCAGCAAAATCAGAAAATCCAGAAGATATAGAGGATAAAATATCTATAAATAATAAAGATCCAAGTTATTCAGACCTTGAACTATATGGAGATAGAATACGGAAACGTAACCAAGTTGATGCAAAATTTGATAATAATAATTATCTGAAAGAAAGTCTTTCACAATCGTTAGATGAGAAACCTGCTAATGAAATATCGAATTTTCATCAATTAGGAGAAAATGGCGACACAGAATTTTATAAGGACAGTTATGAAAATTATGTCAAAGAGCGACGATCAAATGATGATGAACCTGACGGAGTAAATGAGCCTGAAAAGGATTCAAATTACCAATTGAGAGCCAATAAATTATCTCGACTGAAAAGAATGAAATCTTCGCAGAAAGGCTCAGCCTCTCTTAATACAATCTCCGATAATGACTTTCCTAATATACAGACTGATAATAGGAAAGAAAATATTGAATTCGATTATAACAAGAATACGGAGTTTTTTCAAGATAGTTACGAGAATTATGCAAAAGCAAAATTATTGGAGTCATCTGACGAAAACATAACCGAATCTTTTGAAACCGAAAAAAATTTAAACAGTGATTACGAGAATGATAGCAAAAGGGAAGCTAAACCTCTCGAAGATAGGCAAAATTTAGATGATTTATCTGAAACTCCCTTTGATGAAGGTTCTTTTGATCTGATAGGTGATAGTTCAATAAAAGATATTAACTACAAAAAAAGAATAACAACACCTTTAAGAAAAAGAAACGAAAAATTATTGAATTCAAAAAATACATCTTCATCTTCAGAAGTAAATGACTTAGAGTATGATGTTGATGTCTATGAAAATAATTATGTTCTTGATAAAATCAAAGATTCTGGATTTTATAGCAGCAGTTATGAAAATCATAATGAACCCAAAATTGTTGACCTATCCAACCAAAATACTGATGAATCTTTTGAATCAGAAAAAAATTTTAATGACAGGTATGAAAACAATAATGACTTTAAAACGGACAACAATAAGTTTGACAATGATAAAGATAGCTCATTTAAAAATTCAAATGCCTCTTTAAGAGAAAAAGTAAAAAAAGAGTTTTATAGTCAGGGAAAAAACTTTTCCACTGTTTTAAATAAGAGAAAAAATAATAAAGAATCTTTGAAAAATAAATTCTATGCGGACCCGGACCATATGGGATTTGAACCTGAAGTGCAAGGCGGAGAAGAAAAAGACATAATTATTTCAGAGAATATTTCACAAAATGAAAAATTAAAAGAATTTTACTCAAAACGAAGTTTTGAAGCGAATAAGTCTGAATTTGAAAAAGAAAGTTCTATAAAAGATGAATTAATTGATGGGTTAAATAGTAAACAATCAAAATTTGACAATTACAATTCAGATAATAATGAACTTTTTAGTGAGATAGAAAATCAGAATAAAGACATTTCGCAAAGTAAATTTTCAAAAGGAAAAAGGTTTAATAATATTGATTCTGCAGATTCTGATATAGATACGTTTAAGAATTTTGAACATTCGAGTGTGTTTGAGGATGAATCAATAATTGTTTCAGAAAATATTTTTTCTGATAATAACTTAGATCAGAAACAAGTTAATATAATCGCAGGTAATGTAAAAAATTCAGAGGATCATATTAATTATACGAATGATAATACTTTTGATGATATTGAAAATGAAATCACATCGGAGAAACCTATATCTGGAGAATATTATGTTGAAAAGGATGGCTTTGGTTCAGAAGATAAAAAGTTTATTGATTCATACATAAACGAAACAAATGAGAATGAATCTTCTATAAAGACAAGTGACGGAAAATTAAAAAAATCAAAAATTGTCTGTAAAATGGAAGATTTAAATAGTGATGACGTTAATGATGTACAGAATAAAGATGGTGATTTAGAAAAAGTACATTCTGAAAAAAGATATTCTCAAGAGTTTAATTTTAAACATGATTTGCCGGATTACAATGTACATAAGCATAGTGATATATATAAACCAATTGTATTAGCTAACAGAGTATCTGATATTGTTGACAGTGACGATACAATTGGAGAGGATATCGAAAAAAATACTGAAAAGGAAATTATTGATCTGGCTCAAAAATCAGCAAAGGAAAAGATATATGAAAGTATCGTAACTGATAAAATTAAATCTGATATTTCAAAGAATGCATCAAAAGAAGCAAATACATCTGCAACATCTAATTCTAATAAGGATATTGACAGAATTGCGAAAAACTATCGGAAAAAAAAGCAGTATGAAGAATCAATGAGATTGAGCCAAAGGCTTTCAAATATCATAAGAAATAAAGCGTCTAAAGCTGCTGCAGGAAGCGGAGCATCTAAAGGTGCTTTAATTCTGATCAGTGCTCCATCTGCACCGGTGATTGCTATAGTTGCTATCGTGTTTTTAATAATTGTATTCCTGTGGGCTGCGATATTAATGGTTGTTGGTATTAGTAATACATTGTCTACTACTACATATATGACCACTAATAAGGAAATAACAGCATGTACATCATATTATTCTGAATTAGAGGCAGACTTTCTGGCTGATGTTAATAAAAAAATTGAAGATTTGAATGAAGATGAGGATATTGCTAGAGTAGATACGGATTTTGATTCAATTGAACATAATCCAGAGCAATTAATCTGTTATTTATCAGCATTATATCCCGGGTTTGATTTTAACGGAGGAGTTGTTGAATATTTGATTTCAAAAATTACCGGGTTACCCTATACAGGTAATATGAAAGACGTAATTAATGAATTGTTTGAATATCAATATAGCTCTGAGGTTAAATATACTTATGAAACTATTGGCAGCGGCGATAATGCTAAAACTATTACAATCGCTACAGTATATATTCATAATAATGGTTTTAATAACACTATAGAAAAATTTCTTGAAGCTTTATCATCAAATGATGAATATGATGAAGAAGATGTTGAAGAAATTAAGATACATTATCAACAGTTAATGGAATATAGAGGTAATCATGGCTTTTGGCTAGATACTCCTGTTGATTATGACTGGAGAAATTATGTTGTAGGTCTGTATGGGTACGAAACGGAAGATGGTGGAATAACATCTGTGTCAGCAGGTGAATTGCTTTCTAATACAAATGCGGGGATTGAAGTTACAGATGAAGATTTAAGTCACTATGATCAAACCGCTTTGGGTATGTTTACTACAACAGGATATTGCACCTGTAAGATTTGCTGCGGACCGTATAGCCCGGAAGTCACAGGGAATCCGCCGAAAACAAAAAGCGGTACAACTCCGGTTGCGGGAAGAACTGTTGCTGTTGATCCTAAAAAAATACCATTAGGTTCAAAGTTATTAATTAATGGGCATATATATACTGCAGAAGATACAGGAGGAGCAATTAAAGGAAATAAAATTGATATTTTCTATAACACACATCAGGAGGCTTTTAATCACGGGAAACAGACTAATGTACCCGTTTTTTTATTGACACCAAAGTCTGATGATGGAAATATATCAAATATAGCACCTACTAATGATTTAGTATCAATAGCATTATCAGAGCTTGAAGATGGTGTAAGAGGTGTTCCCAACAAATATACGGAATGGTATGGCGAAATCAGAGGCAGTCTACTTTATAATTGGTGTGCTGCATTCGTAAGCTATTGTATTGATAAGGCAGATATGACATCTGTTGTACCTAAAACAGCAGAAGTTAGTGTGCTGATGGAGAATGCTAAAGAAGCAGGTATATGGCAAGGCAAAACCGGTTATGTTCCTGTTCCGGGCGATATAATGATTCAAAAAAGTTATAATGCCAGCCATACAGGTATAGTAGTGGAATCAACAGATACATATTTTGATACGGTTGAGGGAAATTCAGGTTCTTACAGCTTAAGTAGATCTAAAGTCGGCAGATATAGATATTATTATGACGACTCAGATTATAAATATGTGACAGGTTTTATTAAAACTGGAGGAAACAGTAATATAGGTGGCAGTTTATATTACAAGTTTACAAACTATGCCAAAGGCACAGATATACAAAAGCATAAAGGTATGGATATAGCAGGAGATAGCAATACGAGTGTTCTCTCCGTTATATCAGGAAAAGTAACTAAAGTTACTAGTGACGGGTTAACGTTAAAAAATGATATGTATGAAGTTAAATACAGTTCTCTGAAAAATATTACTGTTAATAAAGGTGATGAAATTGAATCCGGCATAAGTATCGCCAGCATGTCTGATTCAGAAAACAGAGGCGTTCCATATGTACATATAGAAGTTATATCTATTGATGGAAATGAAGAAATGGATCCATTTATCTATTGCAATATAGGTGAAGGAACAGCTCCTGATGTTCATTTAGCAGGAACATTGGTAAGTGTAGGAATAGGCACAGGTTCTGTATCTGCTGAATTTGGCAATATTCATGCTCCATATACTGATGAGTTTGCAAGCAGAGCTGTTGTTACATCTGCTTTCTTTGATTCATATCACAGTTCATTCCATCGTGCTATTGATTTGGATGTAACATATGGTACAAATGTCGGAATAGCAGCTGCATGGGACGGAAAGGTTGTATTAATAGGATCAGGTAACGGTAATGGATTAACCGGATATGGATATGTCATTGTACTCGAACACAACATTAATGGTGTAAAAGTATACAGCAAATATAACCATTTAAAAATGAATAGCAGTACGTTAAAAGTTGGAGATGTGGTTGCTGCAGGGCAGCAAATAGCAATTCAAGGTGCTACAGGAAACGTAAGCGGAGAACACTTAGATTTCCAAATAGGTATATGTTCTAATTCATATAATTGGAGCGAATTTTCTAATAATTTAATTAATCCTATTGCAATTTATCAAGGCTGGAGCCAGTCAATTAATACTATATCAATATGGAATAGTAATGGTGGCTGTGTCAGACAAGGCGATGATTACAACCAAACTAGGCTCATTGATAATATGCAGGGTAAACACATTTTTTAATCGGAGGTAAAAGTTATGAAATTAAAGAAAATTTTTAGTTTATTTTTTTTGACAGTATGTGTTGTTTTATCTTTTACTAGTATGGCTATGGCTCAGGCATTGACTGTAGATGGCAATGCAAATGTATTAGATTCAACAGATGACGAGGGTAAACAGTTTTTGACAGTCCAGAGCAGAGACGGAAATATTTATTACATAATAATTGACAACCAAAAGGATGAAAATAATGTTTATTTTCTTAATGCAGTTGACGATATTGATATTTTATCATTTGCTACTGACAGTACAGGAAACAATTATCATTTAACAGGTACTGAAATAGTATCAGAGACAACAGAGGAAACAACTGAAACAACTACTATTGAAACTACAACAGAATCCACTACTTCATTAATTTCTGACGATAGTGTTGAAGATAAATCAAGAAGTATTGGATTACTCTCAATTGTAGGGGTGTTGTTAATTGGCGGTGTTATTGTTGCATATTTTGTTTTTAAAAACAAAATGAATGATAAATTTAATTCTGGTAAGGATGAGGAAGATAACGAGGAATACGATGAAAATGACGATGATGAACAAGAGTATTCTGACTTCATTGAAGAAGATACATCTAATGAAGAAATTAATGACAATGGATCTGATACTGACTATACCATTAAAAATAATGATACAAGTGATGATAAATAATATTTGTCATGATATTGTGGGAGGCTATTGCCTCCCATTTTTTGGAGGTAATAACTGTGAAAAATAAAGTAAAATCTGTCAGATTAAGTGAAAAGTATGAGGAACAATTAAATAAACTCAAAGATGAAAAGGCGAAGTACGAAGCCAAATTAACAAGTGTAAATAACAAGATAAAGGAAGTAAATAATAATTTATCTATGGCTATTAAAAAAGAAAGAGCTGAAGCTATTGATAAATTATTTGATGAAATTCCTTTATCAACAGGAGAAATTGAAGCCTTGATTCAGAGAAAAGAAGAAGTAATTTCATTTATGAAAAACATATCGAGCGCGAGCGAAAATATGAGTGAAAATAAGGACATGGTAAATGAAAAAACGGTAGCTAACGGTATACAGAGTAATTATGATGCTTCATCAAATATAACTGATATTTAAAGGGGTGATAATATGCCAGAACCTGCATTGATAGAAAATGTAAAAAAACAAATTAACCAGACTATTCTTGATGTGACAAGCAGTGCCACTGCTTGGGCGGACTTTATAAAAAAGTCTGCTATGTTTTATAAATATAAATTCTCTGACAAGTTAATGATATATAAAAATAAACCAAATGCAACCGCCTGTGCTGATTTAAGAGTTTGGACAAAATTAAATGCAAAGATTAATGAGGGTTCTGTAGGAATACCTCTTTTGGATTCTTCTACGGGAAATATCAGATATGTTTATGATATTTCTGATACAAATTCAAAATATGAACTTTGGCAAGCAGATAAACATTTAATTGATATAAAGAACTTAAATGAGCACATTGATAAGAATGTGGAAAAAGCAGTAAGCTTAATTCCTGAATCAGCGAGCAGAGCAGAATTTATTTCTTTTTTGTCTGATAGTATAAAATTGGCTGTATATACAAGAGCTGATTTAGATACAACAAGTATAAACAATGATTTTAGCTTTGTAACTCAATTAAACAAAAATCAATATTATAATTTTAATACGGTGCAGAAAATTATAAATAAGAATTTAAGAGAAATTCTTACGGGAATAGAAAAAAATGCTGTTTTAAATATTAATTCTGAAAAGATTAATAAGACCTCCATAAAACCGACGAAACATACTGAACACACAAAATTTGAAAAAAGTAATAGGCATGTTGATTATACAGATGAAGAACTTAACATTGCTCGAAATACTGATTTGGTTGAATATTTACGTCGAAATGGTGAAAGTATTGAAAGAGTCGGAACTAATGAGTATACAATGGGAAATCATGATAGTATGCGTATTAACGGCAGTCAGTTTTTTTGGAACAGTCAGGGTTTTGGCGGCAATGCCGTTGATTTTTGTATGAAATACTACAATATGCCTTTTCAGGAGGCAGTAAACAGTCTTTTAGCTTTTAATGGTTATATTAAAGGTGAATATACTCCAGTTATTGCTCCTGTTGCACATAGAATTGAAAATGAATCTGTAGAAGAAAAGCCTGTAAATCCGCTGCCGAATCCGCTTGACAGCAAAGCCAACAGGATTTTTGCTTACCTTACCAAAACCAGAGGTATTGATGCTGATATTGTTCAGCAATTAGTCAAAGAAGGCAAAATTGCTCAGGATGTTAAAGGTAATTTAGTATTTAAAATCTATGATCCTAAACTTCCGGACAAGTTGTCCGGAGCTGAAATAACAGGAACGCTTACCGAACACAGATATAAGCAGAATACTGATAGAAATGGGAACGGATTTGTTATTAACCCTACTGCTGGCGAAAAGCCAGAAGGAGCTATATTCTTTGAAGCTGCTATAGATCTGTTGAGTTATTATACTTTGCATAGAGATACAAAAGCTTTATTAGTATCTATGGCTGGTCTTAAGGACAAGGTTATTAAAAAGACAATGCAGGATTATGACCTTGATCCTCAGTTTTGTTTCGTTTCTAGCGACAACGATGAGGCAGGTGTTAAATTCGCCTCAAAAGTACAGGACGAATACGGTATATCTGTTTACAGAGTTGTCAATGATGAACGTTTTGACAACTATTCCAATATAAAAGACTGGAATGACTTGTTATTAGCGATCAGAAAATCTCCACAGCCAACACCTGATAAATATGCTTTCTTGAATAATTTAAAAACAGGAGATTATCTCGTATATGAAAATGATATTTGGAAAGTTACAAAGCTTAATGATATAAATATTACAATCAGTAATATTTATATTGCAGAACTTGAATTAACTGTTGGCAGCAATGAACCCAATGAGGACTGGCGGTCAGTTTTCAGAGCAGAAGTTGACAATGGAACAATGAGATATTTGCCTATTGAAGAAAGAATTAACAATGTAAAATTATATAAAGTAGGAGATTTTTATGAGGCATTTAACGAAGATGCTTCTTTATTATCTGAAACATTAGGACTAAAGATTGCTAAAAAGTCCATTGATAATGACTTTGTTTCTATGGTAGGAATGCCATACCATTCATTGGAAAGTTACATATTACAATTAAGAGAAAAAAATATTGGTGTAACCTTGGATTCTTATGAAAATTTTTTAAAGTTATACAGAGAAAATAAAGATTTGCAGACAAAAACAAAAGAGACTGCAGAACAGCAGGATTTACCCTATTCCGAAAACACACGTGAATATGATGACGAATTTAAAATACCTGAAAATGTTTTAAACAATCTTCCTGATACCTCAATATCCATTGAGGATCGTAATAAATATGGGTACACATCTAATGCATTACTTCCGCTTAGTCGAGATGTTGCATTAAAATATTGGGATATGGATTCATTCCCTATATACATGCTTTTTGGGGATAATACAGAAAGCATGGTTTACAAGAGAGAAGAAATAGAAAATTTTGACGACGGTATTTTAGGAGTAGAAACAGAAGAATGGGAAAAGTATCTTAATAAGTCAAATGAGATTGTTAAAGATAATAGTCAAATAAATTTGTTTGACTATGACGGCGAAAATAGCCATACAGATGAATCCAAAGAATTAGATCAAGCCAAAGAGCTAATTATGGATTTTATTGTAAGAGAATATGGCGAAGGAGAATATTCCGATGTCTTTGACGATTTATCTAATATTGATATAGCATATACTACAACAGAAGATGAGGAGCATACCATACAAGCAACAGTTGACTTAGTTAATTATACATTACAGAAAAAGATTGACGATAGTGTTGTAGAAACGTTGCAATATGATACTTTATCTGGCTTAATTATCGAATTGTATAATCTTGATTATAGCGAATTGGTTGATGTTACTGCATATCTTGATAAAAGTAATTCACAGCAAAATACAAAAAATCCTCTTATGCCGGATGATCAAGGTATCATTGGTAATACAATTTTTAGATATATTAAAAATAAAAACTATAGAAAACTTGATAAAGAAACGGCTTTAAAAGTTGCTGAGAAATTAATAGAAAATGACATTAATTTCAGCGGTAAAATAAATTCTGATAAAATAACACTTACTGTTTCTGGTGCTGATGCTGAAAAAGTTGATAATATAATTGATGAAGTTAAAATTAATAATAAAAATATCGGAATAAATATTATTGATACTGATACATCAACAACAGACAATGAAATAAAAGAAAAAACACCTCAAAATTTTCGTCTTACTGAATTTTCAGGCGAAAATATTTCATTGAAAATGAAATATCGCAATAATATAAATGCAATAAAAACACTTCTGAATATTGAAAGGGAAAATAAACAAGCAACAGTAGAAGAACAGGAGATATTAGCAAAGTATGTCGGTTGGGGTGGTCTGTCTGATGTATTTGACAGCAGTAAAACAGCATGGTCTAATGAGTATGCAGAGCTAAAGGAACTGCTTGCTCCTGATGAGTATGCTGCAGCACGTTCATCTACTCTTAATGCACACTATACATCACCTATTATTATCAAGGCCATGTATAATGCCCTTGATAATATGGGATTTGAAAAGGGAAGAATATTGGAGCCTGCAATGGGAACAGGCAATTTTTTTGGAATGCTTCCTGAACAAATGGAAGGCTCAAAATTGTATGGTGTAGAACTTGACAGCCTTACAGGTCGCATTGCAAAACAGTTATATCCAAACGCACATATTGAAGTTAAAGGCTTTGAAAAGACTGCTTTTCAGAGCAATTTTTTTGATGTGGCAATCGGAAATGTTCCGTTTGGAAATTATAAAATTTATGACAATGATTTTAAAAGCGAAGATCTTATACATGATTATTTCTTTAAGAAAACGCTTGATAAAGTCCGTCCCGGAGGACTTATTGCCTTTATTACGTCAAAGGGGACGTTGGATAAAAAGGACAGATCTGTCAGACAGTATTTAGCTGAAAGAGCTGAATTGCTGGGAGCTGTAAGACTGCCTAACAATGCTTTTTCTAATGCTAATACAGAAGTTACTTCAGACATTATTTTCCTCCAGAAAAGGGACAGAGTATTAAGCTTTACAGAGGATAATATGCCTGAATGGGTACATTTATCTGTTGATGAAAACAATATTGAAATAAACTCATACTTTGTGAATCACAAAGAAATGATTCTTGGAGAAATGTCTGAAGTATCAGGCAGATTTGGACTTGAAACCACTTGTAAGCCTTTTGAGGGAGCAGACCTTACAGAACAGCTTGAAAAGGCTGTGCAGAATATAAAGGGCACTATTACACAGGATAATGTAATAGACGTCCCGGAGGAATATCAGGATCAGGATATAAGTACCGATATAATTCCCGAAAACTATCGTAACTTCTGTTATGCAGTAATAGACGGAGATATTTATTTCCGTGAAAATAATAACATGATAAAACAGGATATTAAAGGCAAGCGAGCTGAAAGGCTCAAGGGCATGGTAGAAATAAGCGAGACCCTCAGAGAGCTTATATCCGCTCAGAGAGACGATTTCCCTGATTCTGATATAAAAAGGCTTCAAAATAAACTAAACGCTGTATATGATAATTTTACAGCGGAATTTGGCATATTATCATCTAAGGCAAACAAAAACATATTCCGTGATGATGATACTGCTGCACTTTTGCTTGCCCTTGAAAATTTAGATAAAGACGGCAATCTTGAAAGTAAGGCTGATATATTTTTTAAGAGAACTGTTGTTCCTTACGCAAAGGTTGAAAGTGTTGATACAGCAAGTGAAGCTTTGGCTGTATCAATCGGTGAAAAAGGTAGAGTAGACCTTGATTATATGGCACATCTTTGTTCTAAACCAAAAGAGGAAATTATAAAAGACCTTGAGGGAGTAATTTTTGAAAATCCGGTTACAGGGGTATTTGAAAATGCTGACGAATATTTATCAGGCAATGTCAGGGAAAAATTAAGTATTGCAAAAACCTATGCAGCTCAAAGCAGCCGATTTGAAGTAAATGTTAAATCTCTTGAGGCTGTGCAGCCGGAGGATTTAAAACCTGCTGAAATATCAGCACCGCTTGGTGCTACATGGATACCGGTTAAGTATTATCAGCAGTTTATGTATGAACTGCTTGATACCCCATATTGGTGCAGAGAAAGCATACGATCAGGAGATGCTTTTGATGTCTTTAATGTGAATACAGTTGTTATTGGGTTTGACAAATATACATCAAATTACGGTATAAGCAACAGAACTGCTGATAGCAATAATGTTAAAGCAAATACCACCTACGGCACTTCACGAATGAATGCCTACAGAATAATAGAATCTACTCTTAATATGCGACCGATTCGCATATATGATTATATCGAAGATGAAAAAGGAAACAAGAAAGCTGTATTAAACAATAAAGAAACCCTTTTAGCACAAGAGAAACAGACCCTCATTAAGAATAAATTCAAAGAATGGGTATGGGATGATTATGACAGAACGCAAGAGCTGTGCAAAATTTACAATGAAAAATTCAATTCCATAAGACCTCGTGAATATGATGGCAGTCATATTACATTTAAAGGCATAAACCCTGAAATTACATTGCGTAAGCATCAGATCGATGCTATCGCCCATACACTTTATGGTGGGAATACTCTTCTTGCTCATACTGTAGGTGCAGGCAAGAGCTTTGAAATGATTGCATCAGCCATGGAGAGCAAAAGACTTGGATTATGTAGCAAAAGCATGATCGTAGTTCCAAAGGCTATTGTTAATCAAATGGGGAAAGAATTTCTTCAGCTTTATCCGACTGCAAACATATTAATTCCTTCAGAAAAAGATTTTTCTAAGGAAAACAGAGAAAAATTCTGTTCAAGAATTGCTACAGGTAACTATGATGCTATAATCATTTCTCATAATCAATTAGAAAAGATACCATTGTCTACAGAACGTCAGGCAGAATTTATACAAAACGAATTAGATGAGGTAGAAGATTTTTTAATTGCATTACATAGCGACACCAGTGCGTCAAGAGGTTTTACGGTAAAACAGCTTGAAAGTACCCGAAAAAATCTTGAAGCTCGTCTTGAAAAATTAAATAATGCTGATAAAAGGGATACAGTAATAACATTTGAAGAATTGGGTGTTGACAAGCTGTATATTGATGAAGCACATTTTTTTAAAAACAAGTATTTCTATACCAAAATGGATAGAATTGCGGGCATTAATTCAAGCTCTGCTTCTCAACGTGCGGAGGATCTGTTTATGAAGTGCAGGTATCTTGACGAAAAGACCAATAATAAAGGTGTTGTCTTTGCTACCGGTACACCTATCAGCAATTCCATGGTGGAATTGTATACAATGCAGACCTATCTGCAGTATGATGAGTTAAGAGCATTAGGTCTTAACCATTTTGACAGCTGGGCAAGTACATTTGGTGAAACACAGGTTGCATTGGAATTAGCTCCTGAAGGTAAAGGGTATCAGATGAAAACTAGGTTTTCTAAGTTTTTCAATCTGCCGGAGCTTATGAATACTTTTAAAGCTGTTGCAGACATCAAAACCCCTGATATGCTTAATTTACCCGTCCCAAAGGCAAATTATCATACCATTGCTACTGAGGCTAGCGAATACCAAAAGGATCTGGTTGACGGGCTTGCAGAACGAGCTGAGGCTATAAGGTCTAAAAAGGTCGATATAAGTCAAGATAATATGTTGAATATTACAAATGACGGCAGAAAGTTAGCTTTAGACCAAAGATTGGCAAATCCTCTTTTGCCTGATGATCCTAACAGCAAGGTTAATGCTTGTATCAATAATGTCTATGACATTTGGAGAGAAACTACAGAAAACAGATTAACGCAAATTATATTTTGTGATTTATCAACTCCGGGCGGAAAAGACAAAAATGGTCAAATTAAACCTTTTTGTGTTTATGATGATATCAAATCAAAATTAATAAAGAAGGGTATCCCTGAAAGTGAAATAGCATTTATTCACGATTGTAAAACTGATGAGCAGAAGTTAGCCTTATTTACAAAGGTTCAGGACGGCGATGTAAGAGTATTGCTTGGCTCCACAAGTAAGCTTGGAACCGGTACAAACTGTCAAAACAAGCTAAAAGCAGTACATCATCTGGACTGCCCATACCGCCCCGCAGATCTCGAACAAAGAAATGGCAGAATAATACGTCAGGGCAACGAAAATTCGGAAGTTGACATATTTAACTATGTTACAAAGGGCACATTTGATGCTTATTTGTACCAACTTGTTGAAAATAAGCAAAAATTTATAAGCCAGATTATGACTTCAAAGTCTCCAGCTCGATCTGCAGAGGATATAGATGAATGTGTATTAAGCTATGCTGAAATCAAAGCTTTAGCTGCAGGTGATCCCAAAATTAAAGAAAAGATGGATCTGGACATTGAAGTTAACAGGCTCAGAACGGTATTCGCAAACTATCAGGAGAACAAGCGTACTTTACAGGAAAATATTAATGTGAAATATCCCGAAAAAATACAGCAACTTAATGAATATATAAAGGCTGCTGAAAAAGATGTAGCTATTGCTGAGGCAAACTCTTCCGAAAAATTTTCGGGAATGACTGTTGACGGCACTTATTTTAGCGACAAAAAAGAGGCAGGCACGGCTTTTCTCGAAAGTTGTAGAAGTATTCGACCTGATGAGAAAACGAAGCCTGTAGGCGAATATAAAGGCTTTAAAATGGATGTATCTTTCGATAGCTTTAAAAAAGTATTTGTCATTAATTTAAAAGCTAACCTGACGTATCAAACAGATATAGGAACTGATGTGTTTGGAAATATCACACGTTTGGATAACCTTTTAAACAGTATTGATATAAAGATTAAGGAAGCACAAAATTTGCTTAAAAAGACCAAATATCAATTCGAAGCTGCAAAAAAAGAAGTAAATGAACCATTTGCACAGCTTGACGAGTTGAGAGAAAAGGAAAGCAAACTTGAAAAACTAAATAAGGAACTGGCAATAGATGGAGATTCAAGAGTAAATTCAGAAGATGAATATAGCCTTGATTCAACTTTTGATGACGCCAAGATTGAAGCAGATTATTGCAATAAAGATACAAATTTTGAAATAACTAAGGAGGAGAACTGTCATTGAAAAAATTAATAATAACTGAAAAAAAATCTGTTGCAACAAGTATAGCAAAGGCTTTATATGGTAAAAATTATAATAAAAATTCAGGTGGATTTTATGAAAATACAGAGTCTATTATAGCATTTGCTTCAGGACATCTGGTGGGCTTATGTTCACCAGATATGTACGATGAGCGTTATAAAAAATGGCAGTTAGATACATTACCTATAATGCCTAAAAATATAAAATATACAGCAACAGGAAAAGATTTGCTTAATGCATTAAAAAAGCAGATGAATAGACCTGATGTTGACGAACTTGTATGTGCAACAGATGCGGGAAGAGAGGGGGAATTGATTTTTAGATTAATATATGAATATGCTGGCTGTAAAAAGCCGTTTAAAAGGCTTTGGTTATCATCTATGGAAGATGAAGCTATTCGAGAGGGTTTTAAAAATTTAAAACCCTCATATTTATATGATAATTTATATTTAGCTGCCAAATGCAGGCAAGAAGCAGATTGGCTTGTGGGTATGAATGGTACTCGCTTATTTTCATTAATATATGGAGGTGGTACATTATTAAGAATCGGCAGAGTGCAAACTCCTACACTTAACATTATCAATGAAAGGGATAATTCCATTAATAACTTTATTCCTGAAAAATATTATCATGGCAACATTATTATAAATGGCATTAATTTTAAAAGCATAGAAAAGTACAAAAGTTATGATGAATGCTTTAATGTACTGAATGCAGGGGATAATATTGCTGAAATTATAGATATAGAGATTAAAAATAAAAGAACTTTGCCCCCGAAATTATTTGATCTTACGCTACTTCAAAGGACGGCAAATAAGCTTTTTGGCTATACAGCAAGCAAGACATTGGAAATTGCACAATCCTTGTATGAAAAGAAACTTATTACTTATCCTAGAACAGACAGTAATTATCTTACAGAGGACATGGAAAATAAAATTTATGATTTAATAAGTGCTGTATTAGTAACATTTGCAAAAAGTATAAACAGTGATTTTTTAGCGAAGTTAAAGTTTGATACAGGTGTTATTGTGAATAATAAAAAAGTAACTGATCACCATGCAATTATACCGACCATATATATACGAACAAACAATGACATATCTTCATTATCTACAGACGAGGCAAATATTTTAAAGTTGATTTCTTTTAGACTTGTTGAAGCAACGTCAGAGCCAATGGTTATTGAAGATACTAAAGTTATTGCAAAATTTGCAGATGAAGATTATGAAGCAAAAAGTAATGTGGTTGTGTCTGATGGATATAAAAAAATAACTTCATATTTGTTTGAATTATTAGGCTTATCTTATTCAAATTCAAATAATGAGAAGTTAATGTTTGAAAAAGGGTATTTGCCCATAGACGGCTATAATGTCTCAGAGCATGTAACCAGTCCTCCTGAACATTATAGTGAAGATACGCTGTTAAATGCAATGGAAAAAGCAGGAAATAGAGAAATGGAACGTGATGTAGAACGTAAAGGATTAGGTACTTCTGCAACAAGGGCAGCTATAATTGAAAAGTTGGTCAAGGATAACTATGTTGAAAGGAAAAGAAAAAAGTTATTAATAACTGATAAAGGGAAAAAATTAATATCTGTTCTTCCTGAAGAAGTTAAATCAGTTCAAATGACTGTTAACTGGGAAAATAAACTGTTAAGTGTCAGTAAAGGGGAATACTCTTATGAAAAATTTATGTCAGATATAAGGGATTTGATTTTAACATGGGTTGCTAATTATTCAAAGATAAAACCGATTACTGATAGTGTTGAAAACGAAAAAATTGGAACATGTCCTGCTTGTGGTAGTATAGTTTTTCTGAAAAAGACCGTTAAAGGAAATATATACTATGGTTGCTCAGCTTGTGATTTTAAATTATGGGAAAATGATTTTTATTTTTCTAAATTAAACAAAAAAATCACAAAGGAGGCTGCAAAAATATTATTATCAACAGGCAGGATAAGAGTAACAGGAATCAAAAGTAAAAAAACTAAAAGAAATTTTAGTGCCACAGTTTATATGACAGTCGATAATGACTGTCGACCTAAATATGAAATGAGTTTTAAATAATAGGAGGAAAGACTATGAGTGAGCAGAATAATAATGTAATTGATCAAATAAAAGCAGCAAAAAATGAATATAATATCTATGCTCATGCAGCTTTAGTTGAATGTACGACTGATAGTAAAAAATTATCTGATTTTTTAAATTTGATGACAAATTTTTCTAATCTCAGTATAAAAAATTGTTTGGCTTTGTATAATCAAAATCCAAATGCCAAAGAGGTTTTATCTGTAGAGATAATTAATAAATATTCAGGAAGAATAATAAGCGGCGAGAAGGGCATATCATTACTTGCACCGAAAACCGTTGAAAATAATGGAGTAGAAAAAACTTACTATAATGTAAAAAAATTTTTTGATGTGTCACAAATAACTTTGCCAAAGCCTACACAAGCCACAAAACATCGTGATGCGGTTAAGGTATTGTCATCTGATTATATTAATATATCAAATGCTATTAAAGGTGTGTCCGATTCACGCTTTGTGTATACATATAAGTCAGAAAAATCACACTATGACTACAGAAATAAAATATCTTATATTTATAATAAACCATCAAATGAAAAGATTGTTTATGACATGATTAAAAATCTGGTAACAGAAAAAGGATATTTTGGTACAGTAAAGGGTTCATTAAGAGAACAATATATAAATTTAGTTGCACATGCTGTTGCAAGTAAATTTGGAATTGAAAGTCCAGACTTAAATTTAGATATTTTTAAGGATTGTACGGAAGAAGATGCCCTTAACATTCTAAATACAGTAAAAGAACAGTCAAGGCATTTAATAACAAGTATTGAATATGAATTGTTTCCACAGGTGCTGTACAAAAACTATGATATTACTTATGATAGCTTAAAATCAGCTATAGACAAAAACGGCAATCCGCTATATAACAATGAGCAGTTGCATCAATTTAAAACAGCAATTGACAAAAACTTTAATCCTGCTGAATTATCTATATTATGCTTTAACAAATATAGTACCGAAGTAATTTCTCAGGGAATCCGTTCTATTTCTGAAAATATGCCTTTATCATTGGTAAATTCTTTATTGCGTAATTATAATTCACAACAAATTTCAGCTATCAGGCTTATCTATCAGACAAGACCATCTAATAAAAGAATGTCAATGATTTTAAACCCTGCACTTTCAGGATTGCAGTTGTATGCTTTACACAGAGTTTTAGTAAATGATCTCAATAGAAAAATTGATGATGATCTGTTTACAAGATTATGTTCAGGTTTCTTTGATAATCAGCAGCTCGAAACTATAGCAATTATTTTAACAGAATCAGATATTACTGTTGAGCAGTTAAATAAAATTGCAGACAACAGGCTGGATAGCCCTACAATGATATCTATTAAAGAAGCTTACTTATCAGGAGTAGATGAATTTGTTATAAATGAGATTATAGCAAACAATTTAAAAAATAATAAATCTGCCGAAATAAGTCAATTATTGAATGAAGTTGTAAATAAACATAATGCAGATAAAAATGTCATAAAAGAAGATGATTATTCTTTGGACTCTCTTTTATCTGCGACAGAATATGAAGCTACAGAAAAAAATAATGAAATGCTTTCAAAAGGATTAAATAGGCAAGATATTTCTGCCTCTATGGATATAGAAGATAGCAGACAGTTAATCAAGAACTAAGATATAGGCTCCCTATACATCTTACAAGTTGTATAGGAGCCTTTTTTTATTAATGTTCAATGTTGCTATTATTTTCATGTGTAGAATAAGAATGTTCCTCTATACCCTTGGTATATTTATCTAACTCATTTAATATTTTTAATAGATCTGCACGTTCTTCAACCAACGGATTAATTCTGTTTCTGTACTTTGTAATTTCCTTGTTATTTTCATTTAATTGGTCAATGTAATTGTTGATGTCATAATCAAATGGAATTTTATATTTAAGTAACAACTCTCCTGCTGATATGAAATTATTAATTTCAGATTCATGCCTTTCAAAATATTTTTCCTTATCTTTTGAAGAATTATAATTTTGAAAATACTTTAAATTGTCATTATAGATATGATGGGCATTTATAATGCTAGACAAAATTTTATTCTTTTCTTCTAACTCATCTATTAAAATATCACTGGATGCAATAAGAGCATCTAATTCTTTTAATCGTTCATTTGCTGCATATATAGATTTAAAACCTCTGTCATTCAGTTTGTTCATCATTTCAGCTTGATTTTTGACATTTTGAATTTTTGCCCAACGTTTTAAGAAATAATTATTTTTATACTTGTTTGAATCTGTATCAATAAACTTATTTACTTTTATATTATTGCTTTTGTTCCTGATACGTTCCTTTATAGCTTCCCTAGTGTATTCATTTCCAAGTGTATTAGATCTTGCTCTACACCAACGGGTGTGCTCCCCTTCGCTTAATCTAAATTTTAACCATTTACCTGAATCGTCAACCTCGCAGCCTTTTAATTCAATGATTTTAAGAAAGCTTTCATATGAATATGAATTTTTGATTGCAAAGTCTATATTAAGCCTAATAGTGTCTTTCCAAGATTTATATTTTTTGCCCTCATACCATTCTTTATAACTTTTACCTCTACGATTAACTTTATTAATATCAAGGACAGACAAGCCTCTTTCCATACATAGCTCATCATTTAATTTTCTTACATCCCAATAAGTCTTATTATAGCGTTTAAACTCAATCATGTCCACATCGCAAAATATGATGTGATTATGTATATGATTTTTGTCAACATGGGTTGCAATTACATATTGATATTTATTTCCTAAAAGTCGTCTGGCAAGTTCTTCACCGACTTCATGGGCTTCCTCTTTAGTAATTTCACCCGGCAGGAAAGACTGTATAAGATGATTTGCTTTAACACCATTAAGCATTTTATAAAAGTTTTCTTTGCTTTTACTTTTATCAATGCCTTTAGCATTCATCTTTAAACACCTCATAAAGTCTTTTTGTGCAGTGGAAGGATTGCACATGTAAGAACTTACTAAAAGTTTCTCGTCTGTTTTCTGTGGGTTGCAAATGTAATCTACAGCTTTTTGAACAGTGGCAACAATGCTATGTATTTTTGTAATTGCCATTATACCATCACATCCCTTTTAATTAAATTTGATCTACTTTAATCATGTTAATATAATTTAAATGATATTGTTCTATCTCTTTAATACCTATTTTAATTTTTTCAATATCACTGTCATCCCAGAACTCATCCTCTAATTGTTTTATTATCATTTTTAGGTTTCTGCATATCATCGAAATTTGATAGCTTGTATTGTTAATTGTATTTATGAAGTCCTTTTCATTTTGCGTATACCATACAAAATCATAAAAAACTAATCTCAGTAAATATTCATGTTTTGTTAAATTTGTTTGTTTAAGCTTTCTATGAAAAATGTTGTTCTCTATGTCATCTAGTCTAAATTTAATTTGATGTTTTGATGATCTTTGAGGAAGTTTATTCATCGTCAATGTCAACCTCCTTCATGGTTTCAAAATATTTTGATATTACTCCGTTAAGTTCTTTTTGCGAGTTGATTACATTTGCAATTAAATTATAAATTGTGTTAATATCACTTTCATATATATTTTCAGTTTTGATCCTGACACTGATGTTATTTATTTTTTTGCCGGTTTCGTTTATCTGGTTGTTGATCCTTTTCATTTCAAATCTGTGTTCTGTATCTATGTACCTGACAGGCTTTTTTATTTTATTTTGAAAAAACTCTTGAATGCTTAGGTTATTTTTCTTGAGTTTATTTTTTAAAATTTCTAAAGCAGCATCATCTATATCAACGTGAATTTGTATGTTTCTTTTCCTATTGACCATTATTCAATCACATTCCTTTAAAGGTATTTTTTTAAAACCGGGGTATTAGGGGTGTCCCCTAAGTCTTTTAAATAATTAAAAATTTTATTTTTAATTATTTAAAACTATGTGGGTACACAAAATGGGTACACACATAGACTGCTTGCTAGTTTCTTAAAAACCCCGTAGGGGAGGGGCGGTAAAACCGCCCCGCTATGCCTCTTTCGAGGCTTTTATCTGACTTCTGAGTACCTGCGTTTGCATAAAAACAACAACTACAACTCATATATAAATCAGCGTATTGTAAACGATCTCCTGAGCTCTATTTTTAATAGAATTTACTTTTTTTACCCACTCAAACATATCAGCTTTTTTCAATTCCTCAGTTACACCTTCGCTTCTTGAATATTCTACTATAAGAGAATCTTCCATTTCACAAGCTTCTTTATCAATTTCAATTAAGTGCTCCATTAATTTGTCCGAATTTTTAAGTTTAAAATATAACTCAGGCTTTTCGCTTTTTAAAAAAGTTTCTCTAGCTTTCCCATAATTAGAAAGAATGTAGTTTTCGTTTTTCATTATAATTCCTCCGTTCAATTAAATGGTAAGTTTTCAAATTCTTCTCCGTTATCGTTATCAGATACCACCGTTCTTTTTAAACTTTCGTTTATATCGTCACCTTTAAGTACATAAATGAAATGACTTTCATCTAATACATAATTCAAACCATTAATAGTTTTATATTTCGGATAATATTTCCCGTTGGATTTGCAATAGATCTTTTTTTCTTTTTTCATAATTATAATCCACCTTTCTGCGAAAGGCACCAATGCGTCATGAAACTGTTGGTTAACTTTCGCGTTTTTGTTTTATATTTT